>CAYZLL010000045.1:0-16595 GCA_964479225.1 uncultured Smithella sp.
CGGCATCCTGCTCCCAAAGCAGGCGCGCTACCAGGCTGCGCTACGCCCCGATTTTATTTTCTAACTTCGCTGCAAGGGCACTTTTGAGTTTGGCAAAAGCCTGCCCCCGATGACTGACTCTGTTTTTCAATTCCGGCGGCATTTGGGCGGCGGTTTTTTTCAGTTCCGACACATAAAAAACAGGATCGTAACCGAATCCGTTATCACCGCGGCGATCATCAATAATCATTCCCGGCCATTTTGATTCAAAGGAATCATAGCTGCCGTCGGTTCTGTATAAAACAAGCGCGCAACAGAAGAAAGCGGTTCTTTTTTCCTGTGAAATATTTTTCAGTCTGGACAGCAGCAGATCGATATTGTCATCGTCTGTTGCCTTTTCTCCCGCATAACGCGCCGAATAAATCCCGGGTTCTCCTCCCAGCGCCTCGACCATCAAGCCGGAATCATCCGCCAGGACGGTTTCGCCTGTAAACGCCGAAATCGTCCTGGCTTTCTTTAAAGCATTCTCCAGAAAAGTTTTTCCGTCCTCGACAATTTCCGGTGCTCCGGCATAATTTTTTAAAGAAACTAATTCAACGCCCATTCCTTCCAGCATTTCTCTGATTTCTTTTACCTTGCCTTCGTTGCCGGAAGCAAAAACTATTTTCATCTTTTGAGTTCACCGACAATTTTTTTCTGCTGTTTAATAATTTTTTTAATGCCGCTTTCGGCCATTTCGGTCATCTTCAACATTTGTTCTTTGCTGAAAGGAATCTGCTCCGCGGTTCCCTGCACTTCGATAAAATGACCGGAGCCGGTCATGACAAAATTCATATCCACTTCCGCGCGGGAATCTTCTTTGTATTCCAGGTCAAGCATAATCTGATGATCAATGATGCCAACACTAACCGCTGATAAAAAATCATGGACGGGAATTTCCTTGATGGTGCCTTCTTCGCGCATTTTTTTAAATAAATCCACCAGGGCAACAAACGCGCCGGTCACTGACGCTGTCCTTGTTCCCCCGTCAGCCTGAATCACATCGCAATCGATATAAATTGTTCTTTCGCCAAAAGCGGTTAAATCCGTTACGGCCCGCAGAGACCGGCCGATCATTCTTTGAATCTCGTGCGTCCGTCCGCCCACTTTCCCCCGTGCAGCTTCTCGTGCTGTTCGGGTATGGGTGGACATGGGCAGCATGGAATACTCCGCCGTCAGCCATCCCTTCCCCGTATTTCTCAGGAAAGGTGCGGGTTTTTCATCCAGAGAAGCCGCGCAAAGAACACGGGTGTTGCCGAATTCGACCAAAACCGAACCGGCAGCGTTTTTTAAATAATGACTGGTAATTTTTATCGGCCGGAGTTCGTTAAATTTTCGGCCTGATTTTCTTTTGACCACGAATCACCTGCTGAATGTTTTGATGCTCTTGGCCAACGCCCTGGCGATTTCCGCTTGCGTCTTCGCGTCAAGCAATTTCTTTTTATCCCCGGCATTCGTGGTAAAACCCATTTCCACGGACAAAGCCGGAATCTGAAGACCGTCTGTTAAAGGTAAGTCAGCCTTCCTTAATCCCCTGCCCTTGCGCGGAAACAAATTGTTCATATTTTCCTGAACAATTTTTGCCATTTTTAAAGAATCACTCTGACATTTGTTCTGCAAATTTGTCTTCGCTGCTTTAGCGGTCTTGTTATCTGTTGGCGTTTTTTCGCTGCATTCCGGATAATAGATTTCAAATCCGGCGGCCTCTTTGCCGAATCCTCCATTCACATGCAAGCTGATGAGAAAATCAGGTTTAATTTTCTCGATCACTTCTTTGCGATCCTCCAGATCAAGCGCTTTGTCCTGATCACGGGTTAAAACAACCTGCATTTTATTTTCCGCTGCCAGTTCTTTCTGTATTGATAAAGCAACGGCCAGCGTGACATCTTTTTCACCCACATCACTGCTGAGGGTCAGGCCGGCATCCTTGCCGCCGTGTGCCGGATCGATTAATATAATCATTTTCTTTTCGGCAGCCGATGCTTCGAAAAAAATACAAAACAGAAGCGGCATCAGGACACTCAGGATGATCAATAGCTTTTTATTTGCAAACATAAATATCACCTTCATCAAATCAGCGCTTGCTTATAGCAGAGTCCCTTCGTTTGTCAACAATCAAATAAATTGCATCATTTTTTTAAAAATGATGCAGCCATTCGACAGATTTAACAAATTTTAATTGTTTTATTGCAGAAATAATTTGGTTAAGCTGCGGCAAATTACTGATATCGATAACAAAAGTACAGGTGGCAACCAGATTTTCCGTTTCCACCTGCGCGTAACTGATGTTGACGTCAAAAGAGGACATGATCGAACTGATTTCAGTGAGAATTCCTTTAATATCATCACAGATCACTTTGATATTCACCGGATAAGTGTGATCTTCCCTGGTGTTCCATTGCACGTTAACGATTCTTTCCTTGTCCATTCTTTTGATGTAGGGACAATTTCCGGTATGGATGATCACGCCACGGCCCCGGGAAATATAACCGGCGATATCATCACCGGGAATCGGATTACAGCATTTGGCAAAGTTGACCATGATATCATCCGGATCTTCAATCCCCAGAAGCGACACCCCCATGGATGATGAAGCCGTTTTTTTGGTTTTAATTTTTTCTTTAACCGGTTCTTTGGCTTCCGCTTCTTCACCGCTGATAAAATAATGAACAACGCGTTTGGGCGAAATCCGGCCCAATCCGACCTGTGAAATCAAATCATCCAACTGGTTCACAGAACAACCGTCCAAGGCTTTGTTCATGTCATCCGACTTCTGACAATTGCTGAATTTCAAATGGTTCCTTTTGAATTCCTTCTCCAGCAATTCCTTGCCCAGCGTCATACTGCTTTTCTTTTCCTCCAGATTAATCCAGTTCCGTATTTTGGAAATGGCTCGGGTCGTGACAACATTTTTCAGCCAGTCTTTGCTGGGATGGTGACCGGCCTGCGTGATGATTTCCACACGGTCACCGTTTTGCAGTTTATATCTCAGGGGAACAATACTGCGATTCACCTTCGCGCCGATACACTGGTTGCCGACATCCGTATGGATGCTGTAGGCGAAATCAATCGGCGTAGCGCCCTTGGGAAAAGATTTGACATCACCGTGTGGCGTAAATACGTAAACCTCTTCCGGAAATAAAGCCAGTTTCAGATCAGACATGAATTCCTGGGGATTTTTGACGTCCTGCTGCATTTCCAGAACTTCCCTTAATTTTTTAATCTGATTGTCTTCATCGTCTTTATAGGCACGCCCTTCCTTATAGCGCCAGTGAGCCGCAATCCCCTTTTCCGCCCATTCGTGCATATTTCTGGTTCTGATCTGAATTTCCACCCGTTCTCCGTAAGGCCCGATCACCGTTGTATGGAGTGACTGATAGTTGTTGGCTTTGGGCATTGCGATGTAATCTTTGAATCTTCCGGGTACGGGTTTCCAGAGCGCATGCACCATGCTTAAAACTTCATAGCAGCTTTTTTCCTGATCCGAATCAAGGATGATGCGGAAAGCGATCAGATCATACACTTCGTCGAAATTGATGTGCTGCTCGTGCATTTTCTTGTAAATGCTGTAAAGATGTTTAGCCCTTCCTTCGACCTTTCCTTTAATAGACTGTTTTTGCAGTTCATTGGCGATGATGCTCTTGACTTCTTCCGTATATTTAGAGCGGGCTTCTGTGGACTTGGTAATTTTGGAGGTTAATTCATTATAAGCATCCGAAGCAATATACTGAAAAGACAAATCCTCCAGTTCCATCCGCATGGAATTAATGCCGAGTCGATTGGCCAGTGGCGCGTATATATCCATCGTTTCTCTGGCAATATAGGTTCTTTTGTCTTTGGGATGGTATTGCAGGGTTCTCATGTTGTGAATTCTGTCCGCGAGGCGCACCAGCAGAATCCGGATATCGGCGGACATTGCCAGAATCATTTTACGGAAATTCTCCGACTGGCGCTCTTCCTGAGAACCGAAAGAAATGCGACTCAATTTGGTTAAGCCGCTGACCAAGAAAGCTACGTCTTTGCCGAATTCTTTTTCCAGTTGCTCCGCGGTTGTCAGCGTATCTTCGATGGTATCATGCAACAGGCCGCTGATAATCGTCGCGGCATCCATTTTCATATCCGTCAGGATGCCGGCGACTTCCATGGGATGCGTGAGATACGGCTCCCCGGATAACCGGACCTGCCCCTGATGCACGGATGCCGAGTAAATATAAGCTTTCTCGATCATTTCCAGATCTTCCGGCAGAAGATAGGTCTGAGCTTTATCAAGAATGTCACTGATACGTAGCATTATGTTTCCATTTGCAGGCTATGATGGATTGGAACTCAATTCCTGTGTAATAATTTCTTTTACCCTTTTCACAATCTGTTCAAGCGGGCATGACTGCACTTCACCGGTTTTTCTGATTTTAAATTCAACATTGCCGTTGGCAAGGTCTTTGCGTCCCACCGTAATCCGCAGGGGAATGCCGATCAAGTCCGCGTCTTTAAACTTGACTCCGGCCCGTTCATCGCGATCATCGAAAATGGCTTCGATCCCCTCCGCAATGAAATCATTATATAAAAATTCCGCCGTTTCCTTAAGCGATATTTCATTCACATTGACCGGCGTAATGATGACCTGATACGGTGCCAGCGGCATGGGCCAGACAATGCCGTTTTCGTCGTTATTCTGTTCAATGGCGGCGGCTACCGTCCTGCCGATTCCGATTCCATAGCAGCCCATGATCATGATTTTTTCCTGACCGTCTTTGTCCAGAAAAACCGCTTTCATCGCTTTGCTGTATTTTGTTCCCAATTTGAAAACATGTCCGACTTCAATGCCCCGGGCTAGTTTGATATCGCCACCGCATCGGGGGCATTGATCCTGTTCGGTAACTACACGAAAATCGGCAAAAGCCTCCATTTTAAAATCTTTGCCGATATTCACATTCTTGAAATGATAATCCTCCTTATTGGCGCCTGTCACAAAATTAACCATGTCGATTACGGAATAATCTATCAAAATCGGCGCTTTGATATTCACGGGACCGGCAAATCCCCGCGGCGCACCGGTAACGGCACTGATCATTTCATCGGAAGCGAGCTCCAGTTCGGCAACATTCAGGTAATTCTTGACTTTGATTTCATTGATTTCCTGATCGCCGCGAATCAGCAGGGCATAAGGCTTGCCGTCGCCGTTAAAGATCAGCGTCTTTACAATATTGCGCGGATTGACTTTCAGGAAATCGCTGACTTCTTCTATCGTGCGGACCCCGGGCGTATGCACTTCCTCCAGCAAAGCCCGGTCATTCTCCAATATTTCTTTCCGTTCCGGACACGCGACCTCCGCCTTTTCCAGATTGGCCGCATAGGAACATTTCTCGCAAAAGGCCATCGCGTCTTCACCGGAATCGGCCATGACCATAAACTCATGCGAATATTTGCCGCCGATACTACCGGAATCAGCCTCCACCGGTCGGAATTGCAAACCACAACGGCGGAAAATATTGTTATATGCGTTAAACATCTTTTCGTAACTTTTTTCCGCGCCCGTTTCATCAACATCAAAACTATAAGCGTCTTTCATGCCGAATTCACGGCAGCGCATGACACCGAAACGCGGACGCACTTCATCACGGAATTTGGTCTGAATTTGATAAAGATTACGGGGCAACTGACGATAAGTCTTGATATCATTGCGCACCAAAGATGTGATGACCTCTTCATGAGTCGGCCCCAGGCAGTATTCATGATCATGACGATCTTTAAATCGGAGCAGCTCTTTGCCATAATGAACCCAGCGCCCCGACTCCTGCCACAATTCCGCCGGCTGGACGGTGGACATAAAAACTTCCTGCGCTCCGGCTCTGTTCATTTCCTCCCGAATGATTTGTTCCAGCTTGCGAATCACCCGGTAACCCAAAGGCAGATACGAATAGATGCCGCTGGTTAATTTCCGGATCATACCGGCTCTGATCATTAACTGGTGACTGGTTACTTCCGCATCGGAAGGTACTTCTCTTACCGTGGGTAAAAACATTTCTGAATATCGCATTAAACTTTCTTCCTTTCGTTCATCATCACATTGATCTCTTTGAGTAATACTTTTGCAAAATCTTTTTCTGCTACTTTTTTCCAGAGCTTCCCCTTCTTAAAAATAACGCCCTGTCCCCTGCCGCCGGCCAAACCGATATCGGCATCAGCTGCTTCACCGGGCCCGTTAACGACGCAGCCCATCAGAGCAATCTTTAAATATTCCTTTTCACCGGTAAGCGACTTTTCTATTTTATCAGAGAGTCCTAAAAGGTCAACCTGGCAGCGTCCGCACGTCGGGCAGGAAATAATCTCCGGTCCGATTTTTCTGATATTTAAGGCCCGCAAAATTCCGTAAGCCAAAGGAATTTCTGAAACAGGATCTCCGGTGACAGAAACCCGGATGGTATCGCCAATGCCTTCATGTAGAAGTGTTCCGATGCCCACGGCAGATTTTATCGCGGCATTGACCAGTGATCCTGCCTCCGTCACGCCCAAGTGCAACGGATAATCGGTCCGGGCTGAAATCGCGCGATAAGCTTCGATCATCGTAGGGACGTTTGATGATTTCAGCGACAACTTGATGAAATTAAAATCGTGATCCTCAAAACACTTTATACTCTCCAAGGCGCTTTCGGCCAGTGCCGCGGCTGTCGGCCCGCCATATTTTTTCAACAAATCCTTTTGCAGTGACCCGGAATTAACGCCAATACGAATGACCGTTTTTCTTTCTTTTGCCGCCCTGATAATTTCACCGATCTTATCCCTGGCAATATTGCCCGGATTGATTCTGATGCCATCCGCACCATTCCTGATGGCGGCGATGGCCAAACGGTAATCAAAATGAATATCCGCAATCAATGGCAAATTGATCTTCTTTTTTATCGCCGCAATGGCGTCGGCCGCTTCCCGATCCGGAACGGCAACGCGAACGATTTCGCAGCCCGCTTTTTCCAGCCTATGGATCTGCCGGACAGTGGTTTTGACATCGCGCGTGTCCGTATTCGTCATGGATTGCACAAGGATGGGAGACTTTCCCCCGATGGATAAACCGCCCAGTTTGATTGTCTTCGTTTTTTTTCTTTTGATGAAAGATAGATGTTCCACAAAAGTCAACTTTCCAGGAATAGTTCAATCATTGAAGCTATGAATCTGAAGCCGGAATTATTTACCCTGCCAGCAATGCAAACATAACTGATCCGCCGGAAGACCTATGGCGGCAATCATATCTTCAATTGTTAAATATCTCAGCGAGGTCACGTTGATATCACGACGTATCCAGTCAACCATTTGCGCATACTTCACCGAATTTGTATCCAGATATTCAGCGGGGTTTTCGAGGTCTTTTCCTTCAAGATCACGTATCGCTTTGCGGCAGGCCAGCTCACTGGTTGATCTTGTTGAAGATGCATAGATACACGGATACATCAGTGGCGGACAAGCCGGGCGAACGTGTATTTCCTTCGCACCGTTATCCCATAATTTCTTAATGGTTAAATTTTTTAACTGTGTTCCGCGAACAATCGAATCGTCACAGATGATAATGCGATTGCCTTGGATGACATCGCGCACTGCGCAAAGTTTCATCGTTGCTACCAGGTCTCTGATTTCCTGGGTCGGCGGTGTATAGCTGCGTCCATAGCCGGGAGTGTATTTCACGAGCGCCCGTCGATAAGGGATGCCCGATGCCATCGCGTATCCGATGGCATGACCGACACCGGAATCGGGAACACCCGAAACAAAATCAGCCTGAACATTATCCCGTTTGGCCAGATAAGCGCCGCATCGCTCCCGGGTGCCTTCCACACTGATTCCTTCGTAAGAGGAGGATGGATAACCGGTATAAATCCACAAAAAAGAACATATCTTTTTTCCCTCTCCCGCCGGTTTCATGAATTTAATGCCGTCCGGGGTCAATAACACAATTTCTCCCGGACCTAAAAATTGCACCAGTTCATAACCGAGATTTTCAAAGGAGCTCGCTTCCGTGGCCACGACATACGACTTCTTTTCCTGTGGGTTTTTATTTTTACCCACGGCTAAAGAAAAACGTCCATACTTGTCTCTTGCCGCGTAAATCCCTTCTTCCGTCAGGACCAATGCGCAGATGGATCCTTCGATGGCACCACGCATGGAGGCGATTCCCTCCACAATATTATCACCACGATTGATCAGGCAGGCAACGATTTCCGCGTTATTCACGCCTCCATCGGCCATTTCTCCGAAGGAAGCCCCTTCATTGAGCAGTTCATTCACCAGCTCATTTTTATTGGAAATCATCCCCGTGGCGGCGACGGCATAAACACCGAATTTTGAGCGAAAAATCAACGGCTGCGGAGAGTCATCATCAATAGCGCCGATGCCGAAATTGCCTTCCAGCTTTTTATAATCGTCAACGAATCGTGATTTGAATTGCATCTGGGACACGCTGTGCACTGTTTTGTAAAAGCCTTTGGCGCCTAATATCGCCATGCCACCGTTCTCCGTTCCCAGGTGAGAATGATAATCCGTTCCGTAAAAAAGTGTCTTTGCACAATTATCCGAAGCTACAACTCCAAAAATGCCGCCCATTGATCTTTTCTCCTGATATGCTTATCTTGAAATCGCGTGTCGCGAAAATCAGCCCTTGCTGCCTGTCGTATATTTTTCCAATAGTTTTTGATGAACATTATCCGGGACCATCCCCTTTACAGACCCTCCGAGACCCGCAACTTCTTTGATCAATTTTGAACTTGTATAAAACCATTTAAAGCCGCTCATCAGAAATACGGTTTCGATATTTTTTGTCTGACGACGATTCATCAAAGCCATCTGAAATTCATATTCAAAATCCGCAAGAGCCCGCATCCCGCGCAAAATAATATTTGCACCGCTCATTTTCATATAATCAACTAAAAGGCCGGAATAACAATCGACCCTGACTTCCGGCGATTCCTTAAAATTCTCCCGGATCATTTCCATTCTTTCTTCAACCGAAAAAAGATATGTTTTATTCGGATTAAAAGCGATCAGCACGATAATTTCATCAAACATCCGCACTGCTCTTTTGATAATATCCACATGACCGTTGGTAATCGGGTCAAATGAACCAGGGTAAATTGCGATTCTCTTTGTAAAATTATCCTGCATCATTTTCTCTCCATTTAAAAAAAGTCAAGGCGTTCTCGCCGTATTTTCTTTGATCTGTCCAATAAAGATGATTACCCGCAAATTCTGAACAACCTTCTTTGTTGGAATGCTGTATTACAATTATGCTGTCCTTATTAAAAATTTCATTTTTGTTTAAGAGGTCCAGAGTTTTTTCCACTAAATTCCGGTTGTAAGGGGGATCGGCAAATATAACGTCAAAAACATAATTTTTTTTTAAAAGCTGATTCAATCCTTTCTCAATATCACTTTTAATGACAGAACATTTGTTTTCCAGACGACACGCCTGAATGTTTTTTTCAATGACCGTCGCCAGATTAGAATTCTTTTCCAGGAAATAAACTTCTTTTGCTCCGCGGCTGACGGCTTCCAGGCCTACGCTTCCCGATCCGGCAAAGAGGTCGAGAAACAACTTATCCTGTTGTGTCCCCAATAAATTAAAAAGCGCTTCTCTCAAAAAATCGGATGTCGGTCTTTCTTTCGATCCCGCGGGGAAACGTAAAGTTCTGCCCCTGAGTTCACCTCCGGTTAATCTCATATTATTTTAATACAATATATGATCATTTTGTTTCGTTGGGACCGGCATTGTTCACGGCTGGTTTATCTTTTGCGAAAAGTTTTAAAACCCACCAGATTGGACCGGAAATCGTATAACCTAAAATGATGACGAAAAACATGATTTCGGGCTCGGCCACAATAATAATCAGCAAAACCGTTGACCAGAAGAAAATGGTGAACGGCTTGCGCGCCAGGAGAGTCATGTCTTTAAAACTGTAATACTTGACGCTGCTGACCATTAACAAGGATATGGCAATAACAAAAATCATTATAAAAAGATTATGAAATTTTCCCTCAGCCCCGACGTAATCAAAAAAAATGATGGTGGTTGCGACAACTGAAGCAGCAGCCGGAATGGGCAGCCCGTTAAATACACTACTTTCAATAATCCCGATTTGAATATTGAAGCGGGCCAATCGCAGGGCGCCGCAAAGCACAAACAGGAAAGAAACGATCCATCCCCATTTCCCGTAAATGGACAAAGACCAGCTATAGGCCAGCAAAGCCGGCGCAACACCAAAAGCTATTGCATCGGCCAGGGAATCATATTCCGCGCCGAATTTACTGGTTGTATTGGTCAGACGGGCAACACGGCCATCCAGCCCGTCGAAAACAACTGAGACGAGAATGGCAATGGCTGCCGGCACAAAATGCTCTTTAAAAGAAGCAATCATGGAATAGAATCCGCAAAACAGGCTGGCCGACGTAAACAAATTCGGCAAAAGATAAATGCCTTTTTTCATACGGATTCTCTGCGGAGAATTGATCATACTCATGACAAATAACCCAAAATGGTTTGACCTGACTTAACCTTATCATTCAGCTTCACTGAAATTTTTGAATCTTCCGGCAAATAAATATCGACACGAGAACCGAAACGAATTAAACCAAATCGTTCACCTTTTCCGATCCTGTCACCCGGTTTGACCCAGCAAACGATACGGCGTGCAATTAAACCGGCGATCTGAACCGTCCAGATCATGCGTCCATCTCCGGTACGAATCATTAATGCATTACGTTCATTATCAAGTGATGCCTTATCCAGATTAGCTGATAAAAATTTACCTTCGTGGTAATCAATCGCCTCGATGGTTCCTCCATAAGGCGCCCGATTCACATGAACGTTAAAAACATTCATAAAGATACTGATTTTCTTGAATTTTCCGGATATTGCTCCCGGGCCTTCCGTATTTTCTATTTTGATGACCTTGCCATCAGCAGGAGAGATTAAGACTTTTTCCTCTTCCTGAAAAAACCTTTCCGGATTGCGGAAAAACCACACGATAAAAACGGTCAACAGAGCAAAAAAACTCAGCAACCAGCAGTTTCTACCCAGAATGGCGACAAAAACGGTAATAATGAGAGAGAAAACTATAAAAGGATAACCTTCGGGAGCGATGATACTGTCATTTTTCATATAGATTGATCTTTTCTTAAGAGCATTTAAAATTAATATAAAATAAAATAATTACAAACGAATTTATCATCACACGGTTGCCCGCAAAAATGATTTTTTTGATATATCAATTGACTACACTTGTCAATAAATCTTTAATTTTTATACAAAAACAAATGAAAAATAATTATCGTTTTGCTGTTGCATACGTTGAATGGAGTATGTATATTATTTACAATGATTACGATTTCTTAGGTTCATCTTTTTATGCGCAAAATAAAATGGAATGTTGTTTTAGGAATAGGCGTCACCATCGCTTTTTTTTCTCTGCTGTTCATCCGTCTCGATTTTTTTCAAAAAGATCATGAACCGGTCATCAAGGTGCAATTTTCCAAATCACAGCAGCCTCAAGACATCTGGATGAATATATTGCAAAATAACCAAAAGATTGGATTTATCCATCGCACGCTGGCGAAAAAGGATAACCGGTTTCAGTTCAAAGAAAAAGTCCTCATGGAAATTAACATGATGGGCGTAACACAGGCGCTCAATATCCTGACTGAAGGCGTTCTCAACTCCGACATGACGGTTGCATCATTTGATTTTAATCTGAATTCCAGCATTTTCAGCTTCCATGCCAAGGGTCATGTGGCAGGAAATAAACTGATTTTATTGACCGGATCAGCGGACAGGCAGGAAAAGATCGAAATTGCTCTGAAGGAGATTCCTCATCTCGGCGGCAGTATCTACGAAGCCGCTTTTCAGAATAAATTGGATACCGAAACGACCCGTAATTTCAGTTTATTCGATCCCTCAACCATGTCTATTCGACTCATCAAGGTGACGAGGAATGCCGATGAAATCATACCCGTGATGGGCAAACGTGTTTTAACAAAAAAATATTGTGCTGATTTTATGGGAGCAAAAAATTGTGCATGGCTTGATCAAGAAGGCAATGTTTTAAAAGAAACGGGAATCCTGGGGCTTTCGATGGAAAAAACCAGCAAAGAAAAAGCGCTTGCGGGCATGGATCAGGCAACAAGTTTCGATATGACGGAGATCGCTTCTATCGCATCTAACTTTCAAATCAAAGAGCCGGAAAAGCTCAATGAAATCAAAATAAGAGTCAGCGGGATCAGCAACGATCTTTTCCTCAACGGTGACAGACAAGCATATCATAACGACATTCTGACCGTCACCAGGGAAACTCTCAAAGATTCAACCAATAATCAAAAAGATTTTCCTGCTGGTGTTGCGTTATATCTTAAACCTTCTTTCCTGATCCAATCCGACGACCCGCAGATCAAAAAACAATTGCCGGAGATCATCAAACCAACAGATACGACCCGCCAGAAAGCTGTAAAAATTATCGCCTGGGTCCATCGTCATCTTGAAAAAAGACCGACCCTGTCTGTGCCCAATGCACGGGAGGTCCTGAAAAACAAATCCGGCGATTGCAATGAACATGCTGTTCTTGCCGTTGCCCTGTTACGTGCGGCCGGCATACCGGCCCAATCGGAAGCCGGCCTGGTTTATCTGCGCGGTCGATTTTATTATCACGCCTGGTGTGTGTTTTATCTGGACCAGTGGATCACCGCCGACGCCGTGTTCAATCAAGTACCGGCTGATGTCACTCATGTCCGGCTCATCCGGGGTGAAACCGACCGGCAATTGAATTTAATGGGTATTATCGGCAGGATAAAACTGGAGGTTATGGAACAAAGCAATGATTAAAATTTCTGAACTTACCAAGGATTACGGCACGACCCTTGCCGTAAACAAACTCAGTTTACATGTCAGAGCCGGTGAAATTTATGGTTTTATAGGACCCAACGGCGCAGGAAAAACGACAACCATCCGCATGATGGGCGGCATATTATCTCCGACTTCCGGCAGTATTTTTATCGGAGGCCGGGACATGGCCAAAGATCCGGTATCAGGAAAAAAAATGATCGGTTTCGTTCCCGACAGACCATTTTTATATCAAAAACTGACCGGAATGGAATTTTTGAAATTCTCCGCAGATCTATACCATGTAAACCCTGATTCATTTCCTCAAAGAGCGAAAAATCTTTTACAGCAGTTCGCGCTCTGGGACTGGGCAGATGAGTTAATTGAAGCTTATTCTCATGGCATGAAGCAAAGACTGATTATTGCAGCCGCGCTTTTACATGATCCGCAGATATTGATTATTGACGAACCGATGGTCGGTCTGGATCCGGAAGCGGTTCACATGGTTAAAGACATCTTCAAAGAACTGGCGGCCCAAAACATAACGGTCTTTATTTCGACACATACGTTGAGCATCGCCGAAGATTTATGCCATCGTATCGGTCTGATTCATAAAGGTTCTCTTCTGGCGGAAGGCAACCTGGAGGAGTTGAAGCGTATTGCAAAACTGGGAGAGGCCCGACTGGAGGAAGTGTTTCTCACCATCATCAAAGAGAATACCTTTATATGAACACCATCCTTTCTTTAATACGACCGCGTGTTTTATCCTCGGTCAACAGTTTAAGGCAGGGGAATAAAAAAAACAACTGGGCGCGCATTGCGATGTTCGGCACAATCGGGCTGGTTTTCTGGATCGGTATTTTCGTTATTGCCTATCGCGTACTGTCTTATTTTCATAATGTGCAGGATTTCGGTGATATTCTCGCGATGAAGTTTTTATCGATGATCATCATTATATTTTTCACCCTGATCCTTTTCAGCAACATTATCAATTGTCTGACGCATCTGTATTTGAGTCAGGATTTGCCCCTTCTGCATTCCCTTCCCGTTTCATCAAAAGACATATTTTTTTCACGCTGGATCATCAGCGCATTTGACAGTTCATGGATGATCCTCGCTTTCAGTATTCCCATATTTTTATCTTATGGATTAATTTATAGGGCCGATATCCTTTATTATCTGATTTTTCCGCTGGAAATGATTTTCATGTGCATGATCGCTTCATCTTTCAGCGCAATACTCGTTTTATTCGGGGCACAAATACTTCCCGCCGGCCGGATCAGAACGGTTTTAATTATTCTGGGAGCGGTGATGGTGATCGGTCTGATTTTTGTTTTACGCCTGACCCGACCGGAACAGTTGGTTAATCCGGACAGCTTTGCGTCGGTTGTCGTTTACCTGAACTCGATGCAAACCCCTGACTCACCGATCTTACCGACGACGTGGATATCCGACGCAATCAGAAACGCGCTCAATAATGACACAGGCAAATATAGTCTCAACATGGGTCTCACCGTAACCTTTTCCCTGATGCTGGTTTTTTTAAACAATTTTTTGGCTCAGAAATTATACTTTAACGGCTTTTCCAAATCACAAACGACCCCTCAGCGCTTATTTTCTCCCTTAAAATACAAAGGGCGTGATTGGGAAAATTTGCTGAATTTTCTTCCAAGGGAAACAAAAGCTTTCGCCGTTAAGGAAATCAGAACCTTTTTCAGAGATTCTTCCCAATGGCCTCAATTATTTTTAATGGCGTCTTTGATTGTCATTTACATCTATAATTTTTCCGTTTTGCCCCTGAATAATTCGCCGATCAAAACTGTTTATCTGCAAAACGTTTTTTCTTTCCTGAACATTGGCCTGGCGGCTTCCGTGCTCTCCGCCATATCAGCCCGCTTTGTTTTCCCCGCTGTCAGCATGGAAGGCGAAGCATTCTGGATTGTGCAGGCGGCACCGGTGCAGGCAAAAGATTTTCTTTGGATTAAATTTTTTCTATACTACATCCCGATGACCATTCTGGCTGAAATTCTCATTATCTCTTCCAATATACTTCTGGGAGTCTCCCATTTCATGATGATTCTTTCATCCATCACAACATTTTTCCTTGTGCCGGCTATTGTGGGGATGGGCATTGGACTGGGAGCGGTTTATGTCGATTTCAAGTCGGAAAATCCAACGAACGTCGTCACCAGTTTCGGGGGCCTGCTTTTTATGATTCTCAGTTTTGGCTTAACAGGGATTGTTATTATTCTGGAAGCCGGTCCGGTATATCAAATCGTGATAGCCAATTTGCAGGGCCAGCATCTTTCCATGTTACAACTGATCTGGATTACTTTTTCTTTTGGCCTGGCTTTGCTTTGTTGTCTCGTCGCAACAATTTATCCGATACAGCGCGGCATAAAAGTTTTGAATTCAAATTAAAATAACCTTTCGCAGGTTAGAATATTTTTTCAAATGCACGTGCAACGGGCACAGAACAACAAAATTGGCTTGATTTTCCTTAATAAATAAGCTAAATTATCAATGAATTGAATTATAATTCTGATGTCTTACATTAGTCTATTGACGATATTTTTTGATTTTATAAATTTATTTTTTAATGAAAAAACTGATTTGGCATTAGTCTTTCATTAAGTGTTTTCTGTGTTTTCAGTACTTTCAGGAGCAATATGGAAAAAATTTGTATCGTAAAACGCCGCAGAGAATATGCACAACCGGAAATCAAAGTGACCGTGGCACAACCGGAAACAAGTGAATCGAACGCTTCCGAAGCATTAATCACCAGAGCAGTCATTGAGAACAATAAGGAATCGGCCAGTCAAAAAATACCGGAATTTATTGTAGCACAACCGGATTTGAATCAAACGATTACCCCGGAAGTTATTGCCACGGATATCACCATAGAAGACGGTACCGGGTCCAGTGATAAAAAAATTGTAGAACAATTTACCGACCATTCCGCTTCGGTGATTTCTATCGTCATGACCAAAGAACAATCCAATTTATTACAAGAATCAGAATATATAAAAGAATTATTAAGCGGCGTAAAGAGTGATCCGGCTCTGGATATAAAATTAACCCCTGACGGTCGGCTTTCATTTAACTACCGGTTTCAAGATTCTCTGCTTATAAGAATGCTCGCCCCCAATCAGGTGTGCCAGATGCTTCAGGTCAGTCGCAGTTTCCTGCAAAAAATTGTCAACGAGAATAAACTTAAAAGTTACAAATTGGGGAAAATGAGGCGGTTTTTACTGGAAGATATACTCGAGTATTTAAGCAGTGACGCTGAGTTCGCTCAGTTTAACAATGAAAAATGACATTAACTTTTTTGGTATTTAATTTAAGGACCAATTCAATACGTTTCATAACAGCTTGATGGGAGATGACAGATGTATAGTGAATACTGGAATTTAGTTAAGCCACCCTTCGATAATGTTCCCGATTCTTCAATGTATGTGGACTGTCACGTATCTATGGAAGATGTTATCGCCGAAACTATTTATGCCATTAAAGAAGGTAATGAATGCCTGACGGTTATTGTCGGTGAAGTCGGTCTTGGCAAAACCCTTTCTCTTCGCGTCATTATTGATTCACTGGAACCGGAAAAATACAAAGTCGCTTTAATTACTAATCCCGCTCTTTCTTTCATACAGCTTTTAAGAGAAATTATCGGTCAGATTACAGGCAAACAATGTCTGGAAAAAAAGAAGGTTGATTTGCTGGAAATTTT
>CAYZLL010000046.1:0-16511 GCA_964479225.1 uncultured Smithella sp.
CATTTCCCGATAATGATTATCGGAGAAGAAACTGGTGCGACTCAAACCGTGACATCATAGAGGTTTTAATGGACTCAAAAGAATTACTCAAGAAAACAAGAGAACTTATATATCAAGAAATAAAGGATGGTGAGTTAAAGTGTGGGAAATCTTAACAACTGTCGGTGACGATGTGAGAAGTGATAGACAAAAAGTCCGTGGAGGATGGATTGTCCGAAAATTTAAAACAGATCAGTATGGTAAAGCGGTGGATCAGGATTTTGTGAGTGATCCGAATCACCAATGGAAAGTGTATAAAGAACCCGTTAAAACCAAGAAGCCTAATCTATAAAAGCGGCGACAGCCTCTCATCCTGATTTTTCATCATTACAAGTTCACGGCATTGAACTTGGCAAACTTCCGCATCAGTCATTGAAAGCCATCTCACATCGGCCGGAATCCAGATAAGCGTCCGACCATTCAACAATCCCTTTGTCGAAGTTCTGACCGGAAAGTTAAAAATGAAGATGGTACCAAACATACATGGTACCAAACATACATTGACAAACAACATCCGTCTTTCTATAATCCTTATGAAAAAGGCTGGTACTTATCCAATCCATTTGATTTCGGCTGGTGTTATTTTTGTGTGGCTCAGGGCGCTTTCTGATCGGATTGAGAGATTCTGCTGAAGAAAAATCTCAAAGATCAGCAACTTTAATTGAGAGAAAGGGTGTGACCCATGCAAGAACTTACCAGAAAAAAGTATCACCAGAAACTTATCAGCGCCGAGAAAGTGGCGCAGATGGTCAAGTCGGGCGACCGGATCTTCTTCGGCGAATTCGTGCTCAGGCCCGAAGCCATCGATCATGCGCTCGCCCAAAGGACACATGAGCTTGAGGATGTCCATATTGATGGCGTCTGCATTACCAAGGTTCCCCAATTCATCGAGGCAGACCCTCAGCACGAGCACTTCGTTTACAACGACTGGCACTTTTCGGGAGTGAGCAGGAAACTCTATCAGCAGGGGCTATGCAGTTACATTCCCTTTACGTACCACCAGGGACCGCGGGTTATAAGAAAATACAAAACTTACGACTACGTATTTGTCAGTGCCCGTCCCATGGATGCTCAGGGATACTTCAATTTCGGGATGGTCAATTCTATCACATCAGCGGCCATCACCAAGGCAAAGAATGTGGTGGTGGAAATCAACAAATCCTTGCCTCATTGCCTGGGTGGAAATCAGGAATCCGTGCATATCTCCCGCGTGGATTATATCGTAGAGGGCCACAATGCACCGTTGCAGGAAATCCGACCCGCTACCCCCAGTGAAATAGATGTGCAGATCGCACAGCACATCATGAAAGAGATTGAAGACGGCGCCTGCCTGCAGCTCGGCATCGGCGGGCTTCCCAACGTGATCGGTTCCATGATTGCCGAGAGCGACCTGAAGGACCTGGGCGTACACACCGAAATGCTCGTGGATTCAGTGGTGGACCTCTACAACGAAGGCAAGATCACCGGCAACAGCAAAACCATTGACCGATTCAAGATGGTCTACACCTTTGCCATGGGAACGCAGAAGCTCTATGAATTCCTTCACAACAACTCCGCATGTGCCTCGTATCCGGTGAACTACACGAACGACCCGAGAGTAATCGGTGTGAACTCCAAAGTGATGGCCATCAACAATGCCATAGAGATAGACCTCTTCAGCCAGGTCTGCTCCGAGTCGGCCGGAATCACACAAATCTCCGGCACAGGAGGCCAGTTTGATTTCATCTTCGGCGCTTTTAATTCACGCGGAGGCAAAGGCATCATCGCTCTGAGTTCCACCTTTACCGACAAAGAGGGCAAGGTTCATTCCCGGATCGTGCCCACGCTTCGTCCCGGTTCCATCGTCACGATTCCCCGCTCCATCGTACAGTATGTGGCCACGGAATACGGCATTGTCCAGCTCAAAGGCATGCCCACTTGGGAAAGGGCGGCGGCACTCATCAGTATCGCGCACCCCATGTTCCGCGACGAACTCACCGCCCAGTCAAGGGAAATGAAGATCTGGCTCGACAGAAAACAATAAGAAGGCGGGCTATCCCGATGAATCGGAATTCGCAATAACAGCGGAGAAAAGAAGTTCAAAATCAAGCCAAATGAAAGATAATAGGGTGAAGTGAAACAGGGAATCCCGGCGAATGCCTGGGCATCCACCGAATTTTCCAATAATGGTGGAACCGTTGTTTGGGCAATTGTACAAACTTGCACAGCTTGTGCAATAAATTCTCCAACGTGCGTAATCTCACACTGGGGAGTCAACCAGACAAAAAACGATTTTATTTAGTCTTCCATTTTGTAGTAAGCTGCCTGAATGGATAGATTCTTAACAGGAGAAATTATGGGAATACATACATATAAAGCGGCTTCGGTTCTAAAAGAAATGGGAATGATGGTGGAAAGCGAAGCCAGGGGATTCAAATTTATCGCTGATGAACCGAAGGTTCTCGGCGGGACCAATATGGGAATGAACCCGGCAGAGACCCTCTTGTGCGCTCTGGGGGCTTGCCAATGCATGACGGCGCGTTTTTTCGCCATGCTTCTTAAAATCGACCTTACAGAATACCACGTGGATGTTGAGGGCGATATCGACGCACGGGGCTTTCTCGACGGCGATTCGGGCATCCGTCCCGGCTTTCAGGAGATCCGCTTGAACGTCCATATCAAGGCCAATGCCCCTGAGGAAAAGATCGCTGAACTGCTGGTTATGGTGGAAAGCCGCTGTCCTGTCGGTGAGACCATCTTCCATGGTGTGCCCGTTGTCGTTCGACACATCGGATTATCATAGCTGAAACAGCAAACAATCCCCCTGAATGGAAATGGAAAATAAACCGGGAATAAATTCTTCCTCTCAACAAACACGGGGCTCTTTGCACGAAAAGGTACAGAACCCCGTGTTTGTTCATGTTACAATGATGTTCATTTAATTCAAAACAAATGCATTCGTAACGCCTTCATACGGGCTGATCTTACCCGTCCAACCTGACTTCCAATTCCCTTTATGGCGAATCCGGTAAGTTCCCGGCGAAGCAGTGGTGGTGTCCCAGGTAATCGTTATTCTGGAATAGGCAATGGAGTTGCGCGCCCAGTTGTAAGTCGTTTCCGGATCCCAGTCTCTCGCAACAGGAACATAAACGCCACCGACCAGTTTTTCAATAACGAGGAATGTATCCTGGGTTCTGAGATCGTTGTTGGGATGTCCTCCCCAGAACACAGCGCTCACGGTTTCACCACGTGCATAACTTGTTTTAGGCTGGGTATAAACACTCCCGAAATTTTTGCCGATCGGTACGTCGTCAAATGCAACCTTCGCAGTAAAGTCGACAGTTTGCCCCGTTACATCTTCCGGGGTCGGTCCCGGATCAACGTCCGTGCCATCAGCGATAGCATCGCAGAGCTTTGTATATTCCTGCTGGAAGCCGGCCAGTTCGTTGGGGCCAAACTGCGTGCAGGCTCCTTCGTACCACTGCACGGCATATTCTTCGCGGGTGGTCAGGTAAGAGGTGTAGGTATTGGCCAGCGACGCCACAACAGCGTGATGAACGCCGATTGAGCCAAGAGAAGAAAGGATGGTTTTCTTTATTCGGCGGCCGGCCATCGTTGTAACTTCTGCCGGCACACCGGCGATGACCAAATTACCGATTTTCAATACCTGCAATGGAACAATTTGTGGCGTCATCGTCGGTCCATTGATGTTCAGATGCGCAACGCCTGTTGGGATCAGGATTGGTTTTTCCGCATGGCATTCCTGATAAACTGCATTAGCGGTTGCCGGCCAGGCAAAAGCAAAAACACCGCCAAGCAATCCTGCTAAAGCAGTCCTGGCAGCATTGTCATTCCAGTTTAAGCTGTCAACAGTTGTGCCGTTCGGAAACAACGGAGACGGGCTTGGATTATCATACGGACTCCCGGCGGCAAAAGATGCTCCCATGGCGGCGGCGCACGTTGTGGTACCGGCTGCTTCCACATACAAGGTTCTCGTGTCCACCCATTCATGCCGGAAATCAACGGACCCCGATAATTCTTCTGATGCGTTATTGTACAATGCCTGGGCTTTGTTATATTGCTTCAAAACGGCGTTCTTCAGACTTGGATTTTGGGCAAAGGTCACATGCCGGGGAGCCTGACTATATCCGATGTTCGGCGTCACATCTCCGGCGTTGGTCTGGGCAAACGCTGCAACAAACGTCTTGGAGGCCTGATAATTTGTGCCCTTGTCTTTTTCAAACAAATAAGCAGCCCAGCCTTTGTTATCTGCGCTAATCAGGTGATTGTCCGGGCCAATGCTGTCCGGATGCACCGCGTACCAGTTTAAGGTGCCGATTTCCTCCCCATCCAGGGCAACAAATTTAAGGAGGGTCATGGCTTTATCGGTGTTGCTTGAGTATTGAGCTTTTTCTCCTGCGGGATTATTATTGTAGGCTGGGACGGCGCGGTTCCCGCCGCAGCCTTCAATGATACCCTGGTTAATGAATATCTTTCCCGGTTTCAAATTGCTGTGGGCATTTTTTATGGACATAAAGATGCCGTTCACAATGGCATTGAAATTCTGCCGGACAAATCCCTGCACCGTCGTGTCATAGAGAAAATATCCCGAGTAACCACCCGGACCGTTATGTGTGTGCGTTGCAGAAAGGAGGATATTTTTCTCATCATAATACTGCGACAGCACCGGATCATCAGCAATTTTCTCGCACACTTTTATTTTTACCATTTGAAAGAGCATGCCGAGATCGGCGCTGACAAAAACAACTCGATTTAGACCATCACCAATAACAAACGCCCGTGATCTCAATCTTGTATGGATGCCGGCCGTTGTCTGAGAGCTGACGGCAAACCCCTCCATGACGATTTCGCCCGCCGGTCCGGTGATATCATAGACACCTGAACCGATCAGATACGTTGACGTAAAACCCGGTGCGGGAATGGTCATAAAAGCAGTAAAAAATAACATCACCAGAACCATTCTTAATTTAAACATAAAAGCACCCTCCTTTTTTGTTATCGATGATTCCTGACGAATCAATAATCTTTTTAACTCACTGCCCTTTCGGTAATCTAATATACAGTAAACGTTCGCGATACCCCTTCATAAGGTGTAATGGCACCGGTCCAACCGGATTTCCAGTGACCGAAATGCCTGATGCGATACGTTCCGGGTTCGGCATGGGTTGTATCCCACGTAATGGTGATCTGTGAATTGGCAACGCCGGAGCGTTTCCAATAATAACGTGTTTCAGGATCCCAATCGTTGGCCACGGTGACCGTTCCCTTCGGGGTAATTTTTTCCACCTTCAAAAACGTTTTCTGAATCTGGTAATTGTTCTTGGGATGTCCTCCCCAAAATGTCACGCTGACGTTTTGGCCTCGCGTGTACGAGGCGGCAGCATCGGAATACACAGAACCAAAACTTTTTGATGCAGGTTTGTCATCAAACGCAACTCCCGGAATTTTGACAATCTGATTGTCCGATATATCTCTCGGCGTTGGTCCCGGGCTAACCGGTGCCCCATTTTTCATGGCCCGTGCAAGATAATCTAATTTTTCCTGGAAAGCGTTTAACGTATAGGGGCCGAAATGGGTGGATGCGCCTTCATAGTGTTGCAGGTTATATTCCTCATAGGTCGCCACATACTCAACATAAGCGTTGGAAAGCGCTGCAATCACCACATAATCCACCTGACCACCCAAGGCGTTCATCACGGTTTCCTGCAACCTGCGACCGGCCATTGTTGTTATTTCCGCCGGCAGGGCGATAATGGCCAGATTGCCGATCTTCAAAATCTGAACCGGCAGAACTTCAGGCGTCATCGGAATACCCAGGAATTTGATTCTGCCTGTGGGCAGCACAATGGGCTTTTTACCCTGACATTGCTGGTCCAGAGGAGAAATCGTGAAAGCCAGCTTGAAGGGGTTGCCCAGCAAAGAAATATCATAAGGATAAGTGAGCCCTTCGGGAATATCGATACCTTTCCCGTCTTCGGTGCTGCCGGCCAGAACGGATGCGCCAATAGCTGCTACACAGGTTTTTCCAGTGCCGGTCTGACCGACCGGCATGAAGGAGGGACTAATGTACTGATTCGACATGTCTACGTACATGAGCCGGTAATCGACGGACCCGACCAAATTGACGTCGGCTTCATTAAACAACGCAATCGCCTTCTCATACTGGCACTCACCGATGATCTTCATGTGATCGAAATCATCAACGCCATTGGGATACCCCCAGTAAATATTAGGCGAAACGTCTCCGGCATTATTGATGGCAAATGCCGCCACAAAGGTATCAGCCGCCGAATAATTGGTCCCGATCTGTTTTTCAAACAAATAAGAAGCATACCCTTTATTATCACTGCTGATAAGTTTATTGGTATTTCCAAGACTGGTGGGATGCACGGCATACCAATTAACCGTACCAAGATCTGAACCATCCGTGGCAACGAATCGCAGAAGCGTCATGGTTTTATCCGTGTTGGAATCGTACTGTGCGATTTCCCCGGCCGGATTTTCTTCATAGGCAAGGGGTGAACGGTTCCAGCCGCAATTGTTCAATTCTCCGTTATTGATCCGGACATTGCCGGGTTTGAGATTGCTATGCGCTCTGACGATGGACTGATAAATGCCTTCAGCAACGGTGTTGAAATGTTTTTCGTCATATCCAAACATGGAAAGATTATACAGGCCGTAATGGGAATAGGCGCCGGGAGCTGAATGCGTGTGTGTAGCGCTGATGGTCACGTTTTTATCCGTGTAAAGACCGCCGTATTTGATCAACAGTTTTTTGACCACCGCCTGATGGATGCCCTGAGGAATGATTCCGGCTTCGGCAACCACAAACGCCACCCGCTTGCCGCTTTGAGGATCAACGACAACAAAGGCCCGGGATCTTAATCTTGTATGGATGCCTTCCGTCTTCTGGTCAGGCATGAAATAACCCATCATGCCGCATTCAGCTGCCGGTCCGGTAATGTCATACATCCCTGTTCCGACAAGATACGTTGACGCAAAGCCTGGCGCAGGAACGACATTCAAAGCAGTAAAAATCAACATTACAAGAATCATTCTTAATTTAAACATAAAAGCCCCTCCTTTTTTATTATCGCTGATTCTTTCATCACTGATAATCATTTAACTCTCTGCCACTCCTGGGACCTGCCCAGCAAGCTGATTCCGATATATCCGCGGGCGGTTAAAATGTCATCCTTCACCCACATTTTGCATTTATAAATCGCTCCGGAATCGGGATCGAGAATCGTTCCACCGGTATATTCTTCGCCGAGTTTCTTGTGCGTATCGCCGGTCTTTTTGATGCCGTTTAAAATAATCATACCGATGAGCGGTTTATTTTTCAGACTTCCTTTACATGCATGACAAATCTTATCGTGAGGGTCGAGAAGGAGTTTGACAATTTTGCCGGAATACACACCACTGCTTTCGAAGATTTCGATATAAGAGGATGCTTTTCCTTTGTTCTGACCTTCATCATCGATGGTTTTCCATGTTCCGACAATAGGATTTTGTGGATTAGAGGGACTTTGTGTTTTTGCGGTGATGCCGAAGACTCCCATAGCAAAGACACAAATCATGACCGTCACAAGATTTTTTCTCATCGCTTCTTTCCTCCTCAAGGTTTCTCGTAGAAAAACATCTTAATTCAGTCGAAAAAAAACATTGACTTTATAATTTAACTGTATTAACTTAATGCCATTAAATTAACGCTTATAACCATATTTTTATAAAAAGCAAGCTTTTTTTAATAATCGGGAATCAGGATGGCCCTGCAGAACACAAAAGGATCGAAGATGGAGCAATCCGAAATTAAAGTGTACCGTTACAGATGGGTTATTCTTTTCGTTTATTTTTTAATCAATATGTTAATGCAGGTGCAATGGATCACGTTTGCGCCCATTACCAGTGAAGCGGTAACATTTTACAATGTGCCTCCCCTGCAAATCGATTTGCTTTCTCTGATCTTCATGATCGTTTATCTTTTCGTATCTTTTCCCGCATCTTACATCATTGACACATACGGCATTCGGATCGGCATCGGCATCGGTGCCGTCCTGATGGGGGTTTTCGGATTTATAAAAGGATTCTACGGTGCCAGCTACAATATGATCATTGTCGCTCAAATCGGCATTGCCATCGGACAGCCTTTTGTGCTGAATGCCGTCACCAAAGTGGGCGTTCGCTGGTTTCCTCTGCATGAACGCGCGACGCAAGCCGGTATCTCTATCCTGGCCCAGTTTGTGGGAATTATTATTGCAATGATATTGACACCGTTTCTGTTCAAGACTTACGGTATGGAAAAGATGCTGATGTTTTACGGAATCATGACACTCATTGGCGCCGGTATTTGTATTCTTTTCAATAAAGAACATCCTCCCACACCGCCCTGCCCCCCTGGCCATGAAGAAAGGATTTCCGTATTTGCCGGTTTGAAACACATTTTAAAGCAAAGAGACATGATCTATATGATTATGGTATTTTTCATTTCCATAGGAATTTTTAATGCGGTGACGACCTGGATTGAGCAGATTGTCAGACCGCGGGGCTTTTCCATCACGGAAGCCGGTATCTGCGGGGCGGTCATGATGGTCGGCGGCATCATCGGCGCCGCGACGCTGCCGCCTCTTTCCGATAAATTGCGCAAAAGAAAAATTTTTATCGTCATGACTTTGATCGGTGCCATTCCCGGAATCATCGGATTAACCTTTGCCAACAGTTACGGGTTGCTCCTTTCGTCATGCTTTATATCCGGCTTTTTTCTTATGGCGGCAGCGCCTATCGGATTTCAGTACAGCGCCGAAATATCGTATCCTGCGCCGGAAGCCACATCACAGGGGTTGCTGCTTTTGGCAGGACAGATTTCGGGCATCATTTTTATTTTCGGCATGGATATTCTAACTGCCGCCGGAGACCCGAAAACGCCAGCCATGCTCATCTTCATGGCCATGATGATCATCAATGTGTTCATTGTTCTTAGACTTCATGAATCGAAAATGATAAAGACGGATGATATTTAAAGAAACTCACGAAAAGGATCCTAATCATGCCTAAAACAACACGAAGTGTCGGAGAAATAGATGCGGTTCGCGAGCGAATCCTTGATTTTGCCATTAAAATTCTCGAGAAAAACGGATATGAAAATTTATCCATGACCAAGCTCGGTTCCAAAATGAACATGACAGCGGCAAATCTCTATAATTACTATACCAACAAAGACGAGCTGCTTATTGCCATTCACAAAAAGACCTATTCCATGCTGTATAATGAAATTCGCAATTCCGTAAAAAAATCCGATACCCCCCTGCAACGGGTCAAAAACATCGTCAATTCCTTTGTGAAATTCGGTACCAAAAACATTAACGTTTATGACGTCATGTTCAACAGACCCGTCAAACAACACAGTGACTATGTCGGCACACCGTTGGAGAAAATCTCGGACGATGAATTTCATAATTCGCTTAAGGTGCTGACTTTTGCTCTCAAAGTTATTAATGATTACAGAAAAACCAAGCCGGATTTAAAGACTGTTGATGAAGAACTTCTGGCCATTCAAATCATCAGCGCCCTGCATGGCGTCATTTCTCTGCACAACAGCGGCGTGCTGCATCAGGTTTCCGGAGATGCGGAAATGGTTTTGAAAAAAATTGTCGACGAAATCATTCGCTCGATCACCAAATAAGGTCTTTGCTCATGGGAAAATATTCATGATGAGGCCCGGGGTTGCCAAGAATTTTTCCTGGCGCGGACGTTGCGCGATCAAGAGGTTCGTGGATGGACAATAAAAACAAATATATTCTGGCGGTTGATCTGGGAACGTCCGGTCCTAAGACCGCTCTCATCTCCGTTTACGGTGAAGTCATCGGCAGTGAATTTATGGACACGCCGATTATCCTGCTTCCCGGTGGAGGAGCGGAACAGGATCCGGAAGGCTGGTGGAATGCCATCATGTCCACCTCCAAAAAATTGATAAGACGGGGACTTGTCGCGCCTGAAAATATTGTTGCGGTGAGTGTTACCGCCCAGTGGTCCGGCACGGTCGCGCTGGATCGGGACGGCAACCACCAGATGAATGCTATCATCTGGATGGACAGTCGGGGCGCGGAAACGGTCAAAGATCTACTAAAAGGAATTGTTAAATTTGAGGGATACCCGCTGCTTAAACTTATGTACTGGATGAAACTGACGGGAGGAGCCCCTTCCCAGTCCGGTAAAGACTCGCTTTGCCACATTCTCTGGCTGAAAAAGAATCGTCCGGACCTGTATCGCCAAACCTATAAATTTCTCGAACCCAAGGATTACATTAATCTGCGATTCACAGGCAAATTTGCTGCAACACATGACTCCATCCTGTTGCACTGGGTTACGGATAATCGCGATCCGTTGCTTGTTGCGTATAACGATCGTCTTTTAAACATGGCCGGGATAGAACGTGAAAAACTGCCGGATCTGATCCGGGCCATAGATATTCTCGGCCCGGTAAAAAAAGACGTGGCAGCCGAACTCGGTTTGAAACCCGGTACGCCGGTTATCGGCGGCACTCCTGACGTGCCATCAGCAGGAGTGGGATCCGGCGCAGTGCGGGACTACGAAGGCCATTTATACATAGGGACGTCTTCATGGCTCTCCGCCCATGTTCCTTTTAAAAAAACCGATATCGTCCACAACTTCGGATCTTTTCCGAGCCCGATTCCGGGACGTTATCTTATTCTGTCCGAACAGGAATGCGCCGGCAAATGCCTGACCTGGTTAAGGGACAATTTTCTGTATCACAAAGATGAACTGATGATGGAGGAAAAAGCTCCGGACGTTTTCAAGGTGCTGGATAAAATCGTGGGGCGCGCCCCTGCCGGTTCCAACAACGTTATTTTCACACCCTGGCTTTTCGGAGAACGCTCGCCTGTGGATGACTGCCACATTCGCGCTTCCCTGTTCAATCTTTCGCTGGAAAATACCAGAGAGGATATCCTGCGGGCCGTTTTTGAAGGCGTGGCATTCAATACCAAATGGCTGCTCGGACCAATAGAAAAATTCATGAAAAGATCATTCGATCATATCAATTTCATCGGCGGCGGCGCCAATTCCGATGTCTGGTCGCAAATTATGGCTGATATTCTCGACAGAAAAATCAGGCAGGTCAAAGATCCGATCTATTCCAATGCGCGTGGTGCGGCGTTTCTCGCATCGATTGCTCTGAAATATATTACCCTGGACCAGATTCCTCAAGATATCAAAATCAAGGCGGAATACACGCCCAATCCCGACCATCGAAAAATTTATAATGAACTGTTTGCCGAATTTTTGAATCACTATAAAACGCAAAAAAAAGCATGTGCGCGGCTCAACAGGCAGGCCCCCGGTGTGTGTGCTCTGCCCCGATAGTCGCCATGCAATATGAGGAGGGAGACCTATGGAATACGCTGAAATCATGAAAAGAAAAGATTATATTTTGTCCAGGCCGGTGCAACCGATCCCGAAGGACAAACTGGATGCCGAGCATAAGCTTTATGCCCAGCGCTGCAAACGTTCGATAGAAATTTTTGAAAAAGCCAAATCCCTGATTCCCGGCGGCGTCGAACACAACTTAAGCCAGAACAAACCGTTTCCACTGGCCATGGATCGCGCCAAGGGATATAAAATCTGGGACGTGGACGGCAACGAGTACATTGATTACCTGATGTGCGGCGCGCCCATTATGCTCGGTCATGGCTATGAGCCTCTCGACGAAAAGATTATCGAGGTCATCCGGCAAAAAGGACCGGCAACCGGCTTGACGTCCGAGTACGAACTTCTGGCCGCCGAGGAAATCATCAAACATATGCCCGGCGTCGAGATGGTGCGCTTCCTGCAATCCGGAACGGAAGCCGACATGGCCGCCGTCCGAATCGCCCGCGCTTTTACGGGCAAACTCAAAATCATCAAAATCGGCGGCAGCTATCACGGCTGGTCGGATCAGATGATTTATTCGGTTCACATTCCCAAGACCGGCAATTTCGAATCCAAAGGCATCCCTCCGGAATATTATGCCCACACGGTGGACGTAGCGCCTAATGACTTCGAGGCACTGGAAAAGGCCTTCAAGGAAAATCAGGATAAAGGCGGTGTTGCCGGCGTGCTCGTTGAACCCATTGGCGGCGAGTCCGGCGCTCATCCGGTTCATCCCGAATGGAACAAAACCATTCGCAAGCTGTGCGATCAGTATGAATCTTTGTTGATCTTTGATGAAGTCGTAACCGGTTTCAGACTCGACATGGGCGGCGCTCAGAAACATTACAACATAACACCTGATCTGACGGTGCTGGGTAAAATTATCACGCATGGCTACCCCTCCTCCGGCGCGGTGGCCGGTAGAAAAGACGTCATGAAGGTTTGCGCGGGCAGCCTGGGCGACAAGATCTTCGTCGGCGGCACGCTGGCGGCCAATCCCATCTCCATGGCCGCCTGTTACTATGCCCTGAAATATATGGTTGAGCAGGATGCTGTGGCAAAGGCGACGGCCTACGCCAACAAACTGACTCAGGCACTGAACGATCTTTTCGGGACACGCCCGGATCTGGGATTCTTTGTTTATAATTTCGGCGCCATCATGCATTACATGACAACCGCTTTTTTCTCCGTGGATTTGCATTCCCCCGACGCATTTACACAAATCTTTTCGCGCAAGCAGGTCGCGGACGATTATCAGGTGGTCACGATGGCTCACGGTTTGTGTACGCTGGCTGGAACCCGCATGTACACATGCATGCAGCACGATGACGAAGCGTTGAAAAAAACTTTGGAAATATGGGAATACGTGCTTTCTCTGATTCCCGGAAATTAAAAACAATTTTAATCACACATAAAGGAGCTTTGTATGAAAAAGAAAAAAGAACCCATCTGCGTAAAAAAAGATTTTGATGCTTTTGCGGATAAGCCCATCACCATTCCGGAAAGCATTGATATGGAAAACCATTTGATTGCCACCTACTGGGCCCAGATGGACAAGGCGTGGGACGCCTCGGTCATGAGCCAGGTGATCGCCATTGAACAGACCACCGGAACCTGGACGCCGGTGCCCGGTGAAACGCCGGAGATAAGAGCCAAGCATGTGGCCAAGGTCATCGGCGTTTATGAAGCGCCTTTCTATGAGTACGGTGTGCCCGCGGATGTCACCAACCGTCAGTACATCATCCAGGTTGCCTTCCCCGCCGCGAATGTGGAGGATCAACTGCCCATGATGCTGACCGCACTCGTGGGAAACATATCGCTGGTTCCCAATCTGAAGCTTCTGGATATTAGATTTCCCCAAACCACACTGGATCAGTTCAACGGCCCCCGATTCGGAATCAACGGCTGGTGGAAAGCGCTGAATCTTTCCATGGGAAGGCCCCTGCTTAATAACATGATCAAACCGTGCAGCGGGTACCCGCTGGAGGTCGGCGCCAAACTTTTCAGAGAAGCGGCCCTGGGCGGATGCGATGTTATCAAGGATGACGAACTTATCGCCAATATGCGGTACAATGACGCGGTGAAAAGAGTCAAGACCTACATGAAAATTGAAAAGGAAGTTTACGAGGAAACCGGCGAACATACGATCTACACCGTGAACATCACCGATCGTCTGCCGCGGATGTTCGATCTGGCCAAGCGCTGCGTTGATGCGGGAGTCAACGGCATGATGGTCAATTACCTGGCTGTCGGACCGGAGGCGATGCGCGCCCTGGCGGATGATCCGGCCATCAATGTGCCGATTCTTGCCCATATGGACGTGGCCGGCGCTTTCTTCATGTCTCCGTATCAGGGAATATCCTCCCCGATCATTTTCGGCAAGATTTCTCGCCTCTGCGGCGCGGACGCCATCGTTCTGCCCTTCTCCATGGGCGGCAAAGCCATCTATATGCACGAACGGTTTATGGCCACAACACGCAACCTGATTTATCCGATGGGCGACCTCAAGCCCACCATGCCGATGCCTTCGGGCGGTATCACGCCACAGAATGTGCAGGATATTGTCAACGCGCTGGGCAGAGACATTATGATCGGATCCGGCGGCGGCATTCACGCCCATCCGCAGGGACCGAGAGCCGGCGCACGCGCCCTGCGGCAGGCCATTGATGCGGCCATGAAGGGCATCAAACTGGAAGAGTATGCCAAAGAACACGAAGAACTTGGCGTCGCCCTCGGCGTCTGGGGCAAGAAGACGGATTTCAAAATTTAGATAACATTTAAAACTTATTCCGGAAGCCGGTGCGGAGCTTGATGATCAACCCGCACCGGCAATTAATAAAATGCAAAGTTCAGATTACGACCTGCACAATGATCCGCGAATGCCGCTGGCCTGGGCGCCGTGGTTTTCCCATGAATACATCACTTATTATTCCGTGCAGGCCATAAATAAAATAATGACTCTGCCACAAGTGCAGGTCAAACCGAAACCCGATTTAGAAAAGGGAAATTGGTCCGTCGGCCCCAGGCATATTGATTTCTACAAGGAAAGTTACCGGGAGCACCGAAAACTGCCGCTGCTGTCGTCTTATTCCTATTCAGAACGCAATGGCCAATACAGCATGGAACCACCGGTGGACAAAACCATCGAGCCCTGGAAAATACTTGTTATTTACACCACAGAGCCGGATTTGAATCCGGATTGTGATCTCGACCTGCACAAAAATCAGAAAATCACCGGCGGCTCACACGGCTGGAGACACATGCAATTTCGCTTACTGGGCAAGAAGTTCGGCATGGCAACCGAGTCTTTCCGTGCACATTTGAATCTTGCCCACAGGGCATTTCAAAGTAGCAACGATTATTGGGGCTGGAGATATTTATCGCGCTCTACGCATTATCTGGCCGACCTGGGCAACCCTTTCCATGTCAATGCTGTACCCCCGTGGTTTTTGATCAGGAATTCATTTTCGTCCAATAAGCTTTTCCAGGTTCTTTCCGCTGTCCATCAGGGTTATGAAATTTATGCGGAGCGCCGATTCCGCGAAGGATTCCCTCCCTTCAAAGAGGCCTTGCTGCAAGGAGCACACAGCGGGCAAAACGAAAGATGCGACGTCCTTGGAGAAATCAATTCCTACAGACATCAGGCCGCAGCACGGATGAAATCCATTTTCTATTTTTTTCTTGATACATTCGGCCAGGAACTCATCGACGCTTTCCAGAAAATGGATCCGGACAGTCATCTGGATGCCGCCACGCAGACCAATATGTGTTCGGAAGATGCCTCAAAAGTTATTTTCAAGGATACCTATCTACCCTCTCTTCGTTTTCTTGACGAGGCAACGGCTGACATTCTCGTTGATGTGGGAAGAATGCTGGGGCTGATGTTAAACGGAATTTCATCCCAAAAGCATGGACCGGCTTGATCTGCTCTTGCTACCCCGCTTTTATTTTTGACTTCTGAACCTCATTGTCTCTCACGATCTTAACCACTTCAATAATCGATTCGGGAAGCGTGGTGACCGGTTTGCCGGTGGAAAGTGCCAGACAGTAAATGTGCGCGACTTTTTCCAAAAGTTCCGAATGCAGGATTGCCTTGTCGAGATCCTTGCCCAACGCAAGAATGCCATGATTCTGCAGGATGTATGCATTGGCATTATTGGAAAGCATACCGGCCACATGGTGAACAAGCTCCGGGCTGCCGGAAAGCGCATAAGGAACGACATCGATCGTCTGCCCCAGAGAAAAGGCAACCTCATCGAAAAGAGCCGGTATCGACGTGTTGATCAGGCTGAAGACGCTGCCGTATGTCTGATGTGTGTGAACGATTGCGTTGACGTCCGGCCGGTTGCGGTAAATGACGCTGTGCATCGCGGATTCCACGGAAGGTTTCAATTTTTTATTTTCGTCGATGACCGAGAGGTCGAGATCAACAATACAAATATCATCCGCTTTCATCTCGGGATATCTAACCGACGAAGGCGTGATCGCGAAAACCGTATCGCTAATGCGCACAGAAACATTGCCGCCGCTGCCCCTTTGCGATCCAAAATAGCCCTCCCGGTAAAGCCATTGTGTTGCTTGCAGCACCTCTTGCTGATAACTTTTGTATTCGTTCATCAAAATTGCATGATCTCCTTGATTTGTAATTTTTCCAATGTCATGTGACGAAAAAAGCTAAAATTTCTGTTGACTTTATGATTTAATAATATTAACTTAATGCCATTAAATTTATATTTATAGCAGATTTTTTGTTATGTCAATAAAAAAACAAACTTGTTTATTTTTTATTCACATTTTTTTATAATTTATAAAAATAAAAAAATGCAAGGAGGCATTCAGGACATACCCGTTTTCCGGAGGTCTAAATTAAACCCATAAATTTAAGGAGGAAAGCATGAAGAAATTATGGTTGGTTTTGTTTTCGTTAGGGCTGATCGTGGCCTTCAGTGCGTCGGCGTTGGCAGTCGATGTCAAGGTCAGCGGCTCATACTATGCGGCCGGCATGTATCTAGATAAAACCACTTTTGTCAAAGACGGATATTTTG
>CAYZLL010000047.1:0-3137 GCA_964479225.1 uncultured Smithella sp.
TGCTGGAAATAGGTGAACTGGGAAATTTCCATGCCGTCGAGCCAGACTTCCCAGCCCAATCCCCACGCTCCCAGCGTCGGGGATTCCCAATCATCTTCCACGAAACGAATGTCGTGATCGAGCGGGTCAATGCCAAAGCTCTTCAGAGAATCGAGGTAGAGTTCCTGAATGTTGACCGGAGAGGGTTTCATAATAACCTGATACTGATAGTAGTGCTGCAGACGATTGGGATTTTCACCATAGCGGCCATCGGTAGGACGGCGCGAAGGCTGAACGTAGGCCACATTCCATGGCTCCGGTCCCAAAGCGCGCAGGCAGGTTGCCGGATGAAATGTGCCTGCTCCCACTTCCATATCGTATGGCTGTTGAATAACGCAGCCCTTGGAATCCCAGTATTTTTCGAGGGCAAAAATCAATTCTTGAAAAGTCACAATTTTCTCCTTGGTGTTTTAGCTAAAAAACCTGTCAAATTTATATTAAAAACCGGTGGCTAAGTAACATGTCCGGCCTGATGGTGTCAATATAAAAAGGATAAAATCAAGTCATTCCGACCTGCTGAAGTTGCTGCTGAAGTTGCTTGACATGATATCTTAAAAACATTAAAAAGTTCAAAAAAGATAAGTGATGACAAATTAACATGCACGAACTTCCTGTTACCGAAAGTATTTTAAAGATTGTATTGAAACACGCCCAGATGAATAATGTGCGACAGGTCGTATCTATTCATTTGCAGATCGGCAAACTCAGTGATCTGGAAGATGAATGGATTCAGCGCTACTTTGATTACCTCAGCAAGGGCACGGTGGTTGAAGGCGCAAAGCTGAAAATCGAGAGGATGCCGATCATGGTTCAATGCAACGCGTGTTCGACCTCCTATGAAGCAGACGCGTCAAAGTTGGGTGAGCTTGCGTGCCCGAACTGCAAATCCAATGAAGGAACGGTTCTTTCCGGACGGGAATACTATATCAAGGATATGGAGGTGCAATAGTGGAAGAAGTCAGGCTGATTGAAGTCAAAGAAGAAATTATGGCCGACAACATGAAGGTGGCGGCGGATGTTCGGAATAGACTAAAAAAAACAAATACTCTGCTGGTGAACCTGATGTCTTCACCGGGTTCCGGCAAGACCAGTCTGATTCTGCAAACTGTTGCCCAGTTGGGAAACAGCCTGCGGTTGGGCGTGATTGAGGCGGATATTGATTCCAAGGTGGACGCGGAAAAGGTCGCGGCCAAAGGCATTCCCGCCATTCAGTTAAGGACGGGCGGGTTCTGCCATCTCGATGCCACCATGGTCACGCAGGGTATTGACGCGCTGCCCGTGAGCGATCTGGATCTCGTCATCATCGAAAATGTCGGGAATCTCGTTTGTCCCGCGGAATTCGATACCGGCGCTCATAAAAACGTCATGATTCTGAGCGTTCCCGAGGGTGACGACAAACCGCTCAAATACCCCTTGATGTTCTCCATCTGCGACGTGCTGCTGGTTAATAAAATTGATTATCTTCCTCTTAGCGACTTCGATCTGGAAGCCATGCGCAAAAGGGTGCTGGCTTTAAACCCCCACATTATCATTATGGAGGTTTCCAGCAAAACAGGAGAAGGAATCGAAGTCTGGGTTAACTGGCTGAAGAAAGAAGTTGCAGCGTTTAAAAATTTGAAATAGATTCCTTTTCATTAATGGGACAAAAATTTATAAAAGCAAGAGAGGGCAGAAGATATGACGATTGATGAAAAATATCAAAAAGCCGGGCAGATCATCAGCACAGCGGGAGGAACGCCGCTACCCGTCAACGATACGCTGATCAAACTTCTGAAATATTTTATCAGAGAAGACGAGCTGGATTTTATTTCTGCTTTTGCGGAAAAGAAATCCCAGACCATGGAGCAGTTGAAACAGTCCAGCGGATTATCGGAAGAAGAAATTAACAAGAAAGTGAAGGAGCTGGCCGGCAGGGGCGTGATCTTCAATCAACCCAACAGCAAGGGCTTGATGGTTTTTAGATTATTACCGCTGTTGAACGTCGGAACTTTTGAATACAAGTTCATGGGAAAACTGGAGATTAACGATCGCAACAAGGAAATTGCCGCATTGTTCAATCAAATGTTTGCGGATTTGAACAATATGGTTCAGGATAATTATGATGCGATCATTCCCATGCTGATGTCCACGCCGCCGGTGGACAGAACCGTTCCTGTCTGGGAAAATAAACCGAAAAGTGAACCGGTTAAAATCGTCATCAATGAAAAGCTGGAAGAAACCAGAGACAGAATTGTGCCTTCTCAAAGAGTGGAAGAACTCATTCAGAAGTTCGATGAAATAGCCCTCGGTCATTGTTTCTGTCGCCATTACGAAGATATAAAAGGAACGCCCTGCCAGCAGACCGATGCCAGGGAAACCTGCTTTACGTTCGGCAAGTCGGCAAGGTTTACAGCGGAGCAGGGATTTTCGAGAATCATTTCGAAAGAGGAGGCCTTGAAAGTTTTAAAAGAGGCAGAAGAAGCGGGATTGGTGCACAAGGCCTATCATCCCAATTTCGATACCAGCAAGGATGAAACAAGTATTTGCAACTGCTGCCGATGTTGCTGCGCCAATGGTGTAGATCATATGATCGCGCCTATTGCCAATGTGACCAATTTTCTGGCCGTAGTGAACGATGATCTTTGTATCGGTTGCGGCACCTGTGTGAAGAAATGCCACACCTACGCCGCTTATTTAAACGACGATAAAAAAGCGCGCCGGAAAGAAGACCGTTGTATCGGTTGCGGTGTATGCGCTCATTTCTGCCCGCAAAACGCGATATCCATGGTCAAGGGCGCAGAAAGAATCGTGAGGATACAACCGCCCCGCCGGAGGTAATGATTGACGCTGCGATCGTTATGCTGACTGGTTCAATTTTTTGGATTGAACCAGCTTTTGTAAATGCTGGCTGGTTCAACCTTGCAGGTTGAATCGTAACAGTTTTGTAATATTTCGAAAAAAATAAAAAAATCCCTCTTTCGAGGGATTGACATTTTGTTAAGCTTATAATAGTTAATTTTCATAACAAAATAGAAGTCTGCTTTAAAAATACTGAAATAGGATTACATAAACCAGATGATGGCACAAAGCCTGCACAGACAGACAGACAGACAGACAGA
>CAYZLL010000047.1:3237-16279 GCA_964479225.1 uncultured Smithella sp.
ACAGACAGACAGACAGACAGACAGATTTAATCTTGTAAAACTTTTTTACAGTAAAACAACAACCATAAAGCCCATGTATCTTTAACCGGAACATGGGTTTTTTATTTTTTTGAAGGGGAGGACGGCAATGAAAGGACACAGATTTTCAACTCAGGTTTTATTGAATTTTCTTTTTACGATTCTTGTAGCAGTGATGTTGTGCAGTTGTGGCAGTGGGGGCGGCGGCAGTTCATCATCCGATTCTGATAATACGACGGACAAATCCGGTATTCAGGGCACATGGGGTAACGGGGTATCTTCCGTTACCTTTATGTCGGATAAAACCTACACCGTTGATGCCAATAACAGCGGTACCATAGACGCATGGGGCACCTATTCCACCTTAGATAACCAGCTGACAATGCAGGACAGCGGCGGGACATCGTCCTGTTTTGATACTGCCTCTCAGACCTTCGACACCGGACGCTATACCTATTCCATAAGCGGCAACACGCTTACCCTGACCCTGATAAGTGATAACTGCTCCGGAAGAACCACAACCCTAACCGAAGCGGATTGGACCGGACATAGTTCATCGGATAAGACGCCTTCCACGCCGACGAATTTAAATGCGACAGCGGCCACAACGTCGCAGATCAACCTGAGCTGGACAGGATCAACGGATAACATTGGCGTTGCCGGATATAAGGTTTTCCGGAATGGCACACTGATAACGACCACGCTTGATACCGTATTTTCCGATACCGGCCTTACAGCCAATACGTTATACACCTATACCGTTTCCGCTTATGATGCGTCGGGTAATGTTTCAGATAAATCATCGCCTGATAGCGCAACGACCAATCCAAATTCTACGCCGACCTACAGTATATCCGGCACTGTCAGCGGAGCCGTTACATCCGGAGTGACAATTGCACTTTCGGGGACGAGTTCCAAATCTGCTGCCACAGATTCCAGCGGCAATTACAGTTTCAGCGGTCTGGCCAACGGTAGCTATACCGTCACGCCAAGCAAAACAGGATACACATTCAGCCCGAACAACAGAAGCGTCATTGTTAATAATGCCAATGTGACCGGACAGAATTTTGCCGTGACAGCCAACACGTCTATTAATAACTCTAAGTTTTATGGTTATTATTCAAGTACTGATGGTACTCTTTATATGACAATTGGTGGTGACGTGAATCTATGGGGTACGGATGATTATCTATATCTACCAATATCAGCAAATACTTTTTCATATGCAGGCAGTGATGAAAAATATGGAGATTATGTTGACTATATTTCAATAAATAATAATGTTATTTCGGCAACTACAGAAGGAACAAATGGGACAACATATTATCGGTTCACATTCGCAGTAGATTTTAATTCCTTTTTCTTTGAGCGATGGGGGTATAGCGGCGCGAAAAGTGGAACATTATATAGACAATGAATTTATTCTAGCTGGTTCAATTCTGCGGATTGAACCAGCTTTTTTTAATAGCATATTAAATTAATAGTGTAATCAGAATTTGAAGCTGGATCAGTCGTCCTCCGATTGAAGCGAAATATTGCAAAGCAATCAGCATGATTGCTTCATGCAGTACAAAAATCATGTTCGCTTGATTTTATTTTATGGATCTGTAATGTTAATTTATGAAGTGAAACACAGGCAGGAGGCATATCATGATTAAAACTCAATTGGTTAAAGAAAATAACAAACCTGTGGCCGTTGTGATTGACTACAAAGAATATCTACGACTGAAGGAAATTGAGGAAGACAAAAACGATTATTATTCTGCACTGGAAATAAAATTTAAGAATAGAAAATGGAAGTCTCATGCGGATTTGAAGAAAGAGCTTAAATGATAAACGCGAAACAAAAAAATAAAAAAAAGGATGTCTATTAAAAGCGGGTTCAATTTTGCAGATTGAACCAGCTTTTTTACTTGTATAGTTATATAAATAGTTCAATCAGAATGATTGAACTAGCATTCGGGCAAGGCGAACTCCTGAGTGTTCAATCGTCCTCCGATTGAACCGGTTATTTCATTCTGCCTTGAAATATCCCAAAATCAACTGTTCCGATTCAATCTGCAAACTTGAACCAGCATAGAGTGGCTAATGAATTCCGGACGAATTCTGGGAACAGTATGATAATTTAAATTACCGGCGATTGATGCTGAAATCAATCGCTGGTTTTTTACATAATTCGTGGGGATTATTTTCCAAGCAAGCCAATATAAGGTAAACGGCGCGTTTGACGAACGCGCCCCTGCTTAATCATTTATTGACTGTCAGCGGAATAAGTCGGCATGGGTTCCAGTGCGTTCGAAAATTATTCTGCCTTCGTCAAATCTATAAATTAAAAGCCAATCCGGTTCCAAGTGGCATTCACGACGATCTTTAAAATTACCTCGGAGCAGGTGATCTCTCATGCGTGCATCCAGCGGTTTCTCATCTATCAATAAAGTAATCATCGCTTTAATTTTAGATATATCGCACCCGCGTTTTTTCATTCTTTTCAAGTCTTTTTCAAAACGGGTTGTATAGACAGGAATGAGCATTAGATACCCAATTTACGGAACATATCTTTGGCAGATTTACTTTTCACCAGCCCGTTGCCTGCTTCGCTTTCTCTGAAGGTTTTCAGAGTTTCTTCATTGGGGATTTCCACGGGGAAAGGAAGGCCACGCCTCATTTTTACCTGATGAAAAAAAAGATTTAACGCGGCGGTTGTGGAAAGTCCCAAGGCGGAAAATATTGCTTCCACCTCTTTTTTGAGTTCCGTTTCTGTACGGGCGTGAATCATTGCTGATTTTGCCATAATTTCACCTCTTGTGTTTAAGTCTTACGGTAATTGTGTATCACATTTGAGATACAAAAACAATTGATAATTAGAATTAAAGAATAAAGGGGACATCCTATTTAATGTAATGCTTCACGAAATTCCCTGCTAAATTTGATTTACCGGCGCTTGACTTCATCATCAATCGCCGGTTTTTTAATTCGTAGGGATTGTTCCCCGAACAATCAGTTTTGAGGCTCGATTCAATTCCTACAACGAAATGGAATATGAGAAGGTTTGATTTTCACTGAATAATGATGTAAGAAATAAAAAAAAGAGAAAATGAAATATAAAAATGAAAAAACGCAAGTTGCTGGAAAAAGCGCTGGCAGGTTCAAGAAATATTCGATTTGATGAAGCCGTAACGTTGGCGGAGGCATTTGGTTTTAAACTTGATCGCGTCAGCGGTAGCCATCATATTTTTGTTCACGCGGGTGTTGCGGAATTAATAAATCTACAAAATGTTCACGGGAAGATTAAACCATATCAATTGAAACAATTGTTAAATATCATTGAAAAGAATAACCTTCAAATAGAGGAATGAAAAATGAACGATTATCATATTAATATATTTTATAGCGCAGATGATAACGGATATATTGCGGATATACCCGATTTACGTCATTGTTCAGCTTTTGGTAAAACGCCTAGTGATGCTTTAAAAGAAGTATTAAAGGCAAAAAAAATGTGGCTCGATTCAGCGCGAGCGAATAATAAGCCGATACCTAGACCTCATTATCGTCCGGTAATTTATCAAGTTGCATGATCAAGCGCGCTTAACTTTTTGTCGTAGGATTGCTCCGACTGACGCTTCTATATTCAGAGGTAGATAAATCTGATTGTCGTTATTGGCTTCTTGGAGAGTTTTGCCGTTTGAGTCCAGCATGATACGAGTATCTATTTTAACGGTTTCATCAGGCAGCAATAATTCCACTTCATCGCCCGCTGCCAGATGATTACGCACGCCAATAAGCATCATTTTCTTCACTGAATCATACTGCAATACGATTCCGACCGGTTCGTGACTCTGGCTGTATTTAATATAGGGATTGGTCTCGTTTATTTTCTCTTCAGCAAAGGCAAAACCGGCTGTATAACCGCGGTTGGAGATTTTGGCAAGTTCATCCATCCATTCCGGTCTGAATTTATAGTTTTCTTTTTGTTGCATTAAAGCGTCCAGCGCCTGTCGATATGAACGCGTGACCACTGCGACATAATAAGATGATTTCATGCGGCCTTCAATTTTGAGACTGGCAACACCGGAAGCCAGCACTTCGGGAAGATGATCAATGAGACAAAGATCCTTGGAACTCAGCAGGTAACTGTAACGTTCATCTTCTTCCAGAATGAAGGGGTCGTTTGGTCTTGTCGATTCATGTAGTAAATATTCCCAGCGGCAGGGTTGAGAGCAATCACCTTCATTGGCGCTGCGACGATTGCGGAATGCCGAAAGATAACAGCGTCCGGAATAGGACATGCACATCGCGCCGTGGATAAAAATTTCCAGTTCCATTTCAGGAACAGCCGCGGCGATTTCTCCGACTTCTTGTAAATTTAGTTCACGTGTCAGAATAATCCGCTGCACGCCCTGATCCTGCCAGAAACGGACAGCTTCAATATTGGTCGTGTTGGCCTGTGTGCTCAGATGAATCGGCAATTGGGGCGCTAATCCCTTAATCAATCTGATCAATCCCGGCTCACTGACAATTACCGCATCGACGCCGGTTGCCACAAGTTCGGGAATGATTTCCTTTGCCCTTTCTAGGTCAGTATTGCGGGCGAAAGTGTTTGCTGCCGCATATACTTTCATGCCTTTGGTATGCGCTTCCTTAACACCTACTGCCAAATCAGTCAGAGGCATTTCGGAGGAACTGGCCCGCAAACTCAGTCCTTCCACCCCGACATAGACAGCATCGGCTCCATAAAGCATCGCTGTGCGCAATTTTTCCAGATTTCCGGCGGGAATCAGCAATTCCGGACGACGCATTTTCATTTCCGTTACGTGCAATATTTGCGCACCTGTTCCATGACTTTCAGGGATTTGACTTCCCGTCCCAGAACGTGACAAATGAAGCCGGTCAGAATGCAGCGCGATTCTGTGGCCAGAGAACTGGTAAGCGCGACGAGTTTGATTTTATCGATATCCATTTCTTTGCCCAGAAGCAATGTGCGCACGGTACCGGCGGAAATCGGCTGTTCGTATCTTTGTATTGTTGCGCAGGCGCTGCATTTGATGCCGCCTTCGTGGGCGTGAAAGTAATAACTGTTACCGTTAGTCACCGGAGTTTTACAGACAATGCAATGTTCCAGCGCGGGCTCAAATCCCGCTAATTTCAACAGGCGCATTTCAAAAAAGCGAACCAGCGCATCAGACGCTTTTTCTCTCCCCAGAACGAGAAGGAAATTCTGCAGAAGTTCAAAGACTTTTTCGTTCTTTTTTCCTTCCGGGCTGAAGTGATCGGCGAGGTCAATAAAATAAGAAGCAATCAATGTTTTTTCCATATCCTGACGAATGGCGGGATAGTGATCGATGATATCGCAGGCTTCAATAAAAGCCAGCATATCACGGCTTTTACGGGTAAAAAGAATGTTGGTCAGGGAAAAGGGTTCGAAGACGTTGGCAAATCTCTTTTTGCTTTTTTTGGCACCTTTGGCGATTCCCTTGAGTTTGCCGAAGTCGTGACTGTAGAAAGTAACGATTAAATCCGATTCGCTGTAATTCAGTGTGCGCAGGACAAACCCGGTTGTTTTTAATTGTTCCCTAGCGACCATCGTACTTGATTTCACCGCCGACGATGGTCAGGATAGCTTTGCCCTGCATCTGGAGCCCATGGAACGGAGAGTTCTTTCCGCGGGAGCGAAACGCCTGCACGTCCACCGTCCATTGGCGCAGAGGATCAATGACGGTAATGTCGGCGTCAGCCCCTGTTTCCAGCGTGCCTTTGGATAAATTTAAAATGCGCGCGGGATTTAAACTCATCCTGGCGATTAACTCCGGCCAGGTCAATATTTTACTGCTGACGAGATTCAGGCTGAGTCCCAGCGATGTTTCCAGGCCGCTGATGCCGTTGGCAGCGTATTCGAATTCCACTTCTTTATCCGTGCGTCCGTGAGGAGCGTGATCGCAGGCAATGACATCAATTGTGCCGTCGGCCAGTCCTTCTTTAATGGCCTGGACATCCTCTGCGCTTCTTAAAGGAGGATTGATTTTGAAATTGGTGTCGTAACGTTGCAGGGATTCATCGGTCAGCGTGAAGTAGTGAGGCGCTGTTTCCGCGGTAACTTTTAATCCTCTTGCTTTGGCGTCACGAATCAGACGAACGGAACCGGCCGTGCTGACATGGGCTATATGCACGGCGGTTTTTGTGAATTCCGCAATTAAAATATCACGGGAGACCATTGCTTCTTCGGCAATGCCCGGGATTCCATTTAACCCCAGTATCGTGGAATAGTAACCTTCGTTCATGACGCCGTTTGCAGAAAGATGGATGTCTTCGCAATGCGAAATAACCGGCAATTGCAGAGAGTCGGCATACTCCATGGCTCTGCGCATCAGGGCGGCATTCATCACCGGTTTCCCGTCATCGGAAAGCGCGACAATTCCCGCTTCTTTGAGATCCCAGAATTCTGTCAGTTGTGAACCTGCGGAGTCTTTGCTGATGGCGCCGACAGGATAAACGTTGGCCAGCGCTGCTTCTGCAGCCTTTCTCCTGATAAATTCAGTGATGGAGCGGTTATCATTGACCGGGTCGGTATTGGGCATACAGGCAATGGACGTAAAACCGCCGGCAACCGCGGCAGCAGTGCCCGATGCAATCGTTTCCTTGTATTCAAATCCCGGTTCGCGCAGGTGCGTGTGCATGTCAATCAGGCCGGGGACAAGAATCATTCCATCCAGATCAATGATCTTTGTTATGTTATCCGCATCCTTCGACCTGGTTGACTTGGCAAGCTGGGTTCCTGTTTTGGCAATCTTGCCGTCTTCGATCAGGATGTCCAGACGGGAATCTGTTTTTTGCGCGGGATCGATGACCCTTGCGCCGGTTAATAAGAGTTTCATTCGCTACCTCCCGTGAGCAGGTACAGCAGAGCCATCCTGACGGCCACGCCCTTGTTCACCTGGTCAAGAATGACCGAGCAGGAAGGATCGTCGGCGATGTCCGGCGATATTTCCACGCCGCGGTTAATCGGCCCCGGATGCATCACGATAACATCTTTTTTCGCCAGTTGGACGTTGTGGCGGTTCAGGCAGAAATGCTGGGAATATTCACGCAGCGACGGGAAAATGTTTTGTTTCTGACGTTCCAGTTGAACGCGCAGCATCATGACGACATCGGCGTGGACAATGGCGTCTTCCAGCCTGGAATGGGCCTTGATGCCCATTTTTTCAATATCGCGCGGCAGCATGGTGGCGGGTCCGGCCACGACAACATTCGCACCCATTTTGGACAAACCGTAAATGTTGGAGCGGGCCACACGACTGTGCTTGATATCACCGATGATGGCTATCTTTAATCCATCGATTTTCCCCTTGTGTTCTTTGATGGTCATCATGTCCAGCAGTGCCTGTGTCGGATGTTCATGCGCGCCGTCACCGGCATTGATGATGGATTGCCTGACCAGCCTGGCCAGCAGATGCGGCGCACCGGCGGCGCTGTGGCGGATGACAATGACATCGGGATTCATGGCTTCCAGATTACGGGCCGTGTCAATCAGCGTTTCTCCCTTGACCACGGAACTGGTGGAAGCCGAAATGTTGATGGTATCGGCGCTCAAGCGTTTTCCGGCTATTTCAAAGGATGTTCTGGTGCGGGTGCTGGCTTCATAAAAGAGATTAATGACCGTCTTGCCGCGCAGCGTGGGCACTTTCTTAATGGTGCGTGTGGAGATTTCCAGAAAGGATTCGGCTGTTTCCAGAATGTGGTTGATTTCATCAACGGATAAGTCTTTGATGCCCAGAATGTCTTTTCGTTCAAATTTCATAACAGTCTTTAAGAATTACATTTATTTTTCTTCTTCTATCACGACTTCATCCACGCCGCTTTTTTCTATCAGATCCACCCGCACGGCTTCCCAGAGAGAGGAGGGCAGATTCTTGCCGACAAAATCAGCACGGATGGGCAGTTCGCGGTGTCCGCGGTCGATTAAAACGGCGAGCTGAATCATCTGGGGACGTCCGAAATCAATCAGCGCGTCCATCGCCGCCCGGATGGTTCTTCCGGTAAAGAGTACGTCGTCCACAAGAATAACTATTTTATTATCCAGTGAAAAATTAATTTTCGTTTCTCCGAGATGCGGTTTCTTCTTGGATGCTGTGATGTCATCGCGGTAAAGGGTTACGTCCAGTATTCCCAGAGGAATTTTACCCTGTTCGATATCGGACATTTTCTTCTGCAGTCTCTGGGCTAGAAAAACACCACCGGTCCTGATGCCCACCAGCACCACATTCTCCATGCCCTTATTTTTTTCCAGAATTTCGTAAGCGATTCTGGTCAGGCATCGCTCGATTCCCTCTTTGTCCATGACGGTTTTCTTGTTTTTATTCTCAGACATATGAATCAACTCCGGGCATGGTTATAAAAAAAGCCTTTCCCCTCGCAGGAAAAGGCTCGATAATGTTCTAAAAGTTTTTTTCATTTCAGTTTCCTTTTTCAATCTCGCAGGATTAAATTAAAAGGGTTCAATTTTGATGTTCTATATTACGAAGGCGTTCAAGTGTCAAGGTCGAAATTCATTTTTGATAATTCTTTCAGGACCGACCTGATCATACCGATAATACGCCGTTTCGATATAGAAAATGATCATTTGCTCTAGTGCAGCAGTTTCCCTACCCGTTGCCAGCGAAGGTTGTTATCGTCACGGTTCCATGACCAGTAAATGATGAAAGCTTTTCCTTCCACATCTTTCAGATTGACGAAACCCCAGAACCGGCTGTCCAGACTTTCGTCCCGGTTATCGCCCATGACAAAAATAGATTTTTCAGGAACGGTTACAGGACCGAAATTGTCTCGCGGCTGCATGGATTTCGGTAAAATCAGGCTGTCGCTGAAAATCCCGTAGGGATCTTGAAACGGCTGATCATTGATGAATATTTTTTTGTTTCTGATTTCAATTTTGTCTCCCGCAACGCCGATCACTCTTTTAATGAAATCTTTCGAGCGGTCATTAGGGTAAATGAACACAACGACTTCTCCTCTTTTCGGTTCGCTGACGGGAATAATTGTTCTTCTTAACAGGGGAATTTTTACACCATAAATAAATTTGCTGACCAGGATGTGATCCCCCACGAGCAATGTGGGCACCATCGAGCGGGAAGGTATTTTGTAAGCGCAGATGATGAACGTGCGGATAAACAGAGCGATTAAAATCGCGATGATGATGGATTCAGCATATTCTTTAACTTTTGATTTTGGTTTTTCTTCTTTTGTCATGGTTGACACAGCTCCTAAGAATAAATATTAGACAGAGAAAAAGCAATCATACAAAGGGAGATAAATCCTTTAACGGTGTTTTTTCCGACGATATTAAAAATAACGCTGTTGAGCGTTCGGTTGGGCGCTTTCATCTGATACTGCCGGATGATTTCCACCATTAAAATACCGACAAGACCTCCCAGGAAAAATCCTGCCCACATACCCGGTCCCCAGAAAAAAGGCGTCAATAAGCAAGCTCCAAGAAAAGCTCCCAGGCCCGCTGCTTGAACAGATTTGCGAGGATGCATCGTTTGCTGTTGCGGTGTTTCGCTGACAACCCAGAAAAATTCAATGGTTTCAGCAATGGCCGCCGAAAAGAAAAGAAATAAAAGAATCTTTATTCCGACATTTTCAAAGCCGGTGAAAAGCGCATAAAGCAAAACGTCGAAAAAAATGACAACCGTCCCGGGCAGCCCAAGCAAATTCAAGAAGATTCCTGAAAACAGGATCAAAATAAAAATGGTGAATCCCGCAGCTGCTAAAAAAGACAATTTAATTATCCCTCTTCATTTTGGCCATCTGCAAATTTTCAAAAAACAGCACGCTAGTGCAAGCAATATAAATTGTGGAGTAGGTGCCAACGACGGTGCCGATCAACATGGCAAAAGCAAAATCACGGATGACCGCACCGCCAAAAATATACAGGGCTAAAACTGTGAAGAAAACAGTCAAGGATGTTAAAATGGTTCTGCTGAGTGTTTCGTTAATGGCTAAATTAATGATATCACTAAGTTTTTGTTTGGGATTCCGTTTTACGATTTCCCGAATTCTATCCAGCGTAACAATGGTATCATTAATGGAAAAACCTATAACAAAGACGAGGACCGCAAGAATGTTGATAGTAAATTCCATATTCATAAAAGCGACAGCGCCGATCACAATCAACGTATCGTGAACCAAAGCTAGAATGCCTCCGGCTGCGTAACGGAACTCAAAGCGCCAGGTCACATAAATCAATATAGCCAACCAGGAAAAAATAACAGCAATGATGGCTTTTCTTGAGAAATCAGCGCTGACTTTGGAACCGACGACTTCCACACGACGTATTTCGAAATCCTTACTGAAAGCGGCGCTTAGCGGTTGTTCCACATTAGCGGCTAACATCTTCTGATCGGAGAACGATTCATGAGTACGAATCAAAAATTCATTGACACCGAACTGTTGAATAGTGCTGTTTTCCAGTTTTGTTGACTTCAATGCCGATCGGATCTGATCAGCGGAGACATTTTTTGAAAACTTAATCTGAATGATGGATCCGCCGGCGAAGTCGATACCGAGATTAAGGCCGCCATGATAGATAATCGACCCTATTCCGATAATGATCAGCAAGGCTGATAACATCATCGCATATTTCATTTTACCGACAAAATCTACGTTAACTCCTGGTTTTATCAACTCCATGCTCATACGATATCTCCTGCTTGCGCTTGAATTTTAAATGCTCAGTTTTTTTATATTATAATTCCACATAAAGTAATCGAAGATTACCCGGGTTATAAAAATGGCGGTAAAAAGACTGGCCAGAAGCCCGATGATTGTTGTGACGGCAAATCCCTTGATTGGGCCTGTGCCGAAAAAAATCAGAACAATGGCAGCGACAATACCCGTGATATGTGTGTCAATAATCGTAATGAAGGCCCTGTCGTAACCCGTATCCAGAGCCAAGCGGGCGGTTTTTCCCGTTCTCAATTCTTCACGGATTCGTTCAAAGATCAGAATGTTCGCATCTACAGCCACGCCGACCGTGAGGAGCATGCCGGCAATACCAGGCAAAGTCAGGGTTGCCTTGAAGGCCGCCAGAACTGCCAAAATCAAAATGATATTGATGACCAGCGCAATATCAGCAACCGCGCCGGAAAGGCGGTAATAAACAACCATGAATAAAATAACTAAGAGTGAACCAATGATTGTCGCCATAATGCCTTGCTTGATGGAATCATTACCCAGCGACGGTCCGACGGTTCTTTCCTCCAGGATATTGACGGGAGCGGGCAGGGCGCCGGCGCGCAAAACAATGGCCAGATCTCGCGCTTCTTCCATGGTAAAGTTCCCGGTAATCTGAGCCTGTCCGCCGGATATTCTTTCCTGGATAACGGGAGCGGAATGTACCACGCCGTCCAGAACAATAGCAAGTCGTTTTCGAACGTTTTCTCCGGTGATTCTTTCAAAATCTACAGCTCCCTGAGAGTTGAATTTCAGGCCGACAGTGACATCACCAAAACGGTCAGCAATCTGAACTTTGGCTGTTTCCAGTGAAGCGCCGGTCATCAGCGCCTTGTCTTTTAATAAATAGGGTGCAGAACCTTTTTCCCCTGTGGTTCTGTCCGCACGCAGTCCGTAGGCAATAACATCTCCTTCCGGAACATTGCCGCGGAGAGCTTCTTCCGGCGAATTTTCATCGTCAACAATTTTGAATTCCAGCAGGGCGGTTTTTCCGATCAGGTTTTTGGCTCTTTCCGGATCTTTGATTCCGGGCAATTGAACAATAATGCGGTTTTCTCCTTCGGGAATAATTTCCGGCTCGGCAATGCCGAACTGGTCAACTCTGTTTCTGATGGTTTCCAGAGAATGTTCCACGGTCAGTTTTTTCATTTCAACCGCCCGTTTTTCATTAACCTTCAGAGTAACAAATTGACCGCCTTCACGTGCGGCGGTGGAATCTATTTCCAGCTCCGGGAACTTATCAAGCAAAACCTTTTCCAGAGCGGTTTTGCCATCCGCCTCGGTGAGTTCCATGGATATCGTGGCCCCTTTGGCTTTTTCCAGATTACGGAAACGCACCTTGCCGTCCATTAATGATTCTTTCAAATCATTGGCGGTTCTTTCCAGCATGGTTTCCAGCGCTTTATCGGTATCGATTTCCAGAACAAGGTGCGTGCCTCCCTGTAAATCCAGCCCCAAATGAATTTTGTCCTTGAACATATATTTATTCAAGGACTCCGGAATATTCGGAAAAAATGTCGGGATCAGAAAGTATAAAGCACCAAGACAAACAATGAATGTGATGGCTCCTCTGAGCTTTAAAGATTTGAACATGAGATACCCCTTTCTTCTATATTCTATATTATGACTTTGTTGGAGCTGTTGGAGCCGCGGATCCTGATTTTTGAATAACAGCTCCAATGGCGCTCCTGGCTACCTTGATTCTTACCTTATCGGCAATTTCCAGCGTGATAACAGCATCCGCCAGTCCGGTGATCTTGCCGTGAATGCCGCCGGTGGTCATGATCGTGTCACCATAGGCCAGATTATTCAGCATGGCCTGAAGTTCTTTCTGTTTTTTTTGCTGAGGACGAATCATGAGAAAATAGAAAATACCGAAAATTACCACCATCATGACGATAAAACTCCAGTCTCCACCTCCAGCGGAAGGCTTGCCACCCGGAGCTGCGCCCATTGCGTATGCTAACGAAATCAATTTAAATTCCTCCTTAAAAATGTGCTCTTTATCAGATTTTTCTATAAAGTCATCTTTTTATTTAAAAAATTTTCTTTAAACTGAACGAAACAATTATCGCTGATTGCCTGCCTGATATTCCTCATCAAGCGCATATAATAATGAATATTGTGAATAGTATTCAATACCATAGCCAATATCTCACCGGCAACATAAAGGTGTCTTAAATATGCCCGGGAATAATTTTTACAGGTGTAACAATCACAATTTTCATCAATGGGATTATTATCTTCCCGCCAGCGGGCGTTTTTTATAACAACATTTTCTGAATTTGTAAACAAT
>CAYZLL010000048.1:0-16225 GCA_964479225.1 uncultured Smithella sp.
TCAATGCATCGCCGATGAGCGAAATGTTTTCCCTGGAAGCCATAGCGCTGATTGCTGAAAATCTGCGCGCCTGCGTGCATGACGGCAAAAATATTGTCGCCCGCGAAAGAATGCTGCTGGGCAGTTTATACGCCGGAATCGGTCTGGCTAACGCCGGCGTAACGGCCGTGCATTCGCTATCCTATCCGCTGGGCGGAAAATACGGCGTTGGACATGGCCTGGCCAATACCATGCTGCTGCCGGCGGTTATGGCTTTCAATCTGCCCGCGTCTCTGGAAAAATTTACGGATATCGCCGAAGCGATGGGTGAAAATGTCGAAGGTCTTCCCGCGCGCGAAGCCGCCTTTTTGGCTCTGGACGCTGTCGAAGCGTTGATTGAGGATTGCGGCGTTCATGAAACGCTGGCGCAGTTCGGCATCAAGGAAAAAGATTTTCAGGCGCTGGCCGATGTGGCGGTCACGGTGGCCAGACCGCTGGATAACAATCCCCGCAAAATCACCAAAGATGACATGATCGCAATTTACGCGCAGGCTTTATAAGAGCTTTATACGAAAGGAAGGATGAAGATATGGCTGGAGCAGAACTGATCGGCAAAGAAGAAATCAAAGAAGTCATGGATGTCCTCGAAACGGGCATTCTGATGCGTTACGGTTTTGATAAAGAGAGAAAGGGAATATATAAAGTAAGAGAGTTCGAGCAGGAGTTTTCCAAATATTGCGGCACGGAATACGCGCTGGGTGTGACTTCCGGTTCCACGGCTCTCCAGATTGCGCTGACGGCGATGGATGTCGGACCCGGCGATGACGTGCTGGTGCCCGCCTTTACCTTTCTGGCCACTTACGAAGCGGTCATGGAAGTAGGCGCCGTTCCAATCATGGTCGATATCGACGACACCCTTAATCTCGATCCGCTGGAAATCGAAAAGAAGAAGACGCCCTACACCAAGGCGGTTATTCCCGTGCATATGTGCGGCTCGGCGGCCAACATCGATAAGATTGTGGAAGTCGCCCGCAAGAATAAGCTGCTGGTTCTGGAAGACAACGCCCAGGGCTGCGGCGCGAGCTTCCAAGGCAAAAAACTGGGCAGTTTTGGCGATATGGGAACGTTTAGTTTCGATTACGTGAAAACGGTCACCACCGGCGAAGGCGGCATGGTGATTACCAATAACAAAGAATTTTATCTGCGGTCGGAATGGTATCATGACCACGGCCACGACCATAATCCCAAAGTCAGCCGCGCTCTGGAAGGCCGAACCATTCTTGGATTCAATTTTCGGATGAATGAACTCCAGGGGGCGCTGGGTCTGGCGCAGTTGCGCAAGCTGGATTATCTCATCGGCGAGCAGAAGAAAAATAAGAAATTCATCATGGATGTACTGGCGAATGTCCCCGGCGTAAAATTCCGTGTCAAACCCGATCCTGAAGGCGATTCCGCCACATTTTTAGCTTTCAATATGCCGAGTGAAGATCAGACGCAGAAGTTTCAGAACCTTCTGGCCGCTGAAGGCGTTGATACCACCTGCTACAAGAGAAACTTATGGCACTATGTACCAAACTGGGAACATTTTCTGGCAAAATCAACGGCCAACTCGAAAAAATATCCCTTCACCAATCCGACTTACAAAGGCAAGGTGGAGTACAAGAAGGAAAATATTCCGCAAGCCGAGGATATTCTGGGGCGCACGCTGGTCCTGGGCATATCCGTAAAGATGAGCCAGGAAAAACTGGACGGCATCAGGAAAGGAATCGAGCAAGCGGCGAAAAACATATAACACGCTGCAAGGGCGACGCGTTATGTTAGCATTGATTCCAGGGTTTCGGCATCGGCCAGGTCTTTTGTTCTGCCGGTTGCTTTCTTGTTGAGAATAAGATCGTTGATTGAAAGAATCCGGACTTCAATTCCTTCAATGTTTGTCGGAATTGAGTTTTGATAGGCAGGTTCAAATTGAAGCCCTGATGCCGCGGTAATGATGTCAATGCGTCGTGGAGCAACCCCTATCTGAAAAATTGTTCCGTCAATTTGAAGGTCTTCTTTGGTCAATGTTTGCAACGCAGCGCCAAAACGGCGCAGTGCCCGGAGAACAGCGTCAGCATTATCCGGAGATGGCAGGATCCAAATATCTATATCCATAGTGGCCCGAGGATAACCATGGGCCGCAAGTGCATATGCTCCAACGAGAATAAACCTAACGTTCTCGTCGGATAAGGCTTGTAAGATGTCTTTGTAGTCTTCGTTCAGCATCGTGCATCATGCTCAATGAGGAGATTTCCCTGGTCAACGGCCAGACAAGCAAAATACGGTCTGCCGGTGTGCCGGGGACATAATTATTGTCCCGATGGTTCGTCATTCGGTGTATGGCGGTTTGCTTCCTGTTCATAGTTTAAAGTATCATGTCCCAAAAGTAAAATCAAATTGATATTTCCAATTCGGGGGGACATCCATGATAAGAAATGTCAAGAATAGAACGAGGAATCCCCGTGACCTGCCCAGATGCCGCTTATTTTGCAGCAGACAAAAAAATATATTGAAAAATCAAACTATTAAACTTTATCGACAGGTATTTTGTGTTCATAAATGCCAAAAGCCCGGCAGTTATGTCATGAAAAATTTGTCAGACGACAGAATAAAACACATTCTGAGGGAAATCCAAACTTTTTAAACATTTTTCTTGACAATCAAAGTGAGATTGCATAAGGTTCGCCTTTAAATTTTTAATTTGTATGGTGGTTTTATGAAAACATATATGGCAAAAGCCGAAACGGCTAATCAAAAGTGGTACGTCGCGGATGCGTCGGGTAAAGTTCTGGGAAGATTTGCCAGCGAGATCGCAAGTCGATTAAGGGGCAAGCACAAAGCTATTTATACACCGCACGTTGATACGGGTGATTTTATTATCGTCGTCAACGCCGAAAAAATTGTTCTCACCGGCAAAAAGCTGACCGATAAGATTTATTATTCTTATTCCGGTTATCCGGGCGGATTACGGGAGACGGCTGCCGGAAAAATGCTGGCGGAAAAACCGGAAAACCTGATTCGCATCGCCGTTCAGGGAATGCTGCCCAAGAACAATCTCGGTCGCAAAATGTTGAAAAAACTGAAAGTTTATGCGGGCAACGCTCATATTCATGAAGCACAGTGTCCGGAAAATTTATCCATTTAATGTGGAAGATAAGAATTTAGATTATTATTGGAGAAGTCATGGCGGAACAAAGATTTTATGCAACAGGTAAAAGAAAAAGCGCTATCGCCCGTGTTTATATGAAGGCGGGTAGCGGCAATTTTGTCGTCAACAAAAGAACCTTTGATGACTATTTCCCTCGCCCCAGTCTGAAAATGCTGATCAAACAGCCTCTGGATATTACGGGTAAAAAAGATCAGTTTGATTTATATATCAATGTGTGCGGCGGCGGAATGGCCGGTCAGGCCGGAGCCGTAAAACACGGAATTTCCAAAGCGCTGCTGGAGTATGATGCGGAGTTGCGCTCCGTCCTGAAAAGGGCTGGTTTTTTAACCAGAGATGCCCGGGTTAAAGAACGAAAGAAATACGGTCAGCCCGGAGCAAGGAAGAGATTCCAATTCTCCAAACGATAAAATCCAACAGGGGGGCTTCAGGCCTCCCTTTTTTTTGGGAGATTTTTTATGATCAAGGCAGCAATTTTTGGCGCGAGCGGATATACCGGACAGGAATTGACCAGAATATTGTTGGGTCATCCTGAAGTGAAGTTAGTTGCGGTGACATCACGGCGATTTGCCGGACAAACGGTGGCGGAGGTCTTTCCCGCGCTGCAGGGCTTTACGTCATTAAAATATCAAAATGCAACACCTCAGAAAATTTGCAGTTTGTGCGATGTTGTTTTTCTGGCGCTGCCCCACGGCGTTTCTATGGAGATTGCGCCGGAATTTGTCAGGGCCGGCAAGAAGGTCATCGATTTAAGCGCCGATTACCGGCTGAGAGATTTGAAAACCTACGAAACCTGGTATCAAAAACACAGCAGCTCCAAATTTATCAAGGATGCTGTTTATGGCATTCCCGAACTGTACCGGCAAAAAATCAGGAAGGCAAAATTCATCGCCAATCCCGGCTGCTATCCGACCAGTATTATTCTGGGCCTTGCTCCGGCGCTGAAGGAGAAAATATTGGATGTTTCCACGATTATCGCAGATTCGGCCTCCGGCGTCAGCGGCGCGGGGCGGGAACCTTTGACCGGTTCGCTTTTTTGCGAAGTGGACGGCGGCTTTAAAGCCTACAAAGTCGGCAAGCACCGCCATCTTCCGGAAATCGAGCAGGAACTGAATGCTCTGGCCGGCAAAAAGTTTGCTGTTTCCTTTACGCCGCATTTGCTGCCGGTGAAGCGGGGAATATTGAGTACGATTTACGCCAAACTGAAAAAGGATATTGCTTTGGCGGAATTGCACGCGCTTTACAGTTCGTTTTATGCGGCAGAGAAATTTGTCCGGATTTGTCCCCCGGGTGTCTATCCCAACATTTCGTCGGTTTGCGGTTCAAATTTCTGCGATATCGGTCTTGCGGTTGATCCAAGGACAAAACGGGTGATTATCACCGCGGCCATTGATAATTTAATGAAAGGCGCCGCGGGACAGGCCGTGCAAAACATGAACATCATGTGTGGATTTAAGGAAGACAGCGGTCTGCAGATTGCGCCTCTGTATCCATAATTGACAAAGGTTGAAAAAATATGTCTCAAAAAATATTCAATACCAAAACGCGAACAAAGGAAGCCTTTGCGCCCATCAAGGAAGGCGCTGTCGGCATTTACGTCTGCGGCATTACAGCGTATGATGTCTGCCACATCGGTCATGCCCGCGCGGCGGTGGTTTTCGATGTTGTGGTCAGATACCTGAAAGCAAAAGGGTATGATGTTACCTACGTCAAAAACTTCACCGATATCGACGACAAGATCATCGACCGCGCCAACCGGGAAGGCGTTGACTTCAGAGAAATATCCGAGCGCTACATTAAAGCTCACGATGAAGATATGGCGGCGCTGGGGGTTCAGACGCCCACGGTCGTGCCCAAGGCCACCGAACACATGAATGAAATGATTGCCCTGATCAAAAATCTTGAAGAAAAAGGGTACGCTTACAGTGTGGATGGCGACGTGTATTTTTCGATCAGCGATTTCAAACAATACGGCGGCTTATCCGGACGCAATCTCGAAGAAATGCAGGCCGGAGCCCGCGTCGATGTCAATGATAAGAAAAAAAATCCTCTGGATTTTGCCCTGTGGAAAAACAGCAAGGAAGGCGAACCTTTCTGGGAAAGTCCCTGGGGGAAAGGGCGTCCCGGATGGCATATCGAATGTTCCGCAATGAGCGGGCGTTATCTGGGAGAGACTTTCGATATTCACGGCGGTGGCGAAGATTTGATTTTCCCGCATCATGAAAATGAAATCGCTCAATCGATGGCGGCCACCGGCAAACAGCTCGCCAATTACTGGATGCACAACGGTTTTGTGAAAATCAATTCGGAGAAAATGTCCAAATCGCTGGGCAATATCTTTCCCGTCAAGGAAATCCTGAAAAATTACCATCCGGAAGTCCTGCGCTTTTTTATGCTGCAGAGCCACTACCGCAGCCCGGTTGATTATTCCGACGAGTCACTGACCGAAGCCAGGGCGGCCTTGCTTCGGGGCTATCGGACATTACAGCTTGTCAAAGAAGTCAGGAGTCAATTATCATCAGATTCTCGTCAGGATGCGTCCGTTATTTCAGAAAAGGTGGAAAGTTATGCCAGCCGGTTCAAAAAACTGGCGGAAAAATTTGATGAAGCCATGGACGATGATTTCAACTCTGCCCAGGCCCTGGGCCATGTTTTTGAAATGGTCCGGCTGACCAATAACTTTATTGTGGAAGAAAAAAAGATGCCCGCGCCGGAAAAAGCCGCCATATTCGCGGAGGCCAAAAAGGTTTTTGATCATTTCAGCGCGGTTTTGGGAGTCTTTAGCAGCGATCCCGACCAATTTGTCCTTGCCGACAAAGAAACCGAAATACGCAAACGAAACCTCAATATTGATAAAATTGAGGATTTGGTCAGTCAAAGGCAGGCCGCCCGGCAAAATAAAGACTGGGGCAGGGCAGACGAACTTAGAAAAGAACTGGCGGAAATGAATATTGTGCTGAAAGATACGTCCATCGGAACCACTTGGACCGTGGAATAATTTTTCAAAAGCCTTTGTGGAAAAAGTTCTGTATTTTCCCGATAATCTTTGAAAAGAAATGGAAAATATAAAAGAAAGTGGTATAAGCAAATCAATCCTGTATTCAATATTGTGAGGAATATAATGAAAAAAATATCGGTGAAATTTCTTCTACTGGCCGTTATTTGTCTGGGTTCATTGACCCTGCTGGGGCTTCGCAACGATGGCAATGCTGCCGCCAAAGATAAAAATTTTTATAAAGACATTAAAACATTCAACGAAGTTTTAGACATGGTCAGGAAAAATTACGTCGATGAAGTTGAGACAACCTCGCTCATGCAGGGCGCCATTAACGGCATGATGAAGTCGCTCGACCCGCACAGCTCTTTCATGACACCGGAGTTATATAAAGAACTGGAAGTGGAGACCCAGGGACAATTCGGCGGTATCGGCATCGAAATTATGATCCTCAAAGAAGTACTGACCGTGGTATCTCCCATCGAAGATACACCCGCGTTTAATGCCGGAATAAAATCAGGCGACCAGATTCTGAAAATTGACGGGAAATCCACAAAAGATATTACGACGGTGGAGGCGGTTAAAAAACTGCGTGGTCCCAAGGATACGAAGGTCACCATTTCCATTCTGAGAGAAAATATGACCACGCCGAAAGACTTTACCTTAACGCGCGCGGTTATTCAAATCAAGAGCGTGAAAGTTAAAAAAATGGAAGACAATATCGGATATATTCGTATCGCTACTTTTCAGGAGAGAACCGTTGACGATTTACGCAAGGCCCTGAAGGAAGTCAGTGAAAAAAATAATCCGCTGAAGGGTCTGGTGCTGGATTTGAGAAATGATCCGGGTGGATTGTTGACGCAGGCCATTGAAGTGTCTGACACCTTTCTGAAGTCAGGCATGATTGTTTCCACGCGAGGACGGGCCAAAAGCATGGAAACAAAATCCATGGCCAGGGATGACAATAACGAAATCAGTTGCCCGATCGTTGTGCTGGTTAATGAAGGGACGGCCAGCGCCGCGGAAATTGTTGCCGGAGCCTTACAGGACAACGGCCGCGCTTTAATCGTGGGCATGCAAACTTTCGGTAAAGCGTCGGTACAAACCGTTATTCCCCTGGAAGGCGGTTCCGCTCTGAAATTAACAACCGCCCGTTATTATACCCCGAAGGGGCGGTCCATTCAGGCGGAAGGCATCACACCCGATATCACCGTTCCATTTATCATACCTGCGGAAGATAAGGAAACCGCTGCGGACAAAGAAGAGCGTCTCCGGGAAAAGGATCTCAAAGGGCACATCAAGCCGACCAAAGAGGACGGCACAAAAATTGAAGAAATCAAAGGCAGGGACAGCAAAGAGCCTTCTGATTTAGCCAAAGACAATCAACTCAGAACCGCGGTGGATATTCTGAAAAGCTGGGATATCATGACAAAAAGTAACACCCGTTAAATTCCCAGTTAAGCATCAAATCGGTCTCGATGTTATTGAAAAAATTTTTTACGGCGACACTCATTTTATTCATCGTATTATCCGTCGCGGGCATTGTTTATGTGCTGTTTCAGGAAGAGAAGCCCGCGATCAAAGAAACGAAACAATTAAAAAAACAAATAACAAAAGAAACTGTTCCGCCCAAAGACAAAACGAAGAAAAGTGCATCTGTAAAAGCCGCGCCCTTGCGGAAGGTGGCGATCATTATTGATGATATCGGTTATGATTTAAACGCGGCTCAGGCATTGCTTAAAATTAACGCCGATTTAACATTTGCCATCGTCCCTTTTCAGAAACATTCCCGCGAAGCGGCAGAAATGTTTCATAAAGCAAAAAAAGAGACCCTTTTACACTTACCCATGGAGCCGGTTTCTTATCCTGATGAAAAACCGGGAGAAGGAGCGCTTTTTACGGACATGAGCGATGAGGAGATTGTCCTGCAATTGAAAAAAAATTTTACGGCCGTGCCTTATGTGTCCGGTGTGAATAACCATATGGGTTCCAAATTTATGATGGACGAAAAAAAACTTTCTGTCGTTTTCAAAGAACTGAAAAAGCGCAATATGTTCTTTGTGGATTCGCGCACGTCCGCAGACACGAAAACGGCTGCCGCGAACGGGAACGCAGGCTTGAAAATAGGGGAACGAAAAATTTTTATTGATAATAATCGGGATTATAATAAAATTTACGCGAATTTAATGAATGTTGCCGATGGTGACGATATTTCCGCGGAAATCATTATTGGTCATCCTTATCCGGAAACGGTGCGGGCACTCCGGGACGGAGCAAAAATAATGCGTCAAAAAGGCGTTTCGATTGTTCCTGTTTCCAGATTGATAAAAAAATGAAAAGCAATCCATCAAGATGATGCGGGGGAAAGATAAAAAAGCAATGCGCACATTGAATATGAAACACGTTCCGACTGTTTTGCTGTCAGCATTTGTTTTTGCTGTCCTGAATATTTACGGTTGTGCAAATCTGCAGAAAACGGACGCGGGATCCCCGGAAACAATTCAGGCCAAAGCGTCATACCATTATTCCCTGAGTATCCTCTTGCGGAATGAGGGAAAGTTGGCCGAGGCCACCCAGGAGATGAATCAGGCGGTCGCCGCCGATCCCGATTCTGCGTATCTGACCAACGACCTTGTCGCCCTTTACGCGGAGCAGGGCAATTTCAGTAAAGCGATTGCGCTGGGCGAAGACGCCCTGGACAGGCACCCCGATAATGTCGATCTGCATCTGATCATGGGCGGTTTATACCTGAATATCCAGGAATATGCGAAAGCGATCAGCGAGCACAAAAAAGTCATTGCCCTGGATCCCAAAAATCTGGTTGCCCATCTTTATCTGGGGATCATCTTCGCTGAAGAAAAGAGATACAACAAGGCCGAAGAAATTTTCAAAAAAATGCTGAAAATAGATCCCGACAATATTATGGGTGTTTATTATTACGGCAAAGTGCTGGAGAAGATGCAGCGTTTTGAAGAAGCTGAAAAAATGTTCAAGAAAGCCATGTCCTTAAATCCTTATTTTGAAATGGCTTTATTTGATTTGACCGCTCTTTATGAAAAGCAGGAGAAACTGGATAAAGCAATAGAGGTTTATCGTAAATATCTTGCCGTTGATCCCGCGAGGATTAATTTGCGCATTCGCACAGGCGAACTGCTGATCAAAAAGAAAAAATACGAGGAAGCCGAAAAAGAATTCCGGGAAGTTTTAAAAATCGATCCCGGCAACCGGGATATCCGGGTGGCGCTGGGATTATTGTACTATGACATGAATAAACTGGATCTGGCGATTGCGGAATTTACGGCGATCCTGCAGCAGAATATTGCCGATGACAAGGTTCGTTATCTGCTGGCAACCACGTATGAGCAAAAAGGAGAAAACCCAAAAGCGATCGAAGAATATAAAGGTATTGCCGGAACCTCCGACTTGTACGTCAGCTCCCAGATTCGCGCTGCCATGCTGTATAAAAACGAACGCAAAATCAACGAGTCCATAAATCTGATCAAAACAGCGCTGAAGAAAAAAAATGATCAGGTGCCTTTCTATCTTATCCTGTCGGCGCTTTATGAAGAAGCCGGCGATAACGCCAGCGCGGAAAATCTTCTCCGGGAAGGCATCAAAGTTGCTCCGCAAAATATCGATTTGCATTATGCTTTAGGTGTCTTTTATGACAAAACCAAACGCTTTGATGAAAGCATTGATATCATGCAGAAGATTTTAAGCATGGATCCCAATTACGCTGAAGCTCTTAATTTCATCGGCTACAGTTATGCCGAGCGGGGCGTCCATCTTGACGAAGCGGAAAAAATGATCACGCGGGCGCTCGAAATTAAACCGGGGAATGGTTTTCTGCTGGACAGCCTGGGGTGGCTTTACGTCAAAAAAAATAAACTGGCCAGCGCGGAAAAGTATTTAAAGCAGGCGCTGGAACTGCTCCCGAATGAAATAGACGTCATTGAACATATAGGCGATTTGTACGTCAGGCAGAAAAAGATTAAAGAAGCCAGAGCGATGTACGAACGCGCTTTGAAAATTGATCCCCAAAATGCTTCCTTGAAAAAGAAACTGGAAGACTTAACCGGAAAAAAATAATAGCGATCCATCATGGTTTCATGCCGTGTCTTTCTTAACATTTTCGCCAGAGCCGTATTTCCCATTGCAACGCTATGCTTATTGTCGGTAACGTTGCTTTCCTGTGGTGGAACGCAACAGACGGTCATTGCCGATGGCGTATCAGCAAACGAAATGACCCCGTTATCACCAGATGATGAGCATCAGGAGGCTACCTTCAGCGCCCTGGCGGAAATAGATATTGTGACATCCGGACGTTATTATCCGGTGAAAGCCGCGCTGGTTTTAAAAAGACCCTGTTATTTGCGCATCGAATTGCTGCCGATCATCGGCGTGCCGGATTTTGTGCTGACCACCACACCCGACAAATTGCAGATCTTCATTCCCTCCCGTGGAGAATTATACAGCGGGCAACCCACGGCGGATAACCTGAAAAAATTCCTACCCTGGCCCATGGAAATTGAAGAGATGGTCATGATTTTGACAGGAAGCTTTCCTGCTTTGCCGGAACCCAAGGTTGATGATCGGGAATTCCGGGAAGAAAATCTTTTCCGCCGGGAAATGAAAGCGCCTTCGGGCCGTTCGCAAATCATTTGGAGGCGGACCCCAAAAAAACCGCTCAAAATGCTGCGCAAAGATGAAACCGGTCAGGAACTCTACAATGTGCAATATCTTTACGATGATCCCCCCGGCGATTTACCGCAGCAAATTACCATTACAAGGGGAGACGGCACGTCTTCGTTGTCGGTTAAATATTCGGATGTGAAAATGGAAAAGACCGCTGATTTATCTTTGTTTTATCTGGAGATTCCTGCCCATACCCGACAAATCCCTCTGGAATAAATCGGGTAAAGGACTATTTGATTTCCTGCAGACTGGAACGGGCAATACGCGCCTGGCTGGTGTTCGGATAATTTTTAATGACTTGCTGTAACAGTAATTTGGCCGAGGTCTTGTCGCCCAGTTTGTTGAAAGACAGTCCCTGTTTGAGCAGCGCGTAGGATACCTTATTGCCGTTCGGATAATTTTTAGTCACCTTTTCATATTCCAGAATGGCTGCTTCATATTTTTGCTCAAAGAAATAGCACTCTCCGATCCAGAACTGGGCGTTATCGGAATACTCGCTGTCGGGATAATTTCCCAGAAAGCTCTGAAATGCTTTTCTGGCTTTATCGTAATGTCCGTCCTGAAACATTTTATAAGCCGTTGAGTACGCTTTTTCTTTATCCTGTGTTTTGGATGAATCAGCAAAAAGCTGTGATCCGTTTGTATTCACTCCGGCATCGTTGGAGGAGGTTTTCCCGCCGATTTCCAGGAAATTTTCGATAAAATTAATTTTCAAAAGGATATTGTCCAAACGCTGATCTTCCTTTTTGGAGCCGGCCGCCAGATCTTTTTTCAACGATTCGATTTGTCCTCGTAATTGCTGAATATTGTCTCTTAATTCGGAAATATCTGCCGCCGTATTGGCCTGGCCCTTGCGCATGGCTTCCAATGCGGCAACGTTTTTCTTTAAGTCGCTCAGGTCCGCATCAATCATGGAAAATTTTTCATCCATTTTCTGGTTCATTTCCGAGCGGAGCGCTTTCAAATCACCGGTAGTGGCGCAGCCGACCAGTGACATCACAACCAGCACCAAAATAATCTGCAAATATTTTTTCACTTTTTTCACCCCGGATAATATTTATGGATTGACAACAAAATGCGCGCGTCTGTTTTTGGCCCAGGCTTCTTCGTCGGATGCGGGATCCAGAGGATTTTCCTCGCCGAAGCTGACGGTTTCCATCAAGGATTCTTTGACACCCAGGTTCACCAGATATTTTTTTGTTTCCTGAGCGCGCCTTTCGCCCAGAGCCATATTATATTCGGCGGTTCCCTGTTCATCGCAATGGCCCTCAATCACAATGGAAGTCACCTTGTTTTTCATGAAATAATCGGCGTTGCGTTCGAGAATGACGCGGGCGTCGGGACGAATGCTGGAGCTGTCAAAATCAAAATTAATATCACTGACCGGCGATTTTACCTGGGACATTTTTTCCAGATCAACGGATTGATTCAACGCTTCCCGCTCCGCGTCCGCTCTGGCCTGCTCGCGCAGAGCGTCCTGTCGTGCGGTATCGGACGGGACACTCTGATCCCTGCCGGTATCACTGGTCACGACAGATTTTTTGGATGAACAGCCGGCAAATACAAGCAGGCTCAGTATTAAAACAACGATCACGCCTTTATACGTTATGCAATTTTTCATAATCCAAATCCTTTCTTGTTAAGCTCAATCAATGAAGATGACGACAAAAAAATATTCTCAACGACAGTTCGACACTTTCATTTTTACTGTTGATGTCTTATACGGCAAAGCAGCGAAAATAACAACCCCCGAAAATTTTTTCCCCGCTATTTCCAGCGGGGCGACCAGGCCGGCGTAATCAGTTTAGTGCCGGTCTCATAAAGTGGCCTCGGACTTGAGCCATTCGCATTCATAATAATGATGATGCTCCGGGACTGCTTGCGGGCAACATAGGCAATTTGCCGGCCGGAAGGCGACCACGAAGGAGATTCGTTATTGGCGTTGTCGGAAGTCAGTTGCCGGGGATTGCCGCCTTCCGCATCAATGGTGAAGATTTGATACCGGTTATTGCTTTGTCCTTCGTAGGCCAGCGCGTCACCGCGCGGTGACCAGGCGGGCGATGAATTATACGTTCCGTTATACGTTATTCTTTTCACATTACCGCCGTCAGTATCCATCGTATAAATCTGCGGGGATCCGGAACGGTTGGACACGAAGGCTATCTTTTTTCCGTCCGGTGACCACGAAGGGGAAACATCGATGGCATAATTATTGGTCAGACGCCGGAGCAATAAAGAATCAATGTCCAGCGCATAAATCTCGTTATTGCCGTCCTTGCTCAGCGTTAATAATAATTTCCGGCCGTCCGGAGAAAAACCACCGCACAGATTAATTCCCTTAAAAGCGGCAATCTTTCTTTCCAGACCGCTTTTCAAATTGCGTATGTAAATTTCCGGACGCCCCCGTTTAAAGGATGTAAAGGCGAGAAAATTTCCATCCGGAGACCAGCGGGGCGTCAGCAAAATGGATTTGTGACTGGTCATGCTTTTTAACTCGGTGCCGTCATATCCAATCGAATGAATATCCGATTTCAGACCGTTTTTGGGGACAAACGCGATTTTCGTGTTAAAGTCCCCTTCATCATTGACCAAAGCACGCATAATATCCACAGTGATGGCTCGGGAAAGCGCCTGGGATTGGCTCGCCGCCACGCGATATTTTCTGGCAAAAATAAATTCACTCCGGCTGACGTCGAAGAGATAGCCGTTGGCAATAATCTCCTGATCATTCTTCACCACTTCGCCTTTCAGCAGGTAATCGGCTCCCAGGGGTGTCCAATCTGAAGAATTCATTTTGTCAGTTGCCGCGTTGGTTTCCAGAAATCCTTTCTGATTGATGATGTTGAATATGCCCGTCAGGGCAAGATCCTGTCTGACAGCTTCGGCGATGGCGCCGCCCCGGCCAGCCTGTCCGGCCGATCCCGGTGCTCTGTTGTGAAAATCTGCAATGGCGATGGGAATCGGACGAAACGTCGGAGAGTCTATATCCACATACACTTTCGCAGCGGCGGAATGGTTAAAATCGATGAACGCCCAGCAAAGCAACAGCAAAATGAATTGAAAAATAAATTTTTTTATCACGACCAGGGGGTATCCTTTCTTATAAAAAATTATCGCAGTTCCGCCGAATGAAAACGGATGCCGATTTCAATGCTGTTGTCCTTGACCCAGGCAGGTAGCGGCGGGAACGGGCTTGCTTTTTTTACCGCCCGGAGAGCGGAGTCGTCGAAATAACTGTTGCCGGAACGCTTTTCAAAACCCGCGTATTCCAACGCGCCGTTGCGTGCAATTTTCACACCGATAATCGTGGTGATGTTTTTGGCCGGCATTAATGATTGCGGCATCGTCCAGTTCTGTTTCACCCGGGACCAGACGGCGTTGATATATTCATTGGTTTGCGCGTTGATGGCAGCATCCGAGATGGCTGTTCCGCTCGTTCCCGCTGTTGGGGCGGAAGCGGTCGCCGGAGTGTTCTGCCGGTTATTCTGGTTACGCTGACTTTGCCGGATGTCATTGAGGGCTTTTTCAATGTTGAATCTGTCGGTGTCCTGAGTTTTGATTGGCGTCGGAGCGATGCTCGTCAGTTTGTTCTTGAGAATAATGGCGCCGGGCGCTTTGCTGGGTTGCAGCATCTCCTGCATGCTGGAGGTGCCGGAAGTGGCGCTGGAGCGCGCGATCACTTCGGAACTGACAAGCTGAACCGAATAAATCGGTCCAAAAGTCAGATGCCGGGAAGTGGTTGGGACGGAAACGAGAATCAGGGTAACGACAATCAAATGGCAGACAAGAGAAGCGAAAATCATATTGTTGAGGTTGCCGCCCTGTCCGCCATAGCTTTTGCCGGGCATCCGGGGCATCATTTTGTTTCCTCAGGCGGTTCGGTAATCATCCCCAGTTTATCAACACCGGATTTGCGCACTTCCGACATAACCTCGACCACAAAACCATAAGGCACACTTTTGTCGGCGCGGAGAAACAACTCACGATCGATTCTGTTGGAGAAGATGGCTTCCAGTTTGGGATTTAACTCTCCCAGTTGCAACTTTGTCTTGTTCAGGTAGATTTCCTTCGACTCGCTGATCGTCAGCACGAGTTTTTCTTCGGCGACGTCGATGCTTTTTGATTGCACCTTCGGCAGATTGACGTCAATGCCCATCGAAAGCATCGGTGCCGTGACCATGAAGATAATCAGCAACACCAGCATGACATCCACTAAAGGCGTCACGTTAATTTCCGCCAGCGGTTTATCGGAATGATGGATTCTGCGAAATTTGCTCATAGAAAAAAACTTTCCCGGTTTTTACTTGCGGACAAAATGGCGTTCGACAATATTTAATAATTCGGAAGCGAAATTTTCCATTTCCTGAACCATGTTTTTGGACTGATTCAAAAAGTAATTGTAGAAAATGACGGCGGGGATGGCCGCGGCCAGACCGGCGGCGGTGGCAATCAGCGCTTCGGAAATGCCCGGCGCCACGACAGCCAGTGTTGCCGTTCCGCGGGCACCTATTTCTTTAAAAGTATCCATGATGCCCCAGACCGTACCGAATAACCCGATAAACGGACTGGCCGAACCCGTCGTGGCCAGGAAACCGAGAGCGCTTTCCAGTTTTGTCATTTCCGTATTGCACGCTCTGTTCATGGCCCGTTCCAGATTATCCAGCGAAGAGAGACTGATTTCGTCGCTGCCCGCCGCGTCACTGGCCTGTTTGTTGATTTTGGTCAGTTCCGTATAACCGACACGAAAAACTTCCGCGAGGGTGGAATTTTCATATTTTTTTGCCGCAGGCATCACGTCGGAGAGCTTGGAGCTGCGCGTATAGTCGGAAGCGAAAGTATCGTTTTCCTTGTTCACTTTCCGGTAATAGCGGTATTTCAGAAAAATAATCGCCCACGAAACCACGGAAAAAACAAAGAGCAACAGCAAAACAAACTGTACCATCAGCCCGGCATCGAGAACCATACCCAAAAGACTGCCGTGGAAATTACCGCCCAAGTCTAAAGAACCAATCTCTTTCACTATTTATTCTCCCGTAAGGAAATATTTTTTTGCGTAAATTAGAGGAAAAAGAAAGCCTTGTCAATACATCTTTTAGATGGGATACGGTGACGTCAGATCACACAACAAAGGAGATTGATGAATGCGCGTTCACGAATAACCGGTCAGGGAAGAATGGCGAAAACTCTTGCCGGCGCTCCTGTTGCCCCTTTGATCGACATGGGAAGATCAACCGTGCGTCCATTTTTGGCAAAGTGAAGCGGCGCGTCGGCGTGCGTGCCGCCGTGTTCTGATGCCGCGTAAAAGTTTGCCGCATACCAGTAACCCTGATCGGTCATGCCATGAAACTCGGGCG
>CAYZLL010000049.1:0-16052 GCA_964479225.1 uncultured Smithella sp.
TGGCGACTTTTATTACAACCGGCGCCAGTGTTAAGGTCGGTTCAGTTGTTCAGGCTAGCGGTCAGACACCTAACGATTTTACCAATCCGGTGACTTATACAGTAACCGCGCAAGATGCCTCGACGCAGAATTATACGGTAACCGTGACAGTGGATTCATCTTCAGCCAAGGCGATTACATCCTTCTCTTTGGCAGGAGTCAACGGTGCAATCAATGAAACGGCGAAAACGATTGCCGTGACTGTGCCCAATGGAACGGCTGTAACCAATCTGGCGGCGACTTTTACCACAACCGGAGCCAGTGTTAAAGTCGGTTCAGTTGTTCAGGCCAGCGGTCAGACACCCAATGATTTTACCAATCCGGTGATTTATACCGTAACCGCGGCGGATACATCGACGCAGGATTATATCGTAACGGTCACGATAGAAACGGAGAGACAGAAAGCGACAACGATCGTAGTTGCGATGAAATCAAACAATACCTCTGATGTTGGCGGAGGAGCCACTGATTACTTTTGCACAAGAACCACCAGCATAAAAGCTTATCACACCGTGAGACCTGATGACGGTCGGACGGTTATTTCCTGGGAATTTCTTAAAAATGGCCAAGTCGAGAGGAGTGGTAAGGGAACATTGGCCGAATTAGAGAAAAGACCTCCGGAATTGTTCCCTCCGTTTATCACTCACAGTACAGTCACCTATAGAGCAACAGCGGATGGTGTGGTCAGCGACTCTGAGACTATTACAGTGCTTTGAGGGAGAACAGGAAAGTAACCTACCCGTGCGGTAGGATAAAAACCAAATAAAGAAACAGATTTAATGATAACGGGTGATTGGCGGCTGCCAATCACCCGTATTCGTTTTAAGACTCCCCGTTACTTGATGATCCCGAACATTCTGGAAAAGATGTATTTTATTTTCTCCGGTGAACGTGTCGCGGCGAGAACATTCAAAATGATTTTTGGCCTCAAATAAAAATTCATGAATGCCAGGATGAAAAGCCAGGTAAATTTTTTGCGGGATATACTTTCCGGGATGTAAGGTTTTCTATCTTGCCCCATGATTTCCCAATGGATATCTCCCAGTTTTTTTTGTGCTGTTAACAGGTCAAAGATTTTCGTGCCGGGCGTGGGATGAAAAGGAAAAAAGTTCGCGCCATACAAAGGGAGATTCCTGGCAAATCGTATGGTCTTGCGGATGTCTTCTTCCGTTTCCACAGGATAACCCAGAATGAAATTGCCGATCACTTTGATACTGGTTTTGGTTTTAATCAGTTGTAATTTTTTTTCGACCAGCTCAATCGTCAGTTTTTTCTTCATATGATCGAGAATTCGCTGAGACCCCGATTCAATTCCTACGGTGATCAAATAACAACCGGCTTTTTCCATTAATCTTAATACCTGTTCCTCAACCAGATCCAGGCGAATGCCGAAACAAGACCATTTGATGTCGATTTTTTGTTCAATGATCTGTTCGCACAATTCGGTAACCGGATCTTTTAGAGCCAGAAAATTATCGTCGATAAAACATACTTCTTTGATGCCGAACTTGGATTGCAGAAATTTTATCTGATTAATGATGAAAGGAACACTGTGTGCCCTGATTTTATGTCCGGTAACCGCGCGGCAGGAACAGAAGGTGCAATGATAAGGGCAGCCGCGGGTCATGATCAGCGGCGCGACTATTTTCGATCGTGTAAAATAAGAGGTCTGAAAAGGATAATCGCAGGGATTGATTAAGTCCCATTCAGGAGATCCGAGAGCATCTAGATCCTGGGCAAACAAAGGCGGATTGCATTTTATTTTTCCGTTGTCTCTCCAGATCAGACCGGGAATATTTTCTAGTTGGATTATTTCCGGATTAGATAAATATCTTATTAAATCCGCAAGACCTTTTTCCGCTTCGCCCCGGATCGCGAAGTCTGCTTCTGTAAAATACTGAAGCGTTTGTTCGGGAAAAGCTGAAGGATGGGCGCCGCCGAGAATGATTTTAACATAAGGAAGTTTTGCGCGAACGATTTCCACTGATTTTTTTGCCGAAAACAGATCCGTGGAAAATACTCTTAAACCGATGACATCAACATCAAGGACGGCAACGTAATCCGCAAATTGATCGAAAGTCATTTTAGCGTTGACACAATCCAGAATACTTGCCTGATGATGTTCTTTTTGGAGAGCTGCGGCCAGATAACCCAGCCCCAGATCCGGTGAGGATAAAGAAACATTACGCGTGACAGGATTAACCAGTAATACTTTCATGAAGCAACTTCAGATGTTTTGTAATTTGATTGGCCAAGACATTATTGCTTGGCTGGTGGTCGACTGTAAAAATTTATGTTGAGTAAGTCAAGGCAATATTGGTGATTCTGGACGTGATTTAAAGTGTGCGGCACTATCCTGCCGGTCGCGCTTGCCCTAACGCGCGCTATTGTAGTGTGTTAAGCGGGTCGGTGGCTGCATGACGTCGCCCCAGTGGCGATTCCTGAATTCCCGGAAACGACCCGTCAGAAAAAATCCACTTGCCGCGGCAACATGAAAAGGATTGACTCCTCCGAAAGAATCTTCTACCTGCTGCCGGACAGCTTTTACCAGTTTGCGCATATGATCTGTGGGGACCAGATAACTCATCGCCGCAAGAATAATCTTGTGCTTCCATGCCTGACGCGCAAGATATTCGGCTCTTGCGCGTAGGTGTGGTTTGTCAGACTGATGAAGGTGTTTCCATCCCTCGTATTCTGTTTCGATGATCCGCAACAAAGACGGTCCCAGTTCGTGAAAATCACGCTGATAGGCTTCTTCCTGAACCTCTTTTGCTTCCTGGGTTGTAAAATGTGGATGGTAGAACCAGGGTTCATTAAAAGCGTGCATTTCCTCCCATGGGATGCCGGGAATCAGCCGCCCTTCGTCGCGCATTCTGTCCCAAAGGGGGGTTTGAGGCAGTGGCGCGTAATGTGAGAATTGGCTGAATGCCGGGCGGCAGGCCAGATGTTCGTCAATATCTTCTTTGATGTTTTCTTTGGTGTGCTGGTCCAGAAGAAAAATGGAGCTTAAAATGGTCTTGATGCCGTGACGCCGGAGATCATCAACCAGTTCTTTCATGTCTATTTTTCTATTTTTCGAATAATTCGAAAATCGGCCTTCGCGTCCGATCCAGATCATGCCCACGCCCATTTCCGCAAGCTTTTCGACGCCAAAATCTATCACTTTATCGGCCGAGCCGAAAAGCATGATATTGAAAACTCGCCCGCTGTCCACCACGCAGCGCCGCAGCTCCTCCGCACGTTTTAAATCAAGAAGAAAATTATCGTCACCAATCAGCGAAATCATGTTATCGCCAAATTTATTTGTTACACGCAACATTTCTTTGAACAGGGCTTCGCCGGTCTTGAAGAATCGGATATGCCTTCGTCCGAAAAAATGGCTCGGGCTGCAGAAATCGCATCCATAGGAACAGCCGAGGCCGACGACGATCTGCGTGGTTCTGGGTATCCCGAAAAGCGGCATTCCCAGAACTTCCCGAAAAGCGGTAAATACGTCGGGATTTTTGAATTCAAACTCTGCCGGTATGCCGAGCAGTTCCCGCATAAAACTGATGCCGTCGCCCACGCAGACATAATCCACATCGAGTGTTTTCTGCAGGTCCGGAACGCCGGCACAAAATCCGCCCAGTATAATTTTCGAACCCGGTGATATTTTCCGGGTCTGTTCGACCATCCATTTGACCTTCTGGAAGTTCTGCACAATGGAACTGATGCCGACATAATCATAACCTTTTTCAATCTCCCGCGTAAATCCCTTCATGGTCGGGTAATCAAGGACGGTGCAGGGAATATCGATATTATTGGCAATGGCGTGAATGCCATAGGAATCATAGGAATTGCGCAGAGAGTAGATGCCCTGAGCCTTGGTCAGCTGATTGTGAAAGAGTTCAATAATGGATTCTTTGCGTGAATACATGTCATTAATCGCAAAGGGCTTAAAAACAGATGATAGCAAAACGCTCGGCGGCATTAGATCGTGTCCTGAAGATGTTTATAATACAGGGATTGCTCCATGAAGACTTTGTGTGTTGGCGGGAGTATATGAAGCATCATCGAGTGTGTCAAATGAAATATGGACATGAATTAATGCCTTTTTTGAATATGCTTGATGGTGTGGCGGGAAAAATCGTTCAAGCTTATAGATTGCACAAGGTAAAAGAATATGTTTCTTTTCTCTTTCACTTTCTCGTCAAAGAGAAGCAAGAACATCTTAGAAACAAAGATGAGTCTGTCCATTAAAACTTGTGGAGAGTCAACTCTGAACAAATGGTACGCGAAACGGGCGATAAAGCGCCAGTTAGAAAGCACTCGGGCAAAACTTATACGGGCGGGAGAAGCATTGCGTTTATGAAAAAATTTGTAATCGTAAAGGATTGCTTTTGTTTTTCTGTAAAGTGAATTCAGATTATAAATTTCTTTATAAACCGAGCACAAGCCTGATTCCAGTTCGGCCACGCTCATTTTTGCCGGAGAAAAGACAGCATGCTGCAGGTCGTAATGGGAACAATTATCATCAAGAATGCGTGACGCCCCGGCCATTGTTTCAAATAGTTTTGTCCCCGGCAGCGGTGTTAAAATGTTGACCATAGCAAATACAATATTGTTGTTTTCTATAAAATCGGTCACTTGCTTGAATGATTCCCGGGTATCCGAATCATTTCCTAAAATGAAAGAGGCCATGATTTCTATGCCACGAGACCGGATATTGTGAAAAATTTCAGGATACCGTTCTTGGCCGGACAGATTCACCTGCTTGTTCAATAACGTCAGAGATTCTTGCTGCGGCGATTCAAAGCCCAGAAAAAGATATTCGCAACCGGACTGTGCCGCCAGTTGAAGCAGGTCTTTTTCAAACGCAATATTGACAGAGGATTGCGAAGTCCAGAAAATGTCCTCTCCGGCAAGGGCCTTGAATAAATCTTTTGCATATTTCTTGTCGCCGATCATATTGTCGTCAACGAAAAAAAACTCCTTTTTTGTTTTTTGAACATATTGAATTTCGTCGATGATGGTTTTTATGTCTCTGTGTCTTGTTTCGCGCCCGTTGAATTCTTTGACAGCACAAAAATTACAGTCATGTGGACAACCCCTGGTGGCCTGGATGGAGTAAAAAATGTATTTTGAATAATCAATGTACCGGTTCACCTTCTCGGCATTGATTGCAACGAGAGGGGAATGATGGTCGTTTGTGTAAACCGGCTTCAACAAACCTTTGCTGTGATCATCAAGTATTGCGTTCCAGATATCTTCTCCTTCTCCGATGACGATCGATGAAAAGGGATGATCCTTAATGGTTCTATATAAAGATACATGAATTCCGCCGCAGATGACCGGAACATTTTTTTGTCTGAATTTTTCCGCAATGCTCACGGCACTGTCGAAAAAACAGGTCATCGCCGTCAGAACGACCAGTGAAGGTGTGATATGATAATCGATCGGGCTGACGTTTTCATCTGTCACCATGATATTCCAACGTGTTTCATCCGTTAAATTGATTAAGGAGGGCAGCGACAGGGGGAAGGAATATGCCTCCAAATTGTATATTTTTAGAGAGAATTTAAAATCGGTAACAAAACGACGCGGAAAGCGTGGAACGATAAAGTATATGGTTTCTTTCCCGGAATTTGCATTCATAAAATAATTTTTCGTTCGCATCAGAGTGTTTTCTGAATAGCATGGTTTGACGAAAATTTAGATTTCAATATCCAAATAATTTGTTTCCCATAAAATGAAGTTAAATACTTTATGCGGGGGCTGCGATGCTTCAAAGCCAGATAAAAGATGGCATAAATGAAAAAAGGCAGTTTGATGAAGTAAGGTATTTTCCGGGTTGCGCGGTAGGTGAGTTTCTTCCTTAAGAACACGGGTAAAGCCGGGAGAATCTTAAAAATAAAATAATATTCGCTGTGAAAATCTTTAGACGTTATCGAGTTTTCAAAGTAGCTGTGCGTGCCGCAACCCTGATTAATGGAAGCCAGGATTTCATGATTCAAGATCTGATGCTCAAAGCCTTTTTGAATAATTTCTGTTTTGGGATGATAAGACATCCAGTAAGGCTCGATAATATCGGGCATATTTTCCAGAAAGAACAGCCGGGCCTCCTCGTTGTGCTCCAGCGTGTCTCCGGGCAGGCCGACAATATAATCGGCAAAAGAAACGATATGATATTTTTTGAGAAGACTCAGGGCGTTTGCTATATCGGCATTGGTTTCGTTACGTTTTAAATATTTTCTCCGGTACGCTTCGTTGATGTGCTGGATACCGAAATCCACCCATTGACATCCGGCGTCTTTGAGCCAGCCGGCCATATCTTCATCAAACAGATTAACATGAATGTAGCATTTGAAAGGAAGCGCGATTTCTTTTTTATACGCCTCCAGAAATTCCTTGAGCCATGTTTTGTCGAAAATAAAAATGTCATCCCAGAACTCAATCAGGCTGATTTTATATTTTGCTTTAGCGGAGATTAACTCTTCCATGACATGTTGAACGCTTCTTCTGCGCACATAGTTTGTTTTTTCTTCAGGAATGTCCCTGAAATAATGATTGAAACAGTAAGAGCAATTGTAAGGACAGCCCCGGGACGCCATCGTGAGGTAATAGGTTTTCAGCGGGAATATATCTTTCCAGATTTCCTTGTCATAATGGGGAAGGCTGTCGAGGTTCTGGATGAAGCCGATTTGCTTCCCTTTAATAAGGTTGTTGTCTTCGGTTTTATACCAGGTATTAACGATCGGTTCGGTGGAATCGCCCTTTGCAATATGTTTGATAATGGCGCAGAAAGCGATCTCTCCTTCGCCGATAACGACATAATCAATAAAGTCGTTGGCGATAACGGCTTCGGGAACACAGGAGACATGGATGCCGCCGAAAACAATTTTTGACTGGGGGCACAGCTGCTTGCAGATTGAGGCGTAATCCAGCGCCATTCTGTAATTAAAGGTGACGGCGGAAAAGGCGATCAGATCCGGTTGATAATTTTTCAATTGACTGAAGATCTGTTTGTCGTTGCTGAAGAACCCGGCCAGACGTTTGAACTCCCTCGTCAGCCCGTCTTTAAAAAGAGTCGGAGAATGAAAAAGTTTTACCGTATGCCCTTCTTTTTTGGCGATGGCTGACAAGATGGATACGGCCAGGTTTTCATAGGCAATGTTAAAGAAAGCTATTTTCATAATTAATTATTGTGTGCGCTTCATTAATAAGCGTCGGAAATATAAGTAATATACACAGCCGTGTCAAGAGTATGTTCTTGCGCGTGTTCTTGCGCGGGGAAGCGCCGTTACTTTTTCATAAAGTATTCTTTGATGCGGGCGTGTAACAGATTCCTGATGAACTCGAAGATCGCATCGATTTTTACATAAGATTTCCTGTCGATGCATTTATCAAAGATTATAGGGATCTCTGCTACCTTCATCCTCATTCGGGTGGCTTGAATCAGCATTTCCGCGTCCAGAAACCAATCATCAGCGGTCAGATGCATCCGGGAGTATGCTTCTTTTGTAAAAATCTTGGGCTTGGAATTGGCATCCTTCACGCCCATGGTCGGGAACAGGATTCTGAATACCAGATTATACGTATAAGAATTCACTTTTCTCAGCCAGCTGTCTCCCCGCTGTGTTCTGTAGGTCATAACCAAATCCAGATTCCCGCGCTTTATTTGATGGTAAACCCTGATGATGTCTTCAGGAGGCATTTGACCGTCGCCGTCAATCAAGCAGATGAACCGTCCTTCCGCCTCCCGGAACCCCTGGCGTGCATCCCAGCCCATTCCGCCTTTTTTCAACTTCTTGACAACCTTGATGTGGCTTCTTTGTTGGGCTATTTCTTCAGCTACGCGGGGAGTTTCATCTTTCTGCTCATCCCAGTAATTGGCGACCAGCACAATTTCCCATGGGATGCCGAGACTGCCCAATACCTTCACGGTTCGCTGGACAAAGGGAATCAGTCTTTGGCCTTCCTGGTAGCACAGGATCACGACGGATATTTCCGGCGTCATTTTTTCGGATTCATCTTTAGGTTCTGTAGAACTCATAATTATTCCCGCTTCTGTTGTTTGATCAATTCGACCCGTAATTGTCTGACTTCCGCCCAATCCGGCGCCAGTCGCCCCGCTGTGTTCAGATGTTCCAGTGCTTCGCTAAACAGTCCCTGCCTGATTTTCAGAACCGCCAGATGAAAATGCGGCTGAGCTATGCGGGGATTCAGATCAATAGCCCGCCGGAAACAGGTTTTCGCCTGAAGTGCCTTCTCCTGTTTCAGGTAAGCAAGGCCCATATTATTAAAGGTGGTGGCGTCCCGGGGATTCATTTCGGCGGCGGCGGAGAAATGCGTGATGGCGAGCTCCGGTTCATTCTTTTCCAGATATGCCGATCCCAGATTGAAACGGGCGAGTTCATTTTCCCCGACGGCTTCGAGATTATGATTAAAAAGAGTGAAGTTATTTTCCCAGTGGGCGACCTGCCGGAAGGTCAATCCCATCAGCACGGCGATCGTTATGATCATCGTCACGCCGGCAATTTTTCTGATTTTCACGCCGGTCATTTTTCTGTCCAGAAAAAGGCCGGCAGCCAGAATGATCCCTGTTTGAGGCAGCAGCATATAGCGGTCGGCGTGTGCCTGACCACCCACCTGGACAATTCCGATGACCGGAAACAGGACGCCCAGATAAAACAGCCACCCCCAGGCCAGATAAGGGTAATTCTTCCTGAGCCGGATGACCAGGGCCGTCATGGCGGCCAGAATCAGACAGGCAGCGATTATATGAGAGATGTTCAGTTGGTAAGGGTAGGGATAAAATACGGTCAGTTCATGGGGCCAGATACTTTGACGCAGATAGACAACATAAGACAGAGCGGCATTAGCCAGCCGGTCGGTCCAGGGGAAGTTCGTGAGGGATTGCACAGCTGCGCTTTTGTGTTGCACGACGAGGGTAATGATCGATGAAACGACGGTCAGCATGATCCACGGGATTTTTTCACAGAATATTTTTTTAGAATCTTTTTTCAGACGCTCAAGAGGCCAGAAATCCAGCAGAAGCGCAACACAGGGCCAGGTGATCGCCATGGGTTTGGACAGAAGCGCCAGAATAAAGAAAACCGTCGTCAACAGGTAAAACAAAAAATTGCTTTTGCGTGCATAATGGAGATAGGAAAGCGTCGCCGCCAGAAAAAAGAAAGCACAGAGCAGGTCCTTTCTTTCCGATGCCCAGGCTACGGATTCCACGTGCAGCGGATGTAAACCCCAGAAAGCGGCCATGAAGAAAGCACCTTCCCAGGAAACGCCCAGACGTAAAAAAAGAAAGAAGATCAGAATGGCGCATCCTGCGTACCAGACAAGATTAACCAGGTGAGCCGCCGCCGGTGTCGGACCGAAAAGAGAAGCATCCAGCATATGACTGATCCACGTCAATGGATGCCAGTTGGCCGTCATGCCTGTTGTAAAAGCCCAACCCAGGCCCTGCCAGCTTAAGCCCTGAAGCACCATTGGATTGTGATAAACATAGAAGGGATCATCCCAGTTTATAAATTGATGCGAGTGCATTTGCAGGTAAGGCAAGACGGTTAATATAGCCAGAAGAACCAACCATAATAATAGTTTTTTTGAGTTCATCGTTTGCTGTTGCAACAATTGTGAGGCCATTATGTATTTTGTTGAATTTATCACTCAATGGTTTTTAGTAACAATCAGTAAGAACGGTTCGAATGTATATGAACGCGTTTGGATGTGTCAATAAAAAACTGGACAGCGGCATTAATCTCCAGCCGGACAATGTTTGTAAAAAGGCCCAGTTTACCATTGACACATCAGCGCTGTTCCTATAATTTCAACCGTCAAGGCATTTACAAATGACTGTCCATCCATTTTTCGAAAATTTAAAAAAGCCTGCCGGCATGGTTGTGCTGATTCTGGTTGCCGCTGTCCTGCTCCTGGGCGGTTTGAGAATCATGTTCTATATCCAGTCGCCGGATGTTCTTCTGCTGGTTGACCATGACAAAGCCAGTTGGATCAGGGATGATGGAGGATTCGTTCTCGAAGCTAAACCATCCAGCCGGACGAGAAGCGAATTCAAATATATTTTTAATGCCACCGGTAAAGTTGAGAACGCAATCATTTCTCTGCAGGCACTGAAAAAAGCCGAGGTTTTCTTTGACGGTAAAAAGATTTACGCTACCAGTAATCAATTGGAAGCGTGGAAACGAAAACATCGGATAAAATTACCATTTGCCGTTGATGCAGGCGCTCACGAAATTATCATCAGTGTCATCAGCCAAAATTCGTATCCCGCCGTTATCGCACACAGTGAAACGCTGCCCGTGCGCACCGGGAAGGGCTGGCTGGCCTCCTCTGACGGCCGGAACTGGCGCCCGGCTGTCCCCGCATCACGGATAGAACAACCCGCATCAGTGCAGGCATTTCCTTCATCGTTGACGGCGCTTGGCGCCGTATGGCCTTATTTGGCGTTTATTTTTGTTGTCACCCTGGCCGTTGCTTTATGGACGAGTGGTGGTAAAAATAAGTCTGGAGAATCTCTCAGAAGGATGCTGGAACCTTCGCGGGTCCGTTGGCTGATGCTGTTGGGCTGGGCGGTTTTGTCTGTGAACAATCTTTATCATCTCAATTATCAGGTAGGCACCGACGGCTGGGGTCACATCGAGTATATTGATTATATTGTCACCAAAGGACGGCTTCCGCTGGCCCCTGAAGGATGGCATATGTTTCAGGCGCCGCTGAACTACATCATCAGTGCGCCGCTTTACGCCCTGCTGATCAAATGGTTCGATTTTCCCGTTGTCGTCAAGCTTCTTGGGATTATTCCCGTCATTTGCGGACTTCTGCAAATTGAGATTGTTTATCGCGCCGCGCGGTTGGTGTTTCAGGGGAAAAAGGGTTTACAGATTTTGACGATTATCATCGGAGCGCTGCTGCCGATTCACACCTATGCCTGCCAGTACGTGGGCAATGAACCTCTGGCGGCGTGCCTGATATCTTATGTGATCCTGTTGTGCCTGTATCTGATTGTGCCGGAGCAAAAAGAACGCGGTGACTACTATTTTTTATTGCTGGGTCTGGTCTGGGGGCTGGCGCTGCTTTCCAAGATGACGGCCCTGCTACTGGCGCCGGTTTTAGCGCTCGTGATTATTTTTCACACGCGCTCCGTTCGCAAATCGCTAAAATTTTCATGGCGGCCGCTGGTGATTGTCTTTGGTGTCGCCATCCTGACGGCCGGCTGGTACTATCTGAGAAATTATATCATGCTGGGCAACCCCTTCGCCGGAGTATTTGAACTGATGCAAATACTCCAATGGTGGCAGGATCCCAGTTATCGCACCCTGTCTCATTTTCTGTCTTTTGGACAGTCTCTGGTTTATCCGGTCTATGCCGGCGTCACCAGTTTCTGGGATATGTTTTATGCCACCTTATGGCTCGATGGCCTGAATTCGGGTATGCTGGATTTCATTCCCTGGAATGAAAAATGGATGATTGCCGGATCGATACTGGCTTTGACGCCTGTCATATTTATTTTCACCGGCATTGTTTCAATATTTTTCACCGGCAAGGCGGTTTCCAGAAACGGACTCCTGTTTTCCATCGGGATGATCATTTTTTTTCTGGCGGCCATGATGGATATGTATATGGTTTGTCCCCTGTACAGTAGAACCAAAGCCAGCTACACGCTGGGCCTTCTTCCCTGCTGGGCGATGCTGATCGCGGCCGGCGCGGAACCTTTTCTGCGCCAAAGAATCATCCGCGCTGTAACCTTGTCCCTGTTTGCCTGCTGGGCATTTGCCGCCTACGCGGCTTATTTTGTACCCGGCTTTTGATGAAGCAGATTTGCATTCACCACAATTTTTCAAACGATGTCTTGTCGAACGGTTTGCCGACATCCTTAAAATTGCTTGGAGTCGTATTTTTCAAATTTAACGGATCCTGATTGCCGAACAGTCTCGCGAGAAGAGCGACAGGCAGCAGCAACAGAAAGAAAATCGCCAGCAAGATAACATGGGACAAGGCCCGATTCAAAAGCGAGGTCAGTTTCATCCACAGGAAATCAATCCAGCCGCTCAAATATCGAGAGGCAACACCGGCCAGACCGATGAAGAAAGCCGCCGGCAATGGCCAGCGCCATCCGGTCATCAGATGCAGGATAACCAGCGCGATGCAGATAATCAGGACGGTCAGTTTCGGATTTGGTTTTCGTTTTTTCATGACTTTAAAAAAGCGTATAGATAAACGGCGAAACCGCGCTGCTGCTGGCAAAGATCATCAGAAAACCCAGCAGTACCAGCACAATAATAATGGGCGCCAGCCAGTATTTTTTTCTTTCTCTCAAAAAAAGCCAGATGTCTCTTAAAAAATCCATTTTATCAAATCCTTAGTTCAACCTGTTTAAAATTTCCCGGGCAATCATTTTATTGAGTTTTATCGAGGCATGCGTGTCGTTTTTATTCACGACCCTGTCCTCCACCGGTATTTTTTCGGCCAATTCCGCAATATTGATGATACCGACCTGATGAGTTTTGAAAAAAGCGGCGATGTCACTCACGTACAGAGATTGACTCATCGGAATATCGGCCAGAAAAGGAAATACCACAACAACCAGTGGGATGGAATTTTTCCGAGCATAATCCACGAACAGCATCAGATCCTCTTTGTGCTGTGCCATCACTTTATCATTTTTATAAGCGCCCGTTAAATAATTTATATAGGACATACCCAGATATTCCCTGGGAAAAAGGAAATACAAATAATTGAAAACATAGGAACCGGAACCGATCAGTAATAAAAATTTGTTCAGGTTCTCCGGTGGCCGGAAGCCGTCGAAGATCATGCCGTTTCTGGCGGCGGCGCCTTCGATATCATTGCCGCAGTACTGCAGGACAATTGTCTGAGGCTTGATTCTGGTCAGATAAAGAAAATTCATCATCGTTTCATACTCGCCGCGGGAATCCAGATTGGGCCAGCCGATGTTGACGATGGTGTATTGCTGGGGCTTTTTGTTGAGCTCTTCCCCGACGATATTGGAAAATCTTTCGCGAACGGATTTCAAGCCATGTCCGGCGGTAAAGGAATCCCCGACAAATAAAATGACGGGATGTTTGTTGTCCGGCTCCTGATCTCTGAAGCCCAGCGAGTTAATCGGTTTCCAGTATTTCGCGTACCACAGTTTGGAAGCCAGTGTGTAATCGGCGGAATGGGAGCGGGGAAGAAACATGAACACTGCTTCCAGCAGAATAAAAATGACAAAGAGTGAAAAGAAAACGGTGGCCGTATTGGCGGTTATGGGGCTGACCTGACGATCAATGCACAGTGTCTTGAATAACTGAAAGCTTGCGGCAAGAATCAACAAAAGCAGCAACAACCGCAAATACACGGCCATGCCCGCGGGATAAAATATCGGCAGGATAAAAACCGCCGCAAGCAGCAGGATGATCATCAGGCTGTTGAATAATATTTTTTTCATCAGTCGGCGTTCACCTGCGCTTTCCATTTGTCCCTGTTTTGCCAGTCATTTTGCTCCGTCTTGCAGTAAACGAAATTTTCCATGACCAGGTAATCCATTTCCGTGCTCATAAAACACCGGTACGCATCCTCCGGCGTACAGACCATCGGCTCGCCCCGGACATTAAAACTGGTGTTGATGACAACATCGCAGCCGGTCAACACCTTGAAATCATTGATTAGCTGCCAGTACTCCGGATTGGTTTCTTTATGAACCGTCTGGATTCTGGCGGAAAAGTCGAGATGAGTGATAGATGGTATATCACTGCGCCGGTAATAAAGTTTTTCAAAAAAGGGCAAATCGTGATAATTGGCGGGAAGTTTATTCCTTCTGGTTTCTTTTACGGGCGCTGTTATAAGCATATATGGTGAGTCTGTTTCTAAATCAAAATAATCCTGAACATCCTCAGCCAACACGGAAGGGGCAAAAGGTCTGAATCCTTCTCTATATTTTATTTTCAGGTTTAGTTTCTTTTGCATATCCGAATTGCGGGCATCACCGAGAATGCTGCGGTTCCCCAGCGCGCGCGGGCCGAATTCCATTTTCCCCTGAAACCAACCCACCACGCCGCCCCCGGCAATTTGGGCAGCAATGTATTTCGTTAATTCACTAAAGCTTTCGTATCTGCGGCAGACCGCGTTGAACTTTCTGTTCATGCCTTCAATTTCTGCGTGGCCATAAGCGGGACCAAGAAAAGCGCCGGACATTTGATCATTTTGACCATCGGCTGTTCTTTCTTCATCAAAGTAAATGAAGTGCGCGGCCAGCGCCGCTCCCAGGGCTCCTCCCGCGTCACCGGCTGCCGGTTGGATGAAAATGTTTTTGAAGATTTTCTCCCGCAGCAATTTGCCGTTGGCCACGCAATTCAGGGCAACGCCGCCGGCCAGACACAAGTTTTCCTCACCGGTAAGTTTTCCGGCTTCCCGTGCCATTTTCGACACGATTTCTTCGGTAACATGCTGGATGGCGTAAGCCAGATTGCAGTGATGTTGTGCGATCTCCGTTTCCGCCCGTCGCCGGGGGAACCCGAAAAGATTTTCCCACTTCTTGTCTTCAACCATCGTGAGACCGGTCGCGTAATGAAAAAAAGCCTGATTGAGCCAGATGGAACCGTCGGCTTTGATATCCACCAATTTATTTTTGATGATCCCGATGAAATTTTGGGTCTGTGCCGAATCCGGATTCCCGTACGGCGCCAGCCCCATGAGTTTGTATTCACCGGAATTGACGGTGAAACCCAGATAGTAGGTAAAAGCGCTGTACAGCAGACCGACGGAATGGGGAAAGTGCATTTCTTTTAAAATGCTTATTTTGCTGCCTTCGCCCCGGGCGATGGAAGCGGTACACCATTCACCGACGCCGTCGATGGTCAGGATGGCCGCGCTTTTGTAGGGCGAAGGGAAGAAAGCGCTCGCCGCATGAGACAAATGATGCCCGGGAAAGAGCAGTTTGATTTTCTTTTTGTCGTAATCGCCGATTTCCCGCAGACGGTCGAAAATCAGTTTTTTCAAAAATAGTTTTTCGTTCAGCCAGACGGGAATGGCCTTGATGAAAGACTCGGCACCGCGGGGAGCTAAGGCATAATAGGTTTCTAAAAGTCGCTCAAATTTTAAGAAAGGCTTGTCATAAAAAACGACAGCGTCTAACTCGTCTATGTTCAGACGTGCTTCTTCCAGACAAAATCGAATCGCGTTAACGGGAAAATCCGGCGTGTGTTTTTTTCGGGTAAAGCGTTCTTCCTGAGCGGCGGCAACAATCTTACCGCCTGCCGTCAGTGCCGCGGCCGAGTCGTGATAGAACGCTGATATTCCTAGAATTCTCTTCATCTGATTCCAGAAAGTTTCCGCTCACGGATGTCGCGGATGAAATGGTTTTACACATTGAAACGGAACGTGATGATGTCGCCGTCCTGTACGATGTATTCCTTGCCTTCCAGTCTCATGCGTCCGGACGATTTTACTTGAGCGGCGGAACAACCGTGCGCGACAAAATCGTCATAATGCATGACTTCCGCCTTGATAAAGCCGCGTTCGAAATCATTGTGAATCGCGCCGGCCGCTTTGGGGGCTTTGGTCTGGACGGGGATGACCCAGGCCTTGACTTCGTCTTCGCCGACCGTGAAAAAAGACATTCGTCCCAGCAGGGAGAAAGCTGCGCGGATGATACGGCCGAAAGCCGGTTCGGCAATATCCATCGTGGCCAGGAATTCTTTCTGCTCGGCGGGATCCAGCCCGGCCAGTTCCGCTTCAATCTTGCAGCAGATCCCCATGACCGGTTCGGTCAGTTTGGCCTCGGCGGCAAATTGATCGGCAAACGCAAGATTGTCTTCCGCGACGTTGACAACCACCAGTTCCGGTTTAATCGTCCAGAAAGAGAAACTCCGCAGCGTAAAAACGTCGGCGGTTTTCAGTCCCGCCATACGCAGGGGCTTACCCGCTTCCAGGCATTCCTGCAAGCGAGGCAGCAGTTCGTTTTGCGCCGTTTCCTGCGGAGAGATGGCTTTTTTGGACAT
>CAYZLL010000050.1:0-15910 GCA_964479225.1 uncultured Smithella sp.
TTGAATATGGCTCCGCTAAAAGAATTTGTTTTCGGTCTGGCGATTGTTTTGTTTATCTTGATTGAACCAAAAGGCCTGGCGGAAATCTGGCGAGTCATACGTTCAAGCTTTAGATTATGGCCTTTTTCTTATTGAGGTTTAGATGGGAGACATACTTTTACAATTAAATAACATTTCTGTTGTATATTCTAATGTTATACAAGTATTAAAAGGCGTTTCTTTAAGTGTAGAGAAGGGCCATATCGTATCTCTTTTGGGCAGTAACGGAGCCGGTAAAACAACCACGCTCAAAGCTATTTCCGGTTTGCTCAAACCCGAAAACGGCGAAGTAACAGACGGCACAATTCTTTATAACGGCGTCAATATTCAGAATCAAGCGCCGGAATTCATTACCCGCCAGGGTATTATTCAGGTTCTCGAAGGCAGGCAACCATTTAAATATCTCACCATTGAAGAAAACCTGCGCGTGGGCACCGCCACTCGGTTTGGTAAACCCTATAAGAAAGATCTGGAAATGGTGTACAATTATTTCCCCGCGCTGGTAAAAAGAAGAAAAGCTCTTGCCGGTTACTGCAGCGGCGGCGAATTGCAGATGCTGGTCATTGGTCGCGCTTTGATGGCGCATCCGCAACTTCTGCTTCTGGACGAACCATCGCTTGGTCTGGCGCCGCTGGTCGTGCAGGAAATCTTCCGCATCATTAAAAAAATTAACGAGGACCAGCACGCAACAATCATTCTGGTGGAACAAAACGCAAGAATGGCTCTGCAGGTTGCTCATTACGGCTACGTCATGGAAAACGGCAAAATCATGATGGAAGGCACATCACAGGAATTATCCGACAATCCGGACATTAAGGAATTCTATCTGGGCATGGCGGCATCGGGAATTGCGAAATCTTACAAAGACGTAAAATCCTACCGCCGTCGCAAACGCTGGCTATGACAAGACCCAATCTGAAAGTGGTTTCCCACAGGGACTGATATTACTGAAATCTATGCGCAACAGCGGGCAGGACAAGGAAGATATTGAGTATCTGAGGAGTCTGAAAATTGAAGATTGATCTTAGTCCGGATGCTGTTGCGAAACGATTGAGACTTGTCAATGAACTAAGAAGGGTATGTCTTTCGCTGGCCAATTCAAGCGTGGGCAGGGAAATTATGAAAAAGAATCCGACAAACAAAATCGTTCAAAGAACTGCACAGGCACTTGGTCAAAAATAGTTCTTGCTCATACCATATAGCGTACGTTATAATGTACTTAATATAGAAGCATGAGAGGTGTACAATGCAAAGATTAAAGATTGATCAGGATATCAAGCCATTGTCCGAGGTAAGGACAGGCATAGCCGGCTGCATCAAACAGGTTCGTGATACAAAAAGGCCTGTGGTGATTACCCAAAATGGAAAAGGCGTTGCCGTCTTGATGGATGCTTCCGAATATGAAATCATGGAGGAGAAAATTGAGCTTTTAACGGATGTTCAGACATCTCTGAATCAAATCTCCAGCGGGAAGGGAATTGCACATCGGGATGCAAAAGATAAAGTATTGAAAAGAGTTCATAAATGAAAATTGTCTGGTCGCCGTTGGCTGTTGAGCGTGTTTCGGAAATTGCCGAATATATAGCGCAGGACAAGCAGGCAGCAGCCGTAAAATGGATCAATGTTGTCTTTTCAAAAGTCGAGCGGTTGTCAGCTTCGCCTGAAATCGGCAGAGTGGCTCCTGAAATTAAGAATGACCATTTTAGAGAGCTGATTTACGGAAATTACCGAATCATATACCGTATAGAAAAGAAGCAAATATCGATTTTGACGATCAGGCATGGCAGACAAATATTACCAATCGAAGATATTATGGCATAGATAACTTATGCGAAAGGAATATATGAATAACTTTTTTGACAAAAAAGAATCGTGGGGGAAGAGAAAGAGAAAAAGCCAGCAGGACAAGGCGCTGGTGGAGATGGTCAGGCTGGGTTACGAGAAATCAGCGCGTGTCAAAAAGATGCTGGATCAAAGCAAAATAAATCCGACAGAAATTAAATCGCGCGAAGATTTGGAGGGCCTGCCGGTCACATCGCGGGAAAAATTAGTAGAGATGGAACAGCTCAATCCGCCTTACGCCGGGCTGGAAAATCCGGACGCTCCCATCGATAGAATATTCACTTCTCCCGGGCCGGTTTACGAGCCGCATCTTTCCGAAACCGATTATTTATGGGCAAGGGCGTTCTTCGCGGCAGGAATCGGCCCGAAAGATATCGCGCTCAATGCCTTTTCTTATCATCTGGTTGCGGCTGGATTGACTTTCCACAACGGTCTGCGCAGAGTCGGCGCAACAGTCGTTCCCTCCGGTGCGTCTTCTTCTCAAGTGCAGGTGCAGTTAATCAAAGATTTGAAGGTGACGGCTTATGTAGGGACGCCCAGCTTTTTAAAAGCGATTATTGATAAGTCAAAGGAAATGGGGTTCGATTTCAGAAAAGATTTTATGGTCAAGAAAGCCTGCTTTGCCGCCGAGCCGCTCCTGCCGGATTTGCGCCGCTCTTTTGAAAACGATTACGGCATCGATACCTATCAAATGTACGGAGCGACGGAAGTCGGAGACGTTGCTTATGAATGTTCCGAGAAAAAAGGATGGCACATCTGCGAAGAAACCATCGTGGAAATTGTTGATCCGGCAACCGGCAAAAATGTTCCCGAAGGTGAGTTGGGCGAAGTGGTTGTTACACGACTCAATAACATTTTCTTTTTGCTGCGTTTTGGAACGGGAGATTTATCGCGTCTGATAACAGAGCCTTGTTCATGCGGAAGGACATCGTATCGTCTGGCCGGAATTGCGGGCAGGGTAGGGGATGCAGTAAAAGTCCGCGGCTTGTTTGTTGCGCCCAGCCAGCTAAAAATGCTGCAGACAAAATTCAATAATATACCGCTGCAGGCGGTTGTCAGCCGCACCGGTCATGAAGATGTTCTGAAATTACGGATTGAAAAGATAGCGCCGGAAATCGGTAGCGCTTCCTGGGAAGAAAATTTCAAGAAAGTGTTCCGTGAAATCTGCACAGTGGGAATCAATCATCTGGAATACGTAAGTGCCGGAGCAATCAAACCGGAGGAGAAGCTGATTGTTGATCAGCGGGCGTGGTAATTTTTGCCATTTCCTTCTTGCCCAGTTGATAAGCATCGATGATGGATAAGATCCACAGGATAATGATCAAAAACGTAACCGGCGCAATCTGCGAAAAATTCGTTGCTTGCAAGGTTTTTACCGTCAATTCCATGAGTGTGTCCAGATTTACGGTTCCTTTCGGCACGGGTGTTCTTTTTAAAATGTCCATTGTGGCTTGAGTCATCGACCATACAATAGATAAAAGACCGGTTAATATCCCGATGATGATAAAAAGCCCTCTCCAGTATTTTCTCAGATAAATATGCCCCCATCCCGGGAAAAGCAAGGCGTTCAACAGGGCCGCTCTGGTGGACAAGTTCATGTCTGTTTTTTCTCCTCTTAGTTCAAGAGATGATGTTTATATCTTTGATTTTAAGTTGTACGTCCTGGGAACCGTTCCAGTTGTTGATTTGCGGCGTGAAGACGATGTCAAAGGTGGCGCCGTTGAGTGCATGGATATATTTTCCCATGTTGAACCAGATGGAATCACGCGATGCATTGTTGCTGTTCACCCACATTTTCAGATGATTATTGCCGACGATAATGGGTGCGGAAGCCTTGACATTACGGGCGTAGAATAGCGGTTCCGGATTCTTGCTGCCGAACGGCGCCAGTAGTTCAAACTGCGTTATCCAGTCGGCACGGGTGCTTTCGATGGGACATTCCGCATCAATGTTAATTTGAGACGTCATATCGGAAGTTTCGGCATTACTCATGGCGATTTGATCAAGCATGCCCTTGAATTCATCAATGTTCTCTTTTTTAATCGAGATACCGGCGGCATGATAATGACCACCGTAAGATACAAGAAGATGTGCGCACTGCTGAATCCCCTTGTAGATATTGAATCCGGAAACACTTCGTCCGGAGCCTTTTCCCAAACCGTTTTGAAGACTGATGACAAAAGCGGGACGATTGTAAAGTTCCACAAGACGCGAGGCAACAATGCCGATGATGCCCGGATGCCATTGATCGGAAGAGAAAACCATCGAATTCATTTCTTTAATGGAATCATTGCGGCTGATGATATCGAGAATATCGCTGAGAATTTTCTTTTCCATCAATTGCCGGTGACGGTTGTAAGAATCAAGCTTTTCAGCCAGCACACGGGCTTCCGAGATATCATCCGTCATCAATAGTTTAACAGCATCGGATGGGGAAGCGATACGTCCTGCGGCGTTGATTCTCGGGATGAGAGAAAAAGAGGCCTTGAACGAATCGATCACCTGATTATCGACACCGCTGACTTCTTTGAGTGCTTTGATTCCGGGGCGCTTGCCTTCGGTAATTAATTCCAGTCCGATCTTTGTTAAAATTCTGTTTTCATCAATCAGGGGCGCGATGTCCCCGATGGTTCCCAGGGATACGATGTCCAGATATTCTTTCAAATTGGGATAATTTTTGTTTTTCCAGAACCCTTCTTTGTTCAACGAACCGCGCAACGCGATGAGAAAATTATAGGCAATGCCGACACCGGCCAGCCCTTTAAAGGGGAAGGCGCAGTCTTCACGGTTGGGATTGATGGCCGCGACGGCCGGAGGCAGGTCGCCCGAAATTTCGTGATGATCCAGAATGATCGTATCAATCCCCAGAGATTGAGCGTGAGCAACCTGCTCCACGTCAGAAATGCCGCAATCCACCGTGATAATGAGGCTGACATGATCTTTTTTGAATTGATCAATAGCCGGTATTTTCAAACCGTATCCTTCATCAATTCTGTCCGGAATGTAGTAATCGATGAAAGGGGTAACCTGGCTGATGAATTTTAAAAGAATAACCACCGACGTAATGCCGTCGGCATCATAATCGCCGTAGATAACAATTTTTTCTTTGTTATGAATGGCCTTGATCAGGCGCGCAACGCCTTTTTGAATGTCTTTCATTAGAAAAGGGCTGTGTAGATCATTCAGGGACGGGTAAAGATAAGGACGGGCTGATGCAATATCCCGGAATCCTCTGTTGATCAGAATTTGAGCAATAATGGGATGAATGCCAAATTCTTTGCTTAATAATTCTTCCGTATTTTTATTGCCTGAATCATTTATATTCCACTTGGAGAGCGGCAACCGGTTATTTAGGGTCATTACAATGCTTTCTTTTCATCTTTATTTTTATAATATCAAGGATGCCTGTCGTGTCAAGCGTTTGCTATTTTTTTTCAAAAATAATGTTCTTGATCGAAGATTCGTGCTTTTGCAGTTCTTCGGCAAATTTTTTAAATTCTTTAATATTATCGAGGGGTAAAATATGCTCCTCGTTTTTTGATTCTACGGATACTTTAAATACAGAATCAGATAAACTGTACTTTTCACTTCTGAACCGGAAAGGTTTGTCGAAGGAATAATTCCGGGGCAGTCTTTTAATTTTGAAACCGGCAGGAAAATGATAGGAGTTGTTTTCAATCGAATACACCGACTGATTCAGACTGATCGGATACTGCCTGTCGTTTGCGGCCGTGATGTCCTTGTAAGAATCAAAAGAGATGATGTTGGATAAAACCATGGTCTCTTCATCCAGGACCTGTGCCAGATTTTTCATTGTGCCGGTAAGCTTGATGATAAAAGGATCTCTCGTATCCGTGAAACTTCCGAGTTGGAGTGATTTGACTTCAATGCCATTATTTTCAAAAAACTTTTTCCTTTGTTCCGGCGGCGCATATTTAAAAGAATAGCGGATGGCTTCAGCCGCCTTGCCGAAAAACTGATAGGTATAATCAATGTCCGCGTTACCCTCGATGTCAATATTGAAAAGGATGTCCAGTTGATAGTAATCTTTCTTGCTGTTTAAGGAAGGCGTGGTGATGAAACGATGCGAACCGTCTTCGTTAATCAGAAACACTTTCGTGGGCAGCGTAAACGGCGGAGAATCAAAAGATGCCGTCTCGTTGGTCGCGTCCAGCCAGTAATATTTATCCTGATAAGGAACAGCGGCAATAACATGATTAAAGGCGCTAATGGACGGGATGGAATCGTCAAAATATTTGCCGGTGGCGGGCACAAGTGCCGGCATCCCTTGAATACCGGCGATTTTCAGCATCGTCAGCAGTAAAACCGTTTTGTCTTTGCAATCACCGTATCTTTTCTGAAAAATTTGATGAGCCTCATGAGGCTTATGCGTATGTGGTCCCAACAGGACGGCAATATATCGGATATTCTGAGATACGAAATTGAAAATGGCATTTATTTTATCTTCGTCAGTCTTTTTGCCGGCAATCAGTTCTTTGGTGAAACGTTCCAATTCGGCGCTTGATTTCATTTGTTCCCGGAAAAGCTTGCTGTACCATTGAGAAATGATGCCCCAGTCTTTTAAGGTCCAGTAAGAAAGTTGGGGGAAAGTTTCACGATCCAGCAGGGAAGGCATGCGCGATTCGGGAATGATTTCTTTCTGAGATTTGTTTACGAAGACGTAGCGTGTCTTCTGTCCGTCTGACTGGATTTGAGGGGTAATGTCTGTCTTGAATTTTTTGTAATTCAGCTCCGTGCCGGCGGGCAGAACGATCTCGGCAATGTCTTCTTCGATTGGGAAAAGATTCCGGCAGAAAAAAGTGTCCGCATAATCCATATCCAGGATCGGTTTGAGATTCTTTATTTCATAGGCGACTTCGATGACGCAGTCATTTTCGACAGCCGGCATGGTAAATTTTTTAACCTTGATATCCGTGTAGAATTCATAACCGGCATGCTGTGAGGCGTCCTGAATGTCTTTTTCATCCAGGGTGATGATTTTTCCATCCGGTTTGATCGTATTGGCAAAAAAAATTTTAACTTCCTGATACCCCTCGCGATATGGAATTGATTTTGTGGCAAAGTTGCGGCCGCGTTCGTTAAGTATTTTATAGCGTTCCAGCGAACGGGTCACACTGGTTCCGTCTTTAAAAAATTCAACATAACTGTAAGAATACAGTAGAACAGCGCCCGCATTGGGGTGTTCGTCCGCTTTGGGGGCTTTTTCCAGAAATGAATGAACATTTCCTTCGGAGATGCTTCTGATATTGGGGGTGCCGGCCGAGCACGATAATACGAAAATGGATAATAATATTAATAACTTTTTATAATTGTGCATAAATTATCCTTGCTTTTTTCGGGATCATACAGTCTTTATCTTACGACGTCAAACGTTAACTGATACTTTCATGAAAAATGAACGATGATGAATAGGTATTTTCAAATTGAAAGAAAACATATCGTGATGGTACAATTTATCATTGAAGGATACGGGCGCATGGCGGCGGTTTCCACGGTAGATTTTCAAAAAGCAATTATCAGGATTGCCATGATGCCTGATTTTGTGCAGGAAATGAATGGACTGCTTGAAGAACTTCAAATCAAATATAAAATTAAAGAAATATCAGGCTATCAGGAAAATTAAAGATGTTCATGCTTACGCATACATACTTTTTACAAAAGATAATAAAGGCTGCCGGCTTGCAGGACGTGGAACCGGACATTTATGTTTACAATGTTGCACCTGATTTATTGGCGATCCATCCCGGGATCAGTCCCGCCAGAACGCATAACTTGCAGCGATCACTAAAAGCGCCCGGTCAATACCCCAAATCGGATTATGTTATGTATCATCTCCTGATCGATGACCTTTCACACTACGGTTACATTTGCTCCGGTTACCAGGAAGAATTCAACATCAATTCCCGGGGCTATTCCTACATCAAGGGGAATCATTTGGTTCAATCCATTATGTCGGTGTACGAGAGCATTGATAAAGACATTTCACTCAACGATGCTGTTTATCAATCCCATTTAATTATTGAAATGATTTACGATCTGGTGATTTTGAAGCATATCAATGCGTACAGCACCATTGATAAACTGGTGGAGGCTGTCCAATATACCGTTGATCACAAAATGAGTGAGTTTGTGGCAACGATGAACTGGTTATACGGCCTCGAAGAAAAAGAGATTGTCGAAGTCATGAAAAGCGCTCTGCTTTTTATCACCAGGGAATCTATGGCCGGTATCATGAATATGGAAGGCCGGATTAATCTTTATAAAGATAAATTCGGCCTTCGCAGCGATAAAAAATTATTTGATGATGATCTGAAAGATTTGTTTCAGCGGGCGGTTGAACTGATTGACGATGACGAATTGTTTTTTATGGATACCGTCAAAGTGATCAAAGAGTACAACACGCTTAACTTTTTTAAATAGCTTTCTGGACAAACCCGGAACGAATGCAACGCGTGCAAACCTTGACTCTTTTCACGGATCCTGTTTTTTTATCAACACATCGCAGACTTTGTAGATTGGGACGCCACACCGCTTTGGTTTTGTTGTTCGCATGACTGACTGTATTACCGATTGACGGCTTCTTTCCACATACTTCACAAACACGAGACATTTTCAAATCCTCCTTAAAATGTGCGACGTTACTAAACTATAAGGCAGCATTTTGCAAGCATTTTTTCACTTTATCTTCGTTTTTGATTTTTTTTTGAGCATTCACGCTTTTTGAACGAACAAGATCATCATAAATCACAATAAATCATTATAAGTGATTAATATGATGAATTTATATTATTTTTCATGGAGGCGGGCTGTCCGGTTCTTTCCAGAACGCGCAGCCAGATATCGCTTTGCGGGTCGATTTTCCTGTTCGAAGCGACTGACTGAAGCGGCAAATGAACATATTCGTCTTTCATCAAGGCCACCAGAATCCCGGTTTTTCCCGCCATTCCGGCGTGAACGGCGTATTGCCCCAGCATATTGCAATAAATATCGTCCGAAGCATTCGACGGAACGGAGCGAATCAGATAACTGGGTTCGATGTATTTCAGATTTATTTCCACGTCGATTTTCTTAAAATAACTTGTAATGGAATTTTTCAGAAACAACCCGATATCCTGAAGACGGATATTGCCGGATTGATCTTTTTCAGCAGGGTTTTCATTTTGAAACAAATTCTGTCCGGCGCCTTCCGCAACCAGAATGACGGCGTGTCCTCTGGTCTTCATGCGTTTCTTCAGCGTTGCTAAAAAGCCGTTTTTGCCTTCCAGTTCGAAAGGCACTTCCGGTATCAAAACAAAATTGGTGTCGTTTTGTGCCAGGGCGGCGTAGGCGGCGATATGACCGGAATGACGTCCCATGATTTTTATCAAACCGATGCCATTGAGCGCTCCTTTGGCTTCAACGTGCGCGCTTTTGATGGCATCCGCCGCCTTTTCGATGGCTGTATCAAAGCCAAATGATTTCTGAATCAGGTTGAGATCATTATCGATGGTTTTAGGGATGCAGACAATGGCAATTTTCTGATTTCTTTTATTGACTTCGCTTGTAATGTTTTCGGCCGCCCTGATGGTGCCATCACCGCCGATGCAAAAGAGAATGTTGATATTCATCTTGAGGAGATAATCAACGACCACGTGAGCGTCCTGTGGCCCGCGGGATGTGGAAAGAATGCTGCCGCCAAGATTGCTGATGTCTTTCACCGTATCCGGGAAAAGCCTGACCGGTTTGTGTCCATATTGCGGATTTAATCCTCTCAGGCCATAGCGAATGCCGACAATATTTTTAACGTTGTAATTGTAATAAAGGGCGATCGTGATCGAACGGATTACATCGTTGATACCGGGGCACAGACCGCCACAGGTGACGATGGCTGCTTTTGTTTTTGACGGATGAAAAAAATTTTTTTCGCGAGGCCCGGCCAGTTCCACGGAAAGCGGTTGTCCATTTTTATCCATCATGGAATCAAAATCATCGGTGTGCGTATTAAATAACAATCGCTTCTTGTCCTCTGTGTAGTTACTGATTTTCAAAGGTGACTGAATTGTTCTTCTGCCTAAATTGGCGATGGTAAAATCATATTGCATGATCATTCCCTTTTACTGGATAATTGTTTGACGGCATTGTTGCCCGAAATCATTTCGCCCTCGAAACCGGCATCTGCCAGCAAAGACGCACCTGTCAGATAAATATTGCCGAATCTTGTCTTATAACTTTTTGCTGCAAACCCGGAAAGGAAAGAGTTTCGAATATTATATTTGGGATTAACGACGTTACGTTGCTTCTGTGAAATGTTGATGGATTCATGGATATCGAACAATTCGATATTTTCTCTTAAGAACGGGAAAAAATTATCCAGATTATTGATGATGGCGTCAGCTCTTTTCTCTAGATTATTTTCGGCCCAGATCTCTGGCTGATCCGGTAGAAAAACAGTGACCGAAAGGGGAACCCTGGACAAGGTGACCGCATTTTCATTTTGTGACCCTCCGGATTCCAGAAGAATCAGGTTATTATCATCATAGATATCCTTGTGGACATCGCAGACCACGGCAACATGCCTGGCCATTTTTTCGGGAAGACATTGAGGTTTGATTCCCAGATGAAGGGTAAAGGGGACACGAGCAATTTTTGCCGGCCGGACAAAATCGCCAAAATTAAATTTCTTTTTGCGGTCCAGGATTAAATGCATATTCTGCCACTTGGTGCTGACGATTAAATTTTCAGACTCGATTTTGGCCGCAACACCGTTATCGTCCTTGTAAGTCACTTCAATGATCCGGCCTTTTTTAACGGACAATATTGGTTGATTTTTTAGATACAAACCGTCAGCCGCATCCAGTTTTCTGATCAGATCATTATAAAATATGTGTTTTCCCTGCGGGAAATAATAAACGCCGCGCAGCGGAGTGCCGCAAATATAATCAGAAAAAAGAGAGTTCGGATGATTGCCTTGAAAGGAAAGCAGAGCGCGTTGCGCCTCCATCATTTTTTGAAAACATGGATTTTGGGCGATAACTTTTTTAAATTTTACATTGTCAAGAATGCTCTTGATCCAATGCGGAACAAGTTTCAGAAAATCCAGAAAGTCTTTTGAATTGTTCGGTTGTATAAAGGGATGTCCGTTAAGCCAGCTTTCAGCAACTATAGAGTTTTTTTCAATCTCATCATAAAAAGATTTAATCTCATTGGCCAGCTCCGGAAATTCTCTGATCAGTTCTCTGGTGAGATCATCTTTATCACTGAAAAAATCGATTCTCTTTTCAGGTAGAATAATTTGATAAGCAGGGTTTAACGACGTGATTTTCGGCAAAATCCCCAACTCATACGATAAGGATGAAAGGATTTGATGATCGCCGACACCGGTGAAGGGTGTGGGATCGGTATTAAAAGCAAGGTCACCAATGATGCTGTCGGCCGCTATGCCGTTTTCTGCAATCAATGCCGTCTTTATTCCCTGAACCGATGCCGTTGCGGCGGCAACGTGGGAAGCAAGATCATCACCTATGACAATAAGTCCGTACATCGAATAACTGATTTCCTGGTTAATAATTGAAAAGATTATCCCTGAAGAAAATTACCGGTTTTTAATCCTTACTCTACGCCCATTGATTTCCAGTTTATCATCGGCAAAAAGCTGAATTGCCTGAGGATAGATTTTGTGTTCTTCCTTTAAAATTCTGGCGGCCAGTGTTTCTTCCGTGTCATCATCCCCAACCGGCACGGCGGCTTGAATAATGATGGGTCCGGTATCCACGCCTTCATCAACAAAATGAACCGTACATCCGGAAAATTTCACACCGTAATCCACGGCTTGTTTTTGTCCGTGCAAACCGGGGAAAGAGGGCAGAAGGGCCGGATGAATGTTCATGATTCTGCCGGGAAAAGCGTTGAGCAGTGTCGGTGAAATGATACGCATAAAACCGGCAAGAAGTACCAGCTCCACTTCATGATCTTTTAAGGTCTTCACCAATGCCGCGTCAAAATCATCTTTGCTTTTAAAATCGCCGTTTTTCAGAACAGCAAACGGAATGCCGTGCTTTTGAGCCCTGGTGAGTCCATAAGCATCAGGATTATTGCTGACAACAATTTTGATAACAGCCCTGAGTGATCCGTTTCCAATGTTATCTATGATGGATTGCAGGTTGGAACCGTTTCCGGAAATCAAAACCCCCAGTTTCAATAAATCCGCCATGTTTTTGTTTTATCCTTCTGAAATTATAACCTGATCCTGATTTTCATCTTTCTTTTCCACAAATCCGATCGTGTAGGCCTTTTCGCCCAGCACTTCCAGACGTTCCAGAACTGCATCGTTTTCTTTCTCCGGCACAATAATCATCATACCGATGCCCATATTAAAAACACGGAACATTTCTTTTTCTTCCACATTGCCGATATCTTGAATGACCTTGAAGACGGGAGGGATATCCCAGGTTCCTTTGTTAATGACCGCGCGGCAGACCTGGGGAATGATCCGTGGAATGTTATCGTAGAAGCCGCCGCCGGTGATGTGAACCAGTCCCTTGATGTTGAAGTTTTTGAAAAGATTAAGCAGCGGCTTGACGTAAATTCTGGTCGGTTCCAGCATTTCCAGTCCGACAGATTTTTCCAAACCCGAAACCTTGTCATGAACGCTCAGCTTACCTTTTTCCAGAAGAGCTTTGCGGGCCAGAGAATAGCCGTTGCTGTGCAGTCCGCTGGAAGCAATGCCGATGATGCGGTCGTTGACGCTGATGGTCGAGCCGGAAATCATTTTATCCGATTCCACAACACCGACGCAGAAACCGGCCAGATCGTATTCTCCCGGTTTATAGAATCCCGGCATTTCTGCGGTTTCACCGCCCAGCAGCGTGCAGCCGGCCTGACGGCAACCTTCCGTGATGCCTTCGATGATGCTGACACTTTTTTCCAGCTCGATTTTTCCCGTAGCGAGATAATCCAGAAAGAATAACGGTTCAGCTCCCTGCACAACGACATCATTGACCGACATGGCCACCAAATCGATGCCGATGGTATCGTGCTTGTCCATCATCTGGGCAATGCGCAGCTTGGTGCCGACACCGTCCGTTGAGGAAACCAGTACAGGATTTTTTATATCCACCGTGTTGAGTCGAAACAATCCGCCGAAACCGCCGATTCCGGAGACAACCTCTTTGCGGGCTGTCGTTTTTATCGAGGCTTTGATGCGTTCGACGAATTCATTAGCGGTGTCGATATCGACACCCGCGTCTTTATATGTAATGTTGTCTGTCATTTTTCACCTTATAAATTTTGGTTTAATATGGGTTTTTCGCGGAGTTTGTGTAACGTAAATCGATTCTTAAGTCAATCATTCCTTGCGTAAACAAAATATATCTGTTAACCAAAAACGTCAAATTCATTAATAATAATTCATGTTTGCCGTATTTGTATTGCGGAGAAGGCGATGGATCTAAAAAGAGAAATTCTACGGAAAATTGAACAGCCACTGACCTTTGCACACCGGGATGACTACAAAAATCTGCCCCACATCAAAGATCTGGGTAAATCTCTTTTACATCTTTTACCGAAACTCAAAGATTCATTATTGCCTGATGCTGATCAGACCTTCAATGATCTCGTCGACGAAATGCTGGAAATATTTACCGATTATGACTGGCAGAAACTGGAACTGAAGAAGAGCAAAATTGAAAAAGCAATCAATTTATTGACGAAAATAAAATCGGCCTTTGAGGCATCAACCGCGAACATAGGACAACATCCTTCCGATCCGAAAATTGTCGAAAGAGTTTCCGAATTAAAAGATGATACCGCCAAACTGAATCTGCCGGTTCAATACCTGAAAGGTGTTGGTCCAAAAATGGCTGCGCGTTTTGCCGCCAAAAAAATAACCACGGTGGAAGATCTGCTTTTCTTTTTGCCGCGGACTTATGAAGACCGCCGGGAAATCAAAAAAATAAACCGTCTGGATGCTCAAAAGGTTCAAACTGCTGTAGGTTCTGTTATCAGTGCGCAATACCGCCACTACGGGAAAAAGAGGATATTGGAAATAGTCATCAGCGACGGCACGGCGAATCTGACAGCCAAATGGTTTAAAGGTCAAGTGGCCTACCTGGTGGATACTTTCAAACAGGGAACAAAAGTCATTTTTACGGGTGAAGTCAGACCGGGTTACGCCGGCAAGCAAATGATCCATCCCGATTATGAAATTCTGGATGAAAAGGACGAAGACAATCTTCTGAATTTTAAAAGGATTGTGCCGATTTATTCGGAAACGGAAGGTCTGCATCAGAAATATTTCCGCAAGGTGATGAATTTCACATTAGAAAATTATTCCCGCTATGTCGCGTCGCCGATACCGGAAAATATCTGCGACAAAAGAAACCTGATGAATATTCACGAAGCGCTGTTATCGGTTCATTTTCCTCGCAATATTGAATCCATGGAGCAATTTTTATCTTTCCGCTCCGAGGCGCACCGGCGTTTGATTTACGATGAATTTTTCTTTTTCCAGTTGGGCATGGCCATCAAAAAATCCGGAAGGATTCTGGACAAGGGAATTTCCTTTCATGTCGGGGGGAAGATGTTGGAAAAATTCTATTCCATTTTGCCTTTCGACCGGACAGCCGCTCAGCAAAGAGTCATCGAAGAAATCCAAAAAGACATGTCCGAAGGAAAAGCCATGAACCGCCTTCTTCAGGGCGATGTCGGCAGTGGTAAAACCATTGTTTCCATGACGGCAATGATTACCGCATGCGAAAATTCTTATCAGGCGGCGATTATGGCACCGACAGAAATTCTGGCTAAACAGCATTTTAATAACATCAGTTCCTGGGCTGAACAGATCGGCTTAAAAGCTGTTCTGCTCATCGGCAGCATGAACAATGCATCAAGAAGTGAAGTTCTCGAACTAATTCAAAACGGCACCGCCCATATCATCATCGGCACACACGCTTTAATTCAGGAAAGTGTCGATTTTCATAAATTGGGACTGGTTGTTGTTGATGAACAGCACCGTTTCGGCGTGATGCAGCGCGCGACTCTGCGCGGCAAGGGAATCAATGCCGATGTGCTGGTGATGACAGCGACACCGATTCCGCGGACACTGGCCATGACCGTTTACGGCGATCTGGATGTTTCTGTTATCGATGAAATGCCACCCGGGAAAAAGCCGGTACGCACAGTATTAATGTCGGAAAGCAAGAGAGACAAGGTTTACCAGAGCATCAGGATGGAACTGGCCAAGGGGCATCAGGCATTCATCGTGTATCCTTTGGTGGAGGAATCAGAAACGCTTGACTTGAAAGACGCAACGAACATGTCGAAGCATCTGCAAGCAGATATTTTTCCGGATTATCACGTGGGATTGATTCATGGCAAGATGAAGGAAAAAGAAAAAGATGAAGTCATGAATGAATTTCTGGAAAATAGAATCCAGATACTTGTTTCCACAACGGTCATTGAAGTCGGGATTGATGTTCCGCGGGCATCCTTGATGGTCATTGAGCACGCCGAGCGCTTCGGGCTTTCGCAACTGCATCAACTTCGCGGCAGGGTAGGGCGACGCGATATACCTTCCAGTTGTATTCTGCTTGCCGATTATAAATGTTCTGCAGACGCGCGCAAAAGATTGAAGGTCATGGAAAAAACAACGGATGGTTTCGTCATTGCCGAGGAGGACCTGGCCATTCGCGGTCCGGGTGATTTTCTGGGAACAAGGCAATCCGGTCTTCCGGATTTCCGCATTGCCAGCATCATTCGCGACGCCCGGATTTTAAACGATGCCAAAGAAGATGCTTTCGCTCTGGCGGCCCGCGATCCCTTTTTGGGAAAACCCGAGCACCTGATTTTAAAAGAAACACTGATTTCAAAGTGGCAGGGCAAACTGGATCTAGCCCGAACAGGGTAAAATGAGAATGATGAGGCTGGTTCAGGCTTGCAAGTACGAGGCTGGTTCAGGCTTGCAGCCTGAACCGAAACATTTCGAAGCAATCAAAATGATTGCTCCAGCGATCAAGGCTGGTTCAATCTTGCA
>CAYZLL010000051.1:0-15695 GCA_964479225.1 uncultured Smithella sp.
TCCGCTACCGCCACCGTGCAATTGGCTGTCCCGCCCCGCATTTCCGCGCCATATGCCGGCAGGTAAGTCACATGATACCCTTTGCTCATACCGCTGTGGGCGAAACTGACTCCCATCATGAGAACACCCTGACCGCCAAATCCGGAGAATACTGTTTTAACCATCATGATCGTGACTCCGCCCTTTTCTTTGATTCAGCGATTTCATCCTTAAAAACACCGGGAGGAAATTCCTTGCTCATGACTTCATCAATCCATTTACAGGAATTGACGGAATTCATTTTCCAGTTTGTCGGGCACGGTGAAAGAATTTCAACCAGAGAAAATCCCAGGCCGTCAATCTGACATTGGAATGCTTTTTTGATCGCCTTTTTTGTTTTGTTTACGTTGGCCGGCGAATTTACCATGCATCGTTCCAGATACGTTACGCCCCTTAACTGCGAGAAAATTTCACTGACCTTCACCGGGTAACCATCAAGGGTGCTGTTTCTGCCCAACGGGGATGTTGTTGTTTTCTGCTGGAGCATCGTCGTCGGAGCCATCTGTCCACCGGTCATTCCGTAAACGGCGTTATTGATAAAGATAATGGTGATATTTTCGCCACGATTGGCGGCATGGAAACTTTCCGCAATACCGATGGCAGCCAGATCGCCATCTCCCTGATAAGAAAACACAACCCGATCCGGGAGAGAACGTTTGATGGCTGAGGCCATTGCCGGACCGCGTCCGTGCGGGGCTTCAATCATGTCAACGTCAAAATAATTGTACGCGAGAACAGCGCAACCGGCCGGCGGAACGCCGATGGTGATGCCTCTGATGTCCAGTTCATCAATGATCTCGGCAATGATTCTATGCGCGATACTGTGCCCGCAGCCGGGGCAGTAGTGATAAATATTTTCTTTTAAGCTTTTCGGGCGTTTAAAAACCGTTTTGGACATATCAAAAAACCTTTTTTAAATAGCTAATCATTTTCATCGTAGTACTTGGCGATAACATTGGCCAGTTCCGCCGGTGTGGGAACCGCGCCTCCCGGACGTCCGTGAAATTCAATGTCAGCGTAACCCTGCAGGGATAAACGGACATCTTCCAGCATCTGTCCCGTGCTCATTTCAAAAACAAGATACTTCTTGATTCTGGATGATAAACTTCTGAGCTGTAATTCCGGAAAGGGCCATAAGGTTATGGGACGGAAAAGTCCCACGTTCATGCCCTGACCGCGTAATCGTTTAATGGCGCCTTTGGCGATCCGGGCTGCCGTTCCATACGCGACAATCACCAGTTGTGCGTCGTCTATCTTATGCTCTTCATAAAGTGGTTCTTTTTTGAAGATGACTTGATATTTGCGCGCCAGTTTCCAATTGTGTTCTTCCATGTCAATCGGATCCAGAATCAAACCGTGAATGAACTTGCTTTTGCCGGTGCCGGCGCCGCGCAGCATGAATTTTTCGCTATACACGCGCGGTTTAGGCTTCTTGAATATGACAGGCTCCATCATCTGTCCCATCATGCCGTCGGCAAGAATCATCACCGGATTGCGATATTTGTCGGAAAGATCAAAACCATCCATGGTCAGATCTGCAAGTTCCTGTCCGCTTCCGGGCGCTAAAACGATCGTTCGATAATCGCCATGACCGCCGCCTTTTGTTGCCTGAAAATAATCTCCCTGCGCAGGTCTGATATTGCCAAGACCGGGACCGCCGCGCATGATGTTGACGATAACGCCGGGCAGTTCACAGGCGGCCATGGATGAAATGCCTTCCTGTTTTAAAGAAATTCCCGGGCTGGATGATGAGGTCATGACCCGCAGGCCCGCTGCACTGGCACCGGCAATCATGTTGATTGCCGCGACTTCGCTTTCGGATTGGATAAAAACGCCGCCTTCCGCATTGCGCACGTGCTCGGCCATGTATTCGGTGAGTTCATTTTGCGGAGTAATCGGGTAACCGGCGTAAAAACGGCATCCGCAACGAATGGCCGCTTCACCAATAATATGATTTCCCGCCATCAATACTTTATTCACGGTAAACCTCGATCGCAACTTCCGGGCACATCGTAGCGCATAAAGCGCACCCGTTGCATTCTTTTGTTTCATCGGTGCCCACGGGATGGTAACTCAGCGTGTTGTATTCATTGGTCGTCATAATATGACCTTTGGGACAAAAATGAATACAAAGAAGGCATTCCTTGCATATTTCCTGGTTAATTTTAATATGTCCCTTCAAAATATCACCTGTAAACAATCATTTATTCTTTATTATAAAATATATCGCGTCTTTCCCTTTTTAGATCCCGCTCTTTTGCTCATAATGATGAGAAAGTCAAGTATTTTAACAATTGCTGTCCTGTCAGCATAAATACTTGACTTATTGGTTTCGGAATTCACTGTATTGGCGTAAAAATAAAAATCTTATATTAACGCAAAGAAGAGCTTGTTGACGCATCTTTTTCGCTGCTATCACTCGGCGGCGGACGATATCCTTCCGATCTCTTTCGTTTCGTATCTTCCGCTGACGAAGCAGGAATATTAACGGACTCCGCGTTTGAACTTTCATATGGTTCTGATTGTAATCGTGTTGAACCTACAGGCAAACAATCTCTTGTATTGCAACGCTTTCCACTTGATTGATTGTTAATATTTTCAGCCTTGCTTTTTTCTAATGAATTGATTTCATTAGGTATATTTACGTTTTCATCCACTAACTGTTGTTTATAACTATTGGTATTGTTTTGTAAACCTTGGCTTTGTAATTGAGCTTTTTTTTGTAATGTCATGTCACCAGAAAAATCCTTTGGTACACATTTTGTCATTCCATCTTGTGGATTACTGGTGATGATCAGATTGCCATTAAGATCGGTACACGTATATAACGTACCGGCAAAAGCAGTGCTTATCAAAACGAATAAGCTGCAGAACATAAAAATCATTTTTTTCATTTTTTTCTCCTTCGAATCAAAACACATTTTTTTTATTCGCGGTAGATCCTATTACAATGAACTACACTCCGATTAAGATTAAATTATCTGTAATATTTATAATTTAAATTAAATTATCATTATATCAACTTGAAATCTAGTTTAAAAACTGGTCACTGATCCTTTTTGCATAAGAAAAGATTTTGATTTTCATAAGATTTATCACTTAAAAAAGAAATACTGAAATGGCCATTACATTTCAAGCCAAATCTTACTGGCATCTCTTCAATCTTAGTATTCATGATGTTTGTATAAATTTTTATTTTTTATTTTAATATTTTTCTGTTATAATAGTGTAAAATTACTTTAAAGGGATTGGTTATGAAACAATGTTTAAATTGTGGAAAACAGCTTCAAGACAGCACAAATAAGTGTTTTTTCTGTGGCGCGGATCCCGATCAATTACCGCAACTGTCGCAGAATAATATGGCGGGAACATGGAAAAAGAATAGAGATATGATCATTTTAGTTTTTATTCTTATTTTCTTAATTATCGGATTACTTTTGAAAAACCTTTTTAAATGAAGTTGTAAAATTTTCGATAGATATTGTTATTTTAGAAAAAACAAACAATTTAAAACAATTCTCTTAGCCATTTTTTTATTACATTATTGGCACTTTCCGTTATTTTTTGCGTCCTGTAAGCCTGAACAGATTCCCAAATCACAAGCTTTTTGTAAATCTATGCAAGCAAGTTCTTTGTTGTTTTGAATCAAATAAGCATTTCCTCTGTTAAGTAATGCATTACCAAAATTCGGATTTAGCAGGATTGCTTTATTGTAGTCCTCCATTGCTAAATTACGCTGACCAAGTCTTTCATACACAACGCCTCTGTTCCCATAAGCATCAGTATAATCTGGGTTTAAACGTATGGCTTCGTTATATTCCTGTATCGCTCGTTGATCCTGACCGAGGTCACTATAAGCATTCCCTCTGTTGTTATAAGCTCTCGCAAGATCTGGTTTAAGTTTAATGGCATCGTCCAGATATTGAATGGCCAATAGTGGATCTGTGCATCTTCCACTGGAGCATAGAGCCAAGGCCTTATTGTATAAATCATTAGCAGCATTAGATGTTTCGACAGATTCCGGCATTGATGCAGGTGGCATTGCAGGATTTGCAGGAACAACAACCTCGGGCGATTTATTGATTTCTTTTTTGCCATCCATGATGTTTTTGTCCGGTCTTTGTAAAATAAAAATCAACAATAAACCAATCATTGCGATAATGACTATTTTATAATCTTTTAGAATCTTGATTATTTTTTTTTGAAATGCATTAGATTCTGCTTCACCTTGTTTCTTATCAGTTGATGTGACAGAAACCTTTTTTCTGGGCGTCGGTTCCAAGTCCAACCATTCGTGACACTTACGACATTGAATGACCTCATCCATATTCCAATTGTCACAAAAAGGACATTTTTTCATTATGATCTTCTCACTTATATGAATATATGACATTAACAATTAAATTATATCATAAATTATTTTTCGTTTCTCAACTATTTTTTCGTTTCGTTTTTCGCCGATAGACTTAGAGACAATAGAATTTTATGGTTAAGAAACTATTGAACCCGGTGGCCACCCAACGACTTGCATTAGAAAAGAAAAAAACTAAATTAACCCCATTCTGCCAACCAAAGGGTGGGGAATTTTGACCGGCCACAGGTGGGGATTTTCAAGTGGCCATCTGGGCTCTCACAATGTTCCTTTGATAAATTAAGAGTATGAGCTTGACTTTGATGGATATTTTCTTCATAAAATGTACTGTCAATATCGGTTTCTTATGTGTCACATACCACAATGTTCGTTTGATTTTGTCAACGAGAGTCCAATAAATGAAAGTTCTATTACTTGGCGGCATTAAATTAGATCTCGGTGAAACAGAGGATTTTCTATTAGCCAAGATTTCATCAGCTTTGCAAGTAAAAGCGGATGATATTCAAAATATAGAAATCGTAAGAAAATCATTAGATGCCCGTCGAAATAAACCTCCGCAATTTGTATATGTCTTAAAAATCGCATTCTATAAAAATATAAATTTACAGAGGGAATTCAACAAAGGGATTCAGTTATTAAAAACGGAAAACATACAGGAAAATCAGTCTGTCCCGTCGACATCTTCTCTCCATTTGCCTGTTGTAATTATTGGTAGTGGTCCGGCAGGTCTTTTTGCTTCCTATTTTCTTGCCTTTAATGGTATTCCGTCATTAATTCTGGAAAGAGGTACGCCCCTAGAGCAGAGAATGAAAGACGTTGATACATTCTGGCGGACAGGATTTCTCAACACCCGGAGTAATGTTTTTTTCGGTGAAGGAGGAGCGGGAACATTTTCTGACGGCAAATTGACTGCCCGTTCAAAAAACCCGAGCCAGCACTGGGTAAAAAAAATTCTGGTTGACATGGGTGCGTCTCCTGACATTCTTATTGATGCTAAACCCCATATTGGAACTGATAAACTGCGACAGATCATTGTTCGTTTAAGAAGCAAACTCATAAATATGGGTTGTCGAATCGAATTCAATGCCCAGGTGACTGACTTCATCATTGAACATAAAAAAATTAAAGCCATTATCCTTAATAACCAACAAGAAATTAAAACCAATCATCTTATCCTAGCGATTGGTCAGAGCGCTGAGGATACCTACGCAAAACTTTTTGAGCGAGACGTTGCAATGGAGGCCAAACCATTTGCCATGGGACTTCGTATCGAACACTCACAGGAACTGATAAATTCCATTCAATATGGAAAATGGCATCATCATCCGCAACTACCGCCTGCGGAATATTTTGTGAAAGCTTCTTTGCCGGAATTGAATCGATCTGTATATACCTTTTGCATGTGTCCGGGAGGTTCTGTGATCGGTTGCTCTGCTTTTCCAGGTACTTTAATAACGAATGGGATGAGTAATGCCCAACGATCAGGGCCATATGCCAACAGCGCTGTTGTGGTCAATGTTCGTGTTGACGATTTCGCCGGCACGATAGATCCTCTGGCCGGATTGGCTTTTCGAAAAATCTGGGAGCAAAAGGCTTTTGTGCAAGGAGGGAGCAATTATTGCGCGCCTGCGCAGAAAACAACGGATTATCTGAAAAATAAAATAAGCGATAAGTTAAGCAGAACCAGTTTTCTTCCCGGCTTGCAATCTGCCGATCTGCATCAAGTCCTTCCTGAATTTGCAGGGATTGCTTTAAAACAGGGCATCTGCGAATTCGACAAAAATATGTCCGGGTTTGTCAGCGAAGAATCAATTTTAATCGGAGTCGAAACAAGAACGTCCTCGCCTTTGCGCATTTGCCGAGGCAAAGATGGTCAAAGTACCTCTGTTCGCGGAATTTATCCATGTGGTGAAGGTGCCGGATATGCGGGTGGGATTATCAGTTCGGCGGTTGACGGTATCAAGGCGGCGCAAAATTTAATCGATAACCTTGCCTAGACGGCTATCGATGATCAGGTCGGTTCCCCGCTTCATTATTTTTTGAATGGTTAATCTTTTTGCCGATTCCAGATTTCTGATATGAAGGTCGCCTATCGCTTCTATTCCGCTACCAATTATTTTGGGAGCAATAACGGTGACAAGGCGATTGACGAGATTATTTTCCAGCAGGGACGTTATAATTTGAGCGCCACCTTCAACCAGTACGGAAGAAATTTTTCTCCTGCCGAGGATTTTCAATAATTTCCTCAAATCAACTTTACCTTGTTTATCCGGAGCAACGGTTATGATTTGAGCGCCCGATGCGGCCAGTTCTTTAAATCGGGGATTTTCCGGAGACTGCACCGTGGCAATAAGCGTTGGGACAAGGGCGGACTTCTTTAAAACCCTGGCCCTTTCCGAAATATTTAATCCGGAATCAACAATGATCCTTAGAGGATTACGTCCTCGGACAAGACGCACGGTGAGTTCGGGATTATCATGATGGACTGTTCCGCTGCCGACTAAGATGGCATCGTGTTCCGCCCGGATCCGGTGGGCAAATTTTAATGAAGCCGGTGAACTGATCCACTGGGAATGTCCCGTTGCTGTGGCAATGCGCCCATCAATGCTTTGAGCATATTTTAAGGTCACAAAAGGCATGCCTGTTTCCATAAAATAAAAAAAAGTTTCATTGAGGCGACGACATTCTTGTTCCAGAACACCCGTCGTGACTTTTATGCCGTTTGCCTGGAGACAGCCAACACCTTCACGACAAACGAGAGGATTGGAATCAATAATACCAATGACGACACGCGCAATTTTATTTTCAATGATAGCGTTTACGCATGGCGGCGTTTTCCCTTCATGGCAACAAGGTTCCAAAGTAACATAAAGCGTTGAACCTTGGACAGCGTTGCCGGCATCCCTGATCGCGTTGATTTCAGCGTGATTGCCACCGAAACGCTGATGGTAACCCGCGCCGATAATCCGGTCGTTTTTGACGATAACCGCGCCGACCAATGGATTAGGGCTGACGTAACCACGTCCTTTTCCGGCCAGCTTTAAAGCCATCTTCATGTAATATTCATCGTTCATAGGCGTACTACTACCGCATTAGCCAAAAAAAGCAAAGAAAATTATTGTTTAAAAGCGCAGGTTTATGATAAGAAAATGAAAAAAAACGAGAGCGGAGTTTTCAGGGGAGGCGTTGTTCCGTCTTCAAGCGCACGGCAGTAGAATAAAATATGACTGGGGAAGAATAGACGGATAGCTTCAATCACCATAAATGCCTGCTATTGTTTTAAAAATATCGCTTGACTTTGGTTGTTTTCAGCTTTAAAATAACATCGAAGCTTGAAAAGGGCAAACCGTTCTGAAAAGACGGGACGCAAAGTTACTGACCTAAGTCTTCGTGATAGGAGGATATGGTGGCAGAACCGCCTGGCAACTTCATAAGTAGTCCAGCAGTTCCGCAAGATTATCCTTTCAAAATTAAATTAATAGATCTTGGAAATATTATGTTTTATTTAACGAATCTTTTTGCATTTATATTTGGTGCTGCAATCGGCAGTTTTTTGAATGTCTGCATCTTCCGTCTGCCTGCGGAAAAGTCTATCATCAAACCGGCGTCACAGTGTCCTGCCTGCCATCATCCCATTCGTTATTTAGACAATATTCCCATGATTAGTTTTCTTCTGCTGGGCGGCAAATGCCGCGATTGCGGCGCTAAAATTTCCTGGCGTTATCCATTGGTAGAGCTTATTACGGCTTTACTTTCTCTGGCCCTGTTTTTAAAATTCGGTCTTTCTCTGAACTTCTTTATATTTTTTATTTTTACCGCTGTTTTGATTGTCATAGCATTTATCGATTTAGATCATCAGATTATTCCTGATGTTTTGACGCTGCCCGGAATCCCGCTATTTTTTCTGGCGGCGGTTTTTCTGGTTAAGGTTCCCTGGCATGAGGCTTTAATCGGTTTACTCATCGGTGGTGGTGTCCTGATGACGATAGCCGTTGTCTATGAATTTATTACCAAACGCGAAGGAATGGGCGGTGGTGATATCAAACTTTTGGCGATGATTGGCGGATTTTTGGGTTGGCAATCTCTGATTTTCGTTCTTTTATTCAGTTCCTTCACTGGAGCAATCTTCGGCATTATCGCCATGATTATAAAAAAGCAGGACACAAAATACGCGGTTCCTTTTGGTCCATTTTTGTCCGCTGCCGCCGTTGCGTATATTTTCTGGGGAGAAGCGTTTATGCGGTACCTGATTCCGGTACGCTGAAACGGAAAAAGGATGAAAAAAACCGGGAAATATGGTTAAAAAGGCAAATAACTTATTAAGATAAACTATAAAAGTAATGAACATGAAATTTCAACAGGAAGAATATTGATCAAAAATAATAATTGACCATTGAAGTACGGATATTTATAATAAAAAAGTTGTATGACGGCATATAAATTACGGGAAAATTATACAAAGGCTATTGTATTTGAGGTAAAAAGTGAAGGTTAAAACAATTCAAGGATTTACCCTGATGGAATTGTTGATCGTGATGGCGATTATTTCAGTTGTTGGAGTCATTGCATCTTATAATTGGAATCATTATGTCCGTAATACGGAGCTGCGAACGTTTGCCAGAGAGCTGACATCAGATATCGCAAAGCTGAAACAGACTGCCATTAAAGAAGAATTATGTTATCAGATAACCATTCATACGGCGTCGAACGGGAATAACTATACTATTGAAAGAGGTAATTCCGCTAATTGCGCTGCAGCCGCGTTTACCGTTTTAGAAACAAAGAGTCCCGCATCTCTAGGGTTAAGGGGAGGACTGGATATCAATAGTACTACCTATGGCAGTGATGACATAGAATTTCAAACACGCGGAACAATTTCACCGGGAAGTGTCGTTATGCAAAGCAGCACAGGCTCCAACGCCACCATAACAAGCAATGTAACGGGAAAAACATATGTGCAATATAATATGCGATAAAAAAGGTGTATCCATGATAGAGGTGTTAATTGCCATTGTCTTAACATCCCTGGGTATATTGTCGCTTTTGGCTCTCCAACCCACGGGATGGAAATCAATGGCCAAAGCGGATTATGTGGGACGGGCGGTGGAAATTTTGTATAACAGAATGCAATTTTACGAAGCCACCATCGCCAATCCCTGCAATGCCGTGACAACGGGAGCACAAAACGTGACAACCGTTACCACCAGCGGCGTCACGGCCATACGGGGAGATATAACCTATACGATTAACGCAACCATAACTGAGATAGACTCAGATCCGCAAGCGTTCTCCGTATGGCTTAACGTGACATGGCCAGGCAACACAAAAGGCATCACTGAAACCATGACGGTTGTCCGTCAGGGAATTTACAGATTTCCAGTGGGGTGTACGAACCCATGAAAAAGGAAAATGGCGTTACATTGGTGGAACTTATCATGGCTCTTTTTGTTGCCAGTCTGGTGTTTATGGCAATATTTTCCACGGTGAACACGGCACAGCGTTCCGCTTCGGGGGTAGAAAAAAGAGTCGTCGCCCAGCAGGATGTGCGAGGCGCACTGGAATTAATGTCCGCGGAGATACAGATGGCTTCTTACAATCCGAATTCCCTTTCCAACATCTGGGTTGATCACAATTCTTTAAATTGTGCCACTATCGCAAACGTCAATCTGAACTTCAGGGGCATTCGGGAGGCAACGGCGAACGTGATAACTATTGAAATGGATATTAATGATAATGGTGTAATCACTGGTGCTGGCGGTAATGCGAATGAAATAATCCGGTACTCTTATGATCCGGCAAACAGGTACATCAGCCGATCAACCAATTGCGGCAATGCATTCGCTTTTTTGGGAGATACCAACGCCAATCAAAACAGCAAGACGGTTTTGGTAGAAAATGCTTCGGCAGGAATACCGGTATTCAGGTACTTTAACGGCTCCGGCACGAATATATCAGCCACTGTTGTAACGAATCCGACTGACCTCACGGTTGGAATACCGGCCATTAGAATGATACAGATTACACTGGTTGCTGATACATCGATTGCCGATGTGGGTTCCGGTGGTCGAAGGCGGATCGTCTATTCTGCAAGCGTCATTCCCCGCAATCATTTTGCAACGGTTTATTAATGTTTATGAGATGATGATCATGAAAAAAAATATCATAAAAAATGAAAAAGGATTTGTGCTGATGGCCGCTCTGATTGCCTGTCTTATTCTTTTAGCGATCGGCATGCTGGTCATAAACATGTCCACGGGAGAACTATTCACCACGTCTGAACTGGTGGGACAAAAGAAAGCCATCATCGCCGCGGAAAGCGGTGTCACCAAAATCCTGAATGATGGGTTTCCTGAAAATTGGACGGCAGCAAATAGTTATACCGAGGATGCCAATTGCGGGGCGGAAGGCTTTACCGCTTATACATGGCTACCCGTTCAAAACTCAACGGATATAACAACGCAGTTTGCGGTCTGCGCACCACGGGTCAGCTCTCAACCCGCCATGCCTGCGCCCGGTTACGCCCTGGGCGGAGGAGGCGGAAGCACGGTATCGTATGGTTACATGCGTTACGACACAACAGCCGTAGGCAGGAGCACAGTATATAAAGCACAAACAAAAATAGATGTCGGTGTCGGATTCGGTCCCGTGCCGATAGGAGGGAATTAAAGGAGGTAATGATTATGCGTGGAAAAATGTTTTGGATGATAATCATCATATTGTTCATCGTGTCGTCCGCCAGTGTATCCAGCGCCGATGACGATGCGCTCTGGACGACCACAACAACACCCGATGCCTTGATCGTCCTCGACCTTTCGGGCAGTATGCAGTGGCTGCCTCACGGTTCGGCACCGACTTTATATGCCTGCGGCGGCAGTTGCGACGAACCGTATTATGAAACGCCTCAGTTAAGCGGTGTTCCCTCCAAACTCTATGTTTCAGGCAACGACTGCTCCATTAACGGCCCTTTTACGGTCAACCCACCGGCAGTGACCCCTGACATGCCGACCAGTGATCTCTGGGTTGCAGGAACTACCTGCAATATTGATGGTCCTTTTTACCTCACGAAACCATCGGAAAGCCTGAATCTTGGAAATGATGTGTATATTAACACGAATCAATCTTGCAGCTTTGACGGCCCTTTTTATCGCTCTTCCGGTTCCGGCCATACAAAACCCTGCAAGGTCGCCGGTGAAGCAGAAAAAGGGAAGTGGGAAGATGTTTGTGTTCAATATGGCTGTTGGTGGATGTGGAAAAAATGTTGCGATTGGGATTCGCAATGGGTCGTAACTTCAGAGGGATATCCTGGCCTTCCCACTCCGGTCTATAAATCAGATACGGGCGATTGTACAACAGGGCCTTTCTACAGGACATCCGGCGCCGGTCACACCACAATATGCGGTAAATACACGAAATGCAACGCCCTTGAAAGCGGCTACACGGAAACGAACTGTGCCACCGGTCCTTTCTACAAGACATCCGGATTCGGTCACACCACGGCTTGCGGAAGCGGAGGTTCCACGTCTAAACAGTGCGATTCTCCCTCGCCGGCTTATACGGAAACAACCTGTACGGCAGGTCCTTTCTACAGGACATCCGGCTCCGGACATACGACCATTTGTCAAAACTGCACAAAATCATGTACTCCCTCGGGAACAACTTACAGGTATAGTGACACGGCCAGTTGTGATGGTCCTTTCTACAGTTCTTCCAACAGCGGCGCCAGAACCGAATGTTCCAAAATTGCCATCGCCAAACGCTCTCTTTATCAGCTCATGGATGCTAATAATTCCGATAGTATAACGGCTACGGATCTAACCACCCTGGGGGTACGTCTCGGCCTCATGCGTTACTATAACTGCTCCAGTGAGGATAACGATACAACCCATAGCGATCCTTGGAACTACGGATGCATTAAACTTTCCTGGAGCCAGACACAAAGTGATAATACAACGGCAACACCCTATGCGAGCCTTTTCTGCAATGATGTATCATGCGCCCCGACGGTCAGTTCCTGTACCTCAAGCGATCCAGCCAAGGAATGTATCGCCGGTTATGGAAAAACAGGTGGTACACCTATTGGAGATGCCCTTGAAGAAGCAAAGAAATTTCTGACCTATCACAAGACCATCGATGCCGCCGCCTCATGCCGTCAGAAAGCCATTATCCTTATCACCGATGGAGAGGATACTTTTGCTTGCAATGGTAACGGTTCCGATACGAATGTATCGCAAAGAAGAGCGCCCATTTACTGGGCAAAACAGGCCGCCGATAATAATTTTAAAGTATATGTAGTAGGATTCGGCGCCGATATGCCCGCCAATTTGCAGGATACCCTGAACTGGGCCGCTTATTACGGTAAAACAAGAAATCCGAATGATACACAACTGGGCGACACCTCGGCGGTGACCGTGGGCACCGATCCCTGTTCCAACGGCACGGACCCCGCGGGTAAGATGCTTCGCGGTTATGCCTTCATGGCCAGCAACCCTGAAGAACTGGTGACGTCTCTGGCGGCAGCCATGTCATCAATTCTGGCCGCAACCTATTCGTTTTCGACCCAGGCATCCGTGGCCGCTGCCCGTGTTCAGGAGGAAAACTACATTTATGAAGCTTCCTTTGAGCCGAGGGATAGTTCAGGTGTGCTAAAAGAACCGTTCTGGACGGGACATTTAAAAAAATATCAGATAGGAGTTGCAGGTTCGGTGATAACCCCTCACTGCTGGGACGCCGGTGAACTATTGAAGATTGCAGGTGCGGGAAACAGAGATATGTACACGTTAAAAAACGGCGTAGTGACATCTTTTGAAACCTCGAATATTACGGCAGCCGATCTGGCTGTTGCCGATGATGCTGCAAGAAATCTGGTGGTGGGGTTCTACCGGGGTGAATCGTCATACAATCTGGAAGGCTGGAAACTGGGAGATCTGTTTCATACCAATCCAGCGATCATCAAAACGCCTCTCCAATTCTTTTATGATCCGCGGGAGTGCACAACATCCTCTCATAATGCGTTCGTCAGCAGCCATATCCGAACCGCAGCCAACGGCAAACAGAGGATTCTGGTGGGAGCCAACGATGGTCAACTGCATGCTATTCGCACCGGTGCCGGTACAGATTGTACCAGTGGCGGCGAAGAAGCCTGGAGTTTCATCCCTCCCAACTTTCTGCAGAAACTGGCTCCCGTAGCCCATAACAGTCATGCCGATCGCCCGTCACTGGCGTCTCACGATTTCTTCGTTGACGGACCCATTCAGGTCTTCGATGCGTGGCTTGGTTCAGGAACAGGAGTAACAAAGTCGGCCACTGACTGGAAAACACTGGCAGTCCTTGGAGAAGGGCAGGGATCGGGAGCATATCTTTGGAGTTCCTCATCGAACTGCTATTCCACCAGCACATCCGCCTTCAGTGATACGTATTCGGACACTCATCGCTACTACTGCGGTTTATACGCTCTGGATGTCACGGATACCACCGGAGGACCTGTGTTTTATTGGAAATTAAACCCGACAACGGCACAAGCTCCCTATTTTGGTCAAGCATGGAGCAAGTTCCAGGCAGGCCGTGTTAAAATCGGGAACAACGAGAAATGGGTCGGTTTCATCGGCGGAGGTTACAGCGCCGCGGCCTGTCTTGCACCTAACGGCACTTCGTATCAGTGCACGGCATCGGCTATAGACGGTTCGGCGCCCTACCGTGCCGGCAAGGGATTCTTTGTTGTCGATTTGACCGATGGCAGTATCATTTGGAGCTATACACATGCCAATAACGCCAATATGGATTTTTCTGCAGCCGCTTCGCCTTTGCCGATAGATTCGGATAGTGATGGATTTATTGACACGGTCTATATGGGTGATCTGGGTGGAAATATGTGGCGTTTCCGGTTCTGTCCCAAGGATCCGAACTGCTCCAGTTGCGGATTGTCCAATTACAGCACTACACCATGCACATCCTGTTCGACGGCCAACTGGACCGGCAGCCTTCTTTATGCTTCGACGAATGCCGAGAGAGGATCAGGCCTCCCCACGCCCACCAATACGCACAAACAAATCTTTACGATGGCAACAGCCGCTTATGACACGAACAACAATCTCTGGATATTTTTCGGCACGGGGGAAAATAATGATCCCACTTACAGGCCCACGGATGCCGAGATGGCTGACGCTTCATACGTTTCAACCAAAAACAAACTTTATGCGGTTAAGGAAGACCTGGAAACAGCGAACACTCCCGCATTTACGGACACGTACACCTCGTCCAGTCTGGAAAATATCACGTCATCGACTTATACGGATGCAGCTAACAAACACGGCTGGTATGTCAATCTTGCCACCATTCCTCTGACACGCTCCAACGGAACAACGATTTCGACGCCTAAAGGAGAAAAGATGATTTCTGATCCGACAATATTTGGTGGTAATGTTTATTTTGCAACATATGTCCCTGATCAGGGCACAGCTTCTGCTTGCGGTCAGGCGGGTGATGCGTTTCTTTATAAGCTCAATTATATGTCCGGAGCTCTCAGCGTCAGCCAAATGGGGCAAGGCATAGGGTCTTCCATTTTGGTGTCTTACCGTCCGGGATTCACCGATGCAGACATCTATGCAACGACGAGCGGAGGCGCCGGCACCGGAGCGTTAACCCAGACGCTGGGTGAAGCCCCCAAAGAGGCCAATATGACAAATATCCTTTACTGGAAAGACAGACGGATACGTTAAAATGAGCGATGGAACAATTCTGTGGTCCTATACCTATGCCGATAATGCGAAGATGGCGTATGACCTGCTGGCACGATCGCCGGACACAATAGAAAGAAGTAAGGAATCAAAAAAGTCATCATGACAGCTCGTTAATATGCTATAATAACGATTAATCTCAGGAGTAACGAAGAACTTTAATAAAGGATTATTATTATTTTTCGTTGGTAGACAAGATAGGAACATTAAAAAAGGAGTTTTGAGATGTACACAGTTTGTCATCGGATGAGTTCGAAAGTAAAAGAAAGACGGATGGCCGGTTTTGAAAAAGCAGTCTGTCAATGCCGTTTGGCAGCGGTATTCTGCACAATTACGTTGGCGGTGATCCTGTTGTTTTCAGGAACGTCATCCGCGGTGGATAACGGCGCCCTGCCCACCGGGGGTAAAATAACCTCAGGCCGGGGGAAAATAACAAAAATCATGAATCTGATGACCGTAACCCAATCCTCCGAAAAGATGATTGCCAAGTGGGACACCTTTGACATCGGATCATATGCCGGAGTTACATTCCTTCAGCGCAATGCGAATTC
>CAYZLL010000052.1:0-5943 GCA_964479225.1 uncultured Smithella sp.
GACGCGGTGGTCAGGGAGCGGTGACTTCGGTGGAGTTGCTGGCAGTGGCGGCAATCGCCGCCGGAAAATACGCTCAAGGGTTCCCCAGTTTCGGTCCGGAACGAAGGGGTGCGCCTGTGGCCGCGTTCACCCGTGTCGCGGATGAAAAAATCAATGTCCGTTCAGGTATTTATGAGCCGGATGTGGTCCTGGTGCTCGATTCCAGTTTGATTGGTTTGGTCAATGTTCTCGATGGTTTGAAACCGGGCGGTAAATTGATCGTCAATTCACACAAAACCGAGGAAGAAATCCGCAAGTCATTAAATTACAAGGGAACATTGGCCCTCGTTGACGGCACCGGTATTGCCCGTAAAGAAATGGGAGTTCCCATTGCCAATACCACGATGATCGGCGCACTGCTCAAGGTTACCGGGATAATGGGACTCGATGAAATGAAGGAATCCATAGAACATCGTTTCGGCAGAATCGCCCAGAAGAATCTCAACGCGATGAAACGGGCTTACGACGAAATTAAAATAAGCAATTAAGAGGTATATCCAAATGGCATTAAAAACATGGAAAGAACTTCCCATCGGCTGTGTTGTTTTTGAACCGGGAAGCGCCAGTGAATATCATACGGGAAGCTGGCGGTCTCAGCGTCCTGTCTGGGACAATCAAAAATGCATTAAATGCGGTATCTGTTACGTTTTTTGTCCGGAAGGTTGTGTTCAGCAGACCGAGGACGGCTTCTTTCAGGCGGACATGGATTATTGCAAAGGCTGCGGCATCTGCGCGCATGAGTGCTGGCCGAAGGCGATTGCAATGAAGGAGGAGGAATAATATGGGTAAACGCATTGGAATGGAAGTGGCAGTTGCCGTGGCGGAAGCCGTAGGATTGTGCAACATCGATATGGCGGCCGTTTATCCTATTACCCCCCAGTCGCATATTGCGGAACATCTTTCCGACCTGGTGGCCAACGGTGAAGTTGACGCGGAGTTCGTGACGGTGGAATCCGAACATTCGGCCATGAGCGCGGTGATCGGTGCCTCCGGAACGGGTGCTCGTTCTTACACAGCAACCAGTTCTCAGGGCTTGATGTATATGCATGAATTGCTGCCGATCGCTTCGGCGATGCGTCTGCCGATATGCATGGCGATTGCCAACCGGGCGGTTTCCGGGCCTCTGAATATTTTAAATGATCATTCTGATATCATGCCGCAGCGTGATTCCGGCTGGATTTCCATTTTCGTGGAAAACGGGCAGGAATCGATCGATATGTCCATCATCGCTTTCAAGATTGCCGAGCATCAGGATGTCATGCTGCCGGTTAACATTAATATTGACGGTTTTCAGTTAACGCACATGGTGGAGCCTTTTGAGATGCCCTCTCAGGAAGAAGTCAACAAATTCCTGCCGCCATTCATTCCTCATGCGACACTGCATCCGGCGAGGCCGGTGACGATGGGCGCTTTCGCCATGTCCGATTATTTCACGGAAATCATGAAGGCCAAGGACGAAGCCCTGAAAAATTCCAAAAAAGTTATTGTGGAAGTCTGGGAAGAGTGGGGCAAAATGTTCGGCCGCAACTACAAGCCGGTAGAAACCTACAAAGCCGACGATGCGGAAGTTATCATGCTGACGATGGGCTCCATGGGAGAAACCGCGCAGATGGCCATTGATCAACTTCGCGCCAAAGGCGTCAAGGCCGGTCTGGTGAAGTTGAGATTATGGCGTCCTTTCCCGTTTGAGGAAATCAAAGCCGCGATTAAAAACGCGAAAAAACTGATCGTGACCGATCGCGCCGTATCGTTTGGCGGTCCCGGCGGCCCGGTTTTTTCGGAAATCAAGTCCGCACTGTATGCCGAAGCTCAGCGTCCTTTAATTTACAATTATATTTACGGATTGGGTGGACGTGATGTTCCTGTCAACGATTTCACCGGTATGTTTGAAAAAGTTATGGGAGACACAGACAACAAACTGGCCGACACCTATGAATTTTGGGGAGTGAGAGAATAATGAGTATCGTAGAAAATTTTGATTTATTTGCTCCGCGGTTAATTAATAAAAAAGAATTGTTATCGCCCGGTCATCGCGCCTGCTCCGGCTGTGCGGAAGTTTTAGCCGTGCGGCTGATGGCGAAAGCTCTGGGAGACAATACCGTCATCGCTTCGGCGACCGGCTGTATGGAAATTGTTTCCAGTATGTTTCCCACAACAGCTTGGCGTGTTCCTTGGGTTCACGTGGCCTTTGAAAACGCGGCGTCCGTTGCTTCCGGCATTGAAGCAGGCCTTAAGGCGCTGCGCAAGAAAGGCAAGATTGACGACCGTTATGTAAAAGTCGTCGGCATGGGCGGCGACGGCGCCACCATGGACATCGGCTTTCAGGCTCTTTCCGGCGCCATGGAACGCGGCCATGATATGATTTATGTCTGTTTCGACAATGAAGCTTATATGAACACCGGCATTCAGCGCTCCAGCGCTACGCCGATGGGCGCATCCACCACGACCGCTCCGGCAGGTAAAGTCAGCATCGGCCAGAAAACATGGAAAAAGAATATGCCCGAAATTCTGGTTGCTCACGGCATACCCTATGTGGCGACTGCTTGTCCCAGTTATCCGCTGGATTTCATCCGCAAGATGGAGAAGGCCAAGAGCATCAAGGGTCCGTCCTACATTCACTGTTTCTCGGTTTGTCCGACCGGCTGGCGTTCTCCTTCTCACATGGCAGTTTCCACGGGACGTCTGGCTGTGGAAACGGGAGTCTTCCCCTTGTATGAAGTGGAAAATGGACATTATCGTTTATCTCCGGATATGCCCAAGAAATTGAAACCGATTAAAGATTATTTCAAGGGCCAGGGACGTTTCCGTCATCTGGGACCGGAAGAAATAGACCAGATTCAGGAAAAAGTGACGACTGAATTTAATAAACTCAAAGAAAAAGCGAAATTTCTGAAAACCGGCAATGTTTAGACGGGTCAGGGATTTCGGCGCTCAATATTATTAACGGGATAAAAGAAAAAGTTTTTAAAGAATACCGAGGTGAAAAAAGAATGACGAAAGCCATCAGCGTTGCAGCAAAAACAAAACAAATCGTGAAAAGACACGGTGGAGATAAGAGTGGCATGATTGCCGTGTTGCAGGATATTCAGGAAGCCTTCAACTATCTTCCCAAGGAAGCTCTGAAAACGGCGGCCAAAGCGATGAACGTGCCCTTCACCCGTGTGTATGAAGCGGCGACGTTTTACACCGCCTTCAGCTTGAAACCGCGTGGTGAAAATATAGTCAAAATCTGCATGGGAACAGCCTGCCATGTCCGCGGCGCGGCCGCTCTGCAGGACAAGCTTGAACGCACACTGGGCATCAAACCGGGTGAAACCACCCAGGACAATAAGTTTTCGCTCGAAACCGTCAACTGTGTCGGCGCCTGCGCACTGGGGCCTGTTGTCGTTATTAATACCGAATATCACGGTCAGGTAACCATGAAGAAAATCGATAAGATGATCGATAATATCAACAAAGAGGGGGCACAATAATGAAAGAAAATTCGGATGTTCAAGCCCACCAGGTTTTGGAAGAAGCGAGGTTAAATTACGGCCCCAATAAAAAATTCGTTACGGTTTGCGCCGGAACAGGTTGCCGCGCCTATGGCAGCATCAAAGTCAAAGAAGCGCTCGAAGCTGAATTGAAAAAACAGAATATGGACGTGGATGTTCTGGCTACCGGTTGTCTGGGTTTCTGCGAAAAAGGGCCCATGATTATTATTCATCCCCACAAATATTTTTATCAGTCTGTGAAGGTGGAAGACGTGCCCGAAATCGTTTCCACAACCGTCGGCAAGGGTGAAGTGATCAGCAGATTACTTTATCGCCATCCGGAAACGCAGAAGACCCTCTTCAGGGAGGAAGACCTGCCCTTCTATAAAAAGCAGCTTCGAGTGGTGTTCGGCTCCAACGGGATGCTTGATCCGACACGAATTGATGATTATCTGGCCATCGACGGTTATCAGGCGCTGGCCAAAGTTCTTTCCGAAATGACGCCGGATGGTGTCATTGCCGAGATTAAAAAAGCCGGTTTGCGCGGTCGTGGTGGCGGAGGATTCCATACGGCGGTCAAATGGGAAGGCGTACGCAAGGCGCATGGTGATCCCAAGTATGTTATTGCCAACGGTGACGAAGGCGACCCCGGCGCCTATATGGACAGAAGCCTCATGGAAGGCAATCCCCACAGCATCATCGAAGGAATGATTATCGGTGCTTACGCCGTCGGCTCAAACGAAGGGTATCTTTATGTCAGAAATGAATATCCGCTGGCCGTGACGCATCTGTCGCTGGCGATTGAAGCGGCGAGGGAAAGAGGACTTTTAGGTAAAAATATTCTGGGCACGGATTTTTCGTTTGATATCAAAATCAACAAGGGCGCCGGTGCATTCGTCTGCGGTGAATCTTCCGCTTTGTTTGCTTCGATTGAAGGCCGTGCCGGAGAGCCGCGTGCCAAATACGTTCACGCCGTGGAAAAAGGTCTTTACGATAAACCCACCGTACTGAACAACGTGGAAACATGGGCTAACGTTCCCCTGATTATTAATAAGGGCGCTGACTGGTTTGCCTCCATCGGGACGGAAGGTTCCAAAGGCACAAAAATATTCTCGCTGGTCGGCAAGATCAACAACACCGGTCTTGTGGAAGTGCCGATGGGGACCACTTTATACGAAATCATTTATGACATGGGCGGCGGCATTCCCAAAGGACGCAAATTCAAAGCTGTGCAGACTGGCGGTCCTTCCGGCGGCTGTATTCCGGAGAGCCTGCTGGATTTACAGGTGGATTTTGACAAGCTCTATGAAGTCGGCTCCATGATGGGTTCCGGCGGCATGATAGTCATGGATGACTCTTCCTGTATGGTGGACGTTGCCAAATACTTTACCACCTTTTTGGAAGAAGAATCCTGCGGCAAATGTGTCCCCTGCCGTGAAGGCGTTCGCCGGATGAAAGAAATTCTTGATGATATCTGCGCCGGCAAAGGTCAGGAAGGTGATGTCGAACTGCTGGAAAAAATTGCCACCGGCGTGGCGGATGGTTCGCTTTGCGCGCTGGGCGGCAGCGCTCCTAATCCGGTGCTCAGCACCATTAAATATTTTCGTGATGAATATGACGCGCACATCAGGGAACACCGCTGTCCGGCAGGTGTCTGCAAGGCGCTCATTACTTACAGCATTGTAGCGGATAAATGCACCGGCTGCGGCGCGTGCATCAAGGTCTGTCCTGTTGAGGCGATTACAGGAGAAAAGAAAAAAGCTCACGCCATTGATATCAGCAAGTGCACCCGTTGCGGCGCGTGTATTGAAAGCTGCAAATTTGACGCAATTCTTGTGAAATAAGAGGTAGGATGAATCATGGTAAATTTGACTGTTGACGGAAAAAATATATCGACGCCGAAAGGAACAATGCTCTTAGAAGCCATCCGCGGCGCGGGCATCTCGATCCCCACGCTCTGCGCGCATGAAGCTGTCAGTCGCTCCGGCGCCTGCCGCCTGTGCGTGGTCGAAATTAAAAAAGGCAATCGGACCAGAATCGTTACCTCCTGCCTGTATGCCGCGGAAGAAGGCTTGATGGTGAATACGAAAAGCGACCGCGTCCTGAATGTGCGGCGTCTGGTAATGGAGTTGCTTCTGTCTCGCTGTCCCGAATCCGATGTTCTCCAGAAGATGGCCAAAGAAATGGGCGTGGAACCACAGCCTCGGTTTGTTACCGATTCGGACAAAGGCAAATGTATCTTATGTCGTTCCTGCGTGCGCGTATGCGAAGAAGTTGTCGGCGTCAGCGCCATCGGCCTTTTTGCCCGTGGGTCTCATAAAACCGTCGGCACACCCTATGATGAAAAATCGGATGTCTGCATCGGCTGCGGCGCCTGTGTTTATGTCTGCCCCACCGGCCATATCGAAATGACCTCTACCGAAGACAAGCG
>CAYZLL010000052.1:6043-15567 GCA_964479225.1 uncultured Smithella sp.
AGTGGCCACATCACAAGACCCACTCCGGAGGTATAACCGCCATACATGGGCCAGATTTTGTAAAGCCATCCCGGTTGCCCGAAAACCTTTACAAATAAAGTGTCCAGGATAATTTCATACCACATTGCCCCGAAAAAAGTGGCTCCCATATAAAGAACGAGCTTCGGTAAATGAACGATTATAAATTTTTTATTGAGAAGACTGCAAAAAATATAGATTAAAGGTGTAAAGCACAAAACAAAAGCTGTGATGAATTTGGGCCAGTCCTGAGAATTCAGAGGTTTGATGGCAATGCGGGCCTTTTCAATCAAAATCCACCATGAAAAATGCGCCACAAGTAAAAAGATCAAATAGAATAGTATGAAAAATAAAATTGCCCGCAGCAGGTAAACCGGAGTGAAAAATTTCGCCAGAGCATTCATGTCCCGAAGCATCAGAGAATCCGCAGAACGGATTGTATCGATGGTCCTTCCTGTATTAAAAAACAAAAAAAACCGTGCAGTTTTTGCCCGGACAGAATGTGTAAATTTTTGAAGAAAATTGATTGACATAAGAAATCAATCGCATTATATTCTCGCGACTTTAAAGATAACTCTCAACGAGAGTTATATCAGCGACCTTGCTGGGGAATCGTTCAATGGTAGGACAACGGACTCTGACTCCGTTTATTAAGGTTCGAATCCTTATTCCCCAGCCATTAATAAAATCCAGGGCTTAGGCGATGATCGCTTAGGCCCTTTATTTATTCATACTTTCAAACCATAAACTTGCCATAATCACAAATTCTGTCGCTGAATCCCGATGGCTTTTGATTCTGTCGGTGTCTTTGAAAATTAAGTTTTGCGCTCCGTTGGACAACATTTTATTGTACGTTGCCAAAGAATCGGAAAAGGGTATTAACGGATCATTTGTGTTGTGAAATAACATCAATTTGCCTTGAGGCGCCCAGTCGTCCACGCTGTTTTCGCCCAGCGCGTTTATCAAGGCAGGTTCATTGTTGTTTTTGAGATGGTCCACAAAAACAGGATTCAACAGGCTATCCAGGCTGTATGTCAGTTGCGCATCAATCTCATCGCTTGTGAATTTACCACCCAGTAAATCCGGTATTCTGCCGGCATAGGGTTCTTGAAAAAAATCAGTCAGAGGGCGCGCCCACTCATAAAACGCGTTATAGGAATAGAGGAGAGATACCGGGAAACAGGGGGAAGGATAGGAGCCATCACCCTCCATAATGGCCTCATTTAAAAGCCTCACCAGATTGTAACCACCGGCCCCGACGGCCGTTGCTTCAATGTTAATTCCCTCAATGTGTTTTTCCTCGATCATTTTCAGTGTCGCCATCGCGATGTAACCGCCCTCGGAATAGCCGGCAATGAATTTTTTGCCGTTTACCTTTATTTTTTTCGTCTTGATAAACTCGTCGCCGGCACGGATTAAATCAATCATCGTCTTGGCCGCATGCTCAGAATTTCTCATCGGATTGATGAAATCTTTTGATACACCGGAACCAATCATGTCGGGGACTAACGTGTAATAGCCCGCAGATCCCGCCAAGGCAGCAATAGCCGCAAAAGATGTGGAAATATCCGACAAATTAAATTCGGAAGGTGCATACCTGTCCGCGAAAGTTTGTATATTTCCGACAATCATGGAAGGCATGGGATCGGGAACCGCTATGGGATAGGTGATCAGGCCTGATGCTAAAATGGATTGTCCTTTGTAGGTGGTTCGATAGGTTATTTTGTATAATTTAATGGAGTGTTTCATAAACGCGTTTGCCTGTGCGGGAATCCCTGCTTCCAGAGCTGCCTTGCGAATGCTCTCTGCGGACGCTTCTCCGAGACTGGTTGTTTCTACCAGGTAAACATTCGAATTGTCGGGTGACGAGTTATGATTTCCCCCTGAAGAAGAATCTCCTCCCTGGCTGCAGGCGAATAAAAAAATGACAACCATTCCCAGTAAAAAATACTTTTTCATCAATGCCAGTCGTTTCATAAATTCCATCCTTATCGGCGCTTTAATTGTTTTCTATCATGTTCGTTTTTGTCACAACACTTTCTCACCAGGAGAAAACAACATCTATTTCCACCTGATCATTATGGGCGTACCGGCCGAACAGAGACTGTGACGGGCCGTCCAATGAAACAGCCGTTAAACCCGCTTTCCACGAATCGGTGAATACGTACCACAGATCGGCCTTGGCCATGGTGTCGCCGTGCTCCGGATTCCACGCGATGCTCAGGTTGGTTTCGATTTTCTGATTCATAAAGTTGTTTCTCAGATGAGCCCAGAGCAGGGTTTCAAATTTCCGGTCATAGAGCGTATCCGGTCTGTCGGTAATCATGGTTTGCTGGGCCTGCATGATGAGTAGGCAATCCTCGAACAACCGGTAATCAACGCCGAAACCGTAAGCGACGGCGTCGCTTTTGTGCCTGTTGGGATTCAGCTCAAAAATTCCCAGGGCGGGTTCGTCCGGAAATCCCCAAAATTCATACTTCGTATTAAAGTAGCGACCAATCGCATACGCCGCTTCAGCGCGGATGCTCCAGTCTCCCTTGACAAAAGCCGCATCCAGACCGATGGAGGACATCTTTTGAAAATCAGGCTTGGCCCCCGGGTAGATTGTCACCTTTCCGGATTCGTAAAGAACAGCGCCTTGCGACGTTTTAAAAACGGGATGAAGATCGTAACCGTAAAACAAAGTTAATCCCCAGTCCACAGCGCCCGAATTTTGGATGCGTAAGCCCACGGAGCTGTTCTCCAGGGAGTGGGCATCGAGGTCAGGTTCCTGATTGATTATTACCGCGTCATATTCTTTGGTGGCCTGAATAATTTCAGGAAAAACCGACCAGCGTTCTGTTACCAGAGGAAGTCGATAAGGAACGAGGACGGGCACCCAGGCCAACTCCAGGTTCCAGTCATTTTTGTTCAGACGCGCGGAAAGGGCAGGGACGCCTATTTTTCTGTTCTCCAGAGATTTTCTGAGGAATTGCGTGTAATCCCAGGGATTGAGAAGATCGTTGATCGGATATTCGTCAAGTCTGCCCCAGGCAAAGCGTTGAATGCCGGCGCGAAGCTCAAGAACATCATTCGAATAGGATCCGTAAATTTCCTTAAATTCCAGAAAAGGAGTGATGCTCTGGTAAACCTTGTCCCACGACTTGACGACACCATGATCTTCTACCGGTAAATCAACGCTGCCATCCCATCCGCCTTCCAGCCACATATGAAAACGCCAGTTCGGAGGCGTTGTGTCAACCTTCAATCTTCCCAGAAGACTCGGATATTCCGGCTCTAAGTCTGTGTCTTGCAGGGGCAGAACACCACGCAGGTCCAGTTTGCCGGAAACGGAAAGAGAATCTTCCGCGTAACTGACACAAGAAAATGTCAAGAGAAGAAATGCAATAATCAACGCTTTTTTCATGATCGCCCCTCCCGATAAAGGAATCCTTTGAAATTCCATCGACTCATTCATTAAATGTTCAGGATGATTCCTGCTACTTCGCGCCACGCTCCAGAGACCGCTGTGTAAAAAGGTCATTGGGGTACTTGGTGCTGTAAGTAATGTTTTGGAGCTTCAACACCGTCCGGTGACTGGTCTTCAAATTAGCCATTTCCAGTTCGAAGGGGGTCGGGATTCCGTCAATTACCCGGATATCCTTGAATGCTCCGGAGCGATACAGTTCATTTTCACGGTAGTATTCAACTTTGGTCGGCACCCAGAGGTTTTTGGCAACCCACGTGATGTACTTTGTGTATTTGCGCGGTTTTTTAGGTGTCACTTCAATGACATAACACGATTTGCCATCCAGAATTTCCTCACGCAGTATTTTAAAGGAATAATCGTTGAGCTCCGGCGGACCGCTTAAGTCGTCATAGGAGAAGTCCGACCCGAAGAAGGAATCATCCTGAGATGATGTGGGAATGCGCCGGATGCGCTTGTATTCCGGAAAGTACGCCCAGAGATCACGGCTGGCAAACGTATGCGCGTGCAGCAAAAACCCGACTCCCTTGAGATCTGCGGGCGAATTAAAAACGATGAGAATTTTGTACGCTTCAGGCGACGCATCTTTGCCATACATGGTGAGGGTTCGCGTTCGTTTCCCTCCCCCTTTGTCAAAGAGAATCATCGTTGCGTCCACCTTCTGATCCAGCTTTTTATGGCGCAGCTCCTGTACCTTTTCAAAAACATCACGCCCGTTCATGGCGTACGCACAAGGTAAAAAAAGAAATACCAAAACCAACGTGAAAAAGAAAATACATTTTTTATTCATAGGACAAAGCCTCCACGATATTAGTTTTTGCCGCCTTGCGCGCCGGAATCATCCCGGATAAAGCGGCAAGAATGGCTGAAAGGAGCAGCACCATCATGATGGAACTCCAGGGCAGATAATATTGGGCGGCCGATCCGTAATTGGCGCTAAAAAATCCTTCCAGGCTGACCCACCCGGCAAATATCCCCGCCACTGATCCGAGAATGCCTCCGGCTATGCCCATCAGGATCGACTCCAGGATGATGACTCCGTATATTTGCTTTCTTAGTGTACCAATGGCGCGCAGCGTACCGATTTCGCGCGTTCGTTCCATGACCGAGGCCAGCAGGGCAACAATAATTCCCAGACAGGCAATCGTCAATGTAATAATGTTCAAAGTATAGTTGAAGAAAAACATATCATCCAGAATTTTTCGTATTTCTTCCTTGAATTCCAGTGAAGATAGAACATAAAGTTTACGATCGACACCGAAACGGCTCTGAATTTCCGCACAAACTTTCTTAACATCCGTTCCGGGATGAACGGCCAGAAAAAAAGAATTGCATAACATATCCCCCCAGTGGCGCTGATAAGTAGGAATATCCATTCCGATGACTCCGGCGTCGCTCGAGTAATCCACCACGATTCCCGCTACATCGAACTTAACGGGTCCTGATGGTGTCGGGAGCGTGATCACATCACCCTTTTTTACCTTAAAGATGGCGGCAAACGGTTCACTGACGACCACGGTATCTTTTGCTGGACCGCCATTTGTAACTCCTTCTGTATCCTTGTTTCGATGATTCGGGTATCGGGATAAAGACGCAACGGAAAGCAGCACGCGCCTGCCGTTGTAGCTCATGAAAACCCTGCGCCAGGGCGCCACCCGTTGAACACCGGGCACTTTCTCCAATTGTGCAGACATTTCCACCGGCATGGGAATGCTGTGGGCATTGGCACTGGAACCGGGATGACCGGAGGTGACAATCACATCTCCGATAATCATGGAATCCAGCCATTTGACGACGGATTGCTTGATGCTGTGCGTAAAGCCGACGCTGGCGACAAATACCGCAATGCCAAAAAAAACAGCGGCGACGGCAACCGAGTTCCTGATCAGATTCTTCCGGAGATTAAGACCGGCCAACCTTCCTGCCGCTCCAAAGTGCGTTGAAAAGAAATGGTTGAATATATTCACAAATCCCTTTAGAAACGCCGGTGTGAAAAGTGATATGCCGATGGCTACCATGAGCTGGGCAATAATCAAAAGAGTTACGTCTTTCGTCAGAGGAGAATCTCCTGTAAATTTGTACACGGCAAAAATGGCGCCGGCAAGGATCAGGCATAAGACACCGCCGGCATTCAGACGCCTGGTCGTGTAAAATTTTTCTTCGGCATAGGGAACGGAACGTATCGCGGAAACAGGTGAAATAAGGCTGCTCGTCCGGGCGGGGAAAAGAGCCGCTGTGAGACTGGCAAAGATGCCGCTCATTAAACCCAGCACGGGATAAAACCAGGTAAAATGAATGCCACTGACAGAGGTACGCACATAGGTTTCCGAAACAACTTTGCCGAATGCGCCCACCAGTGAATCAGCCAACAGCAGGCCCAGACCAACGCCTAATAAAGATGCGATCACCGATATGATGAAAATCTCCCCCAGAAACAGCAGGATGATGTCTCGTCTGAGGCAGCCCAGCGCCCGCAGGATGCCGATTTCTTTCCTGCGATTGACCACGGAAATAGAAACGGCGTTGTAGATAAGGTACATGCCGACAAAGATGGAAAGGTAGCTGATCAGGTCCAAACCTTTTTGAAACCTCGCGATCATTTCCTCGACCTGCTTGGTTCTGCCGACGGGAGTGTCCACCATGTACCCCTGCGGCAGTGCATTGACAATGGCCTTGCGGACCGTTTCCAAATCGGTTCCTTCCCGCAGGCTCACATCAATTCTGTCAACGCGCCCGTCTTTGCCAAAGGCCATTTGCGCGGCGAAAATATCCATGATCGCCATATTACCGCCCATGGCTTTGGCCGGACCTTCGGGATTCATAATGCCACGAATGCGGAGCGATTTGATGCCATCGACCGTCTGCACCTGAATCTTCTGATCGATGACAAAGCCTTCCCGGTCCGCCATCGTTTTGGTTACAAGAATGGAATCGCGCTTGGCCAGAAAAAGGAGTGGGTCGGGAACATCCGCGCTGTCACCGCTGAGGCTGTATTCGCGCACCTGGCTATCCAAAAGCACATCGATGCCCATAATCATGATAGCCCGTTCCTTACCGGCAACGAGCAGGCCGTCCGTTTCGATGACCGGTACGGCATATTCAACCCCCTCAACCCCCTGAACCTTTTCGACAAGAGTCTCGGGAAACCCCGACTGGGCACCGGTAATCTGTAGTTTTGCTTTTCCGGTCACGCGGTTGAAGGAATCTTCAAAAGAAAAAAGAACACTCTTGTTGATCATGCCGATGGATACGATAGCGGTTACGCCCAGGCAGATTCCGGCCGCGGCCATGAATATCTGTGCTTTACGCAGCCGGAAATGCTTCAGCGTTATATGTCGCAATAAATTCCAGAAATTCATGCGGCGCTCTCAGAAAAGGAAATGTCTTCCGTAATACTTCCGTCCTTGAGCCGGATAATGCGTTTGCCGAAGGAGGCGGCTTTGGAATCATGTGTGACCATGACAATGGTTTGACCGGCCTGGTTCAGATTTTTCAGCAAGGCGAGAATTTCCTCACTGATGTGTGAATCAAGATTGCCAGTGGGTTCATCGGCCAGCAGAACGGCAGGGTCGGTAATCAGTGCGCGGGCAATGGCGACGCGTTGCATTTCACCGCCTGAAAGCTGTTCGGGGCGATGTTCCGCACGGTTTCCCAACCCTACTTTTTCCAAAAGGTTGGTGGCTTTTTCTCTGATTCGTGAAATCGGTACACCATCCAGTAGAAGCGGCAGACTCACATTTTCTAAAGCATTCAGAATCGGGAGCAGATTAAAAAACTGAAAAATGAAACCAACCCTTTTGCGTCGAATCAGCGTCAGTTCGTTGTCGGAAATTCCGTGAATCGGCTGGCCGTCAATAAATATTTTTCCGTTGCTTGGCTGGTCCAGACCGCCGACAAGATTTAAAAGCGTACTTTTGCCGGAACCGCTGGGTCCCATGATGGAAAGAAAATCCCCCTTTTCTATTTTTAAAGAGATATTATTAAGCGCACATATTTCCTGTTGCCCCTGGTGGTAATTCTTGCTGACGTTTTGTACTTCGATCATTTGCATCCTTTTCTGTATGATTTATTATAAGCATAGCACTGCTCAATCAGGTGTTCTTATGGAGATTCAATCAAGGATCTCCTGGCATACCTTAATTTAAAAAATATTTTTCACACGTTCAATATCTGCTTTCGCCTCGGCCACGAGCCTTTCCATCAGCTCTTGGCACGTGGGAATGTCTTTAATCAGACCGACGGATTGCCCCATCATCATCGGAGCGCTGTCCACATCGCCTAATTCCCAAGCCTTCCGGACTCTTTCTCCGGAAATGAGCGGAATGAGTTTTTCCAATCCACCACCTGTTGATTCCACCGTTAAGACTTCTTCCACAAGTTTATTTTTGATGGCCCGTCCCTGCAAACCGATGGATTTGCAGATGAGCGTCGTTTCAAATTCCTGCCTTCTGATGATTTCCTGCTTGATGTTGTCGTGCACCTCGCACTCCCGGGTGGCAACAAAACGGGTCGCCATCATCACGCCCTGAGCGCCCAGAGCAAGGGCCGCCGCCAGGGTTCGCCCATCGGCGATCCCGCCGACCGTCACCACCGGTATTTTTACGGTCTCGGCAATGCGCGGTGTCAGCACCATCGTCGTCACATCGTCATTGAGCGGATGCCCGCCTTCCTCAATGCCGGCGGCGTATATTCCATCATAACCGGTTTTCTCGGCGTGCACGGCGTGCCTCACGGAACCGACTTTATGAAAAAGTTTGACGCCCGCTTTTTTCAGAAGGTCGATGAATTCCTTTCCCACCGCCTTATCCAGCGGTGTGCCGGATATTTCCAGACCGGCAACCTTTTCTTCGGCGCAGATCGTCAGATACATTTTGTGATGCTCGGCTGTAATATGCACCGAAGGCAGAATCGTGACGTTGACCATAAAGGGTTTGTCCGTCAACCGTCTGGTTTCCCGGATGGCTTCACGAAATTCATCCCCGGTGGAATAATTTCCGGCCGTCAGGTTGCCCAGGCCGCCGGCGTTGGATACCGCCGCGCAAAGCGCCGGTTTGCAAATCCACATCATCGCTCCGCAGATAATGGGATATTGAACTCCGAACATTTCAGTAATTGCTGTTTTCATTTTTTGCACCTCTTTAAATGGTCATAACTTTTGTTCAATGCTAATCCACCATCACCAGAGAAGTAATCTTGGAAGTCGGCGGCATAAAGTCTTCATCCAGAACTTTGATGATGTCGGCGTACAATCTCCTTTTCATTTCTCCGAAAATGGTTCGTTTTTTCTGGAATGTCTTGGCAAAAGCTGTCGCAGTGGCCATCAGCTCTTCCTGATTGGCGCAGGCCTTGACAATAATGTTGTTCTTTTCCAGCTCGGCTGCGGTGTAACGATTACCGGTAAACTGCATTTGTGATAAAAGATGAATAGGAATGGCTTTCTTGACAAAGGCATTCATTCCCCAGCGGAAAGGAATGCTGATATTGACTTCCGGGAAGCAGAAGAAGCCCTTGTCGGAACGCATAAAACGGAAATCGCAGGCGCAGGATAATATTGAACCGTTGCCGTAGGCGTGGCCGTTGATGGCCGCAATGACCGGTATCGGGTAAAGCAGCAGTTTTTTGAAAACCACATCCATTTCGTTAACGAAATCAGTGACCGGCTGGTGTTCATCTTTTTGCATCTGTCCCATAATCCATTCAACGTCTATTCCCTGCGAGAAATTCTTCGGGTCATTGGAAGTAATAATCAGAGCGGTTATGGTTTTATCCGCAATGATTTCATCAAGCATGGCATTCAATGTCTTGGCAAATGTCAGATTCTGTCTGTTTTCACCATTGGTCATGGTTATAATGGCTACGGTTTCATCTTTGGTCCAGTTCATGATAGACATAGGTTTCTACCTCTCTTTTTTTAAATGTATTTTAATGGCTCGGAGGCCAAAATTTCCAACTATTTCAATATTATGAAAACGGCCGGTCACTGCACGCCTGCCGGAACAGGTACCGGAGTATAAGAAGTCCCCTCTTTTATGTCAAGGAT
>CAYZLL010000053.1:0-15561 GCA_964479225.1 uncultured Smithella sp.
TACTTCATTACAATCTGGACAAAACCTTGCTGTTGAGAAACAAACGACCTGATTTACGAAGGGATTGCGACCACATCCTGAGCACCCCTTGTTTTACGGCAACTGCGAAACAAACGACCTGATTTACGAAGGGATTGCGACGTTTTTGTTGGCACTAATTTTGTGTGCTAGGACGGAAACAAACGACCTGATTTACGAAGGGATTGCGACAATCCATTATTGATGCAATCAACTAATTGCTTAATCTGAAACAAACGACCTGATTTACGAAGGGATTGCGAAGCTTCGCTCAGGTTCTATGTTCTACGTTCAAAGTTCTATGTTAAGCCACAGCTTTGATTTCCATTGATCGACCTTTTCAAATATACTGGTTCAGTCGAAGGAAGATAATGGGCGGGTTCAATTTTGCAGATTGAACCCGCAAGCGAAGGGATGATATTTTTCACCTGGATTCCGGCTCAGAGGCCGGAATGACATCTTTTCTTAGTAGCGAGCGACCTTTTCAAATATACTGGTTCAGGCGAAGGAAGATAATGGGCGGGTTCAATTTTGCAGATTGAACCCGCAAGAGAAGGGATGATATTTTTCACCTGGATTCCGGCTCGGAGGCCGGAATGACATCTTTTTTTAGTAGCGATCGCCTGATCGCGCCGCAAGTTCAACTTTCTGTGTTCCGTACTATTTATAAACTCCGCGATCGACCTTTCCAAATGTTCTGGTTCAATCGAAATCGGGACAGGTGCATTTAATCAAACCCATCCTGCCATTCTCAGGGGATGAACTTCGCGGAATACCTGTTTAGCCAAAGCATCTTCCGCGCTATCCATATCAAAGCGACTCTGCAGATTGGGTTGTGATCGCCGGCAATTAGTCCGCTCTCGCGCTAATTTGCACGGTCGAGCAAATTGTTTGACCGCAAATCCCGTCGACCTTGGCATACAAGCATGACAGTCCGCCGTGATTTTGTTCAAATCGCCGTTCGTTATAAAATTCGTTATAAAATAGTTGTCTCTATAACGTTATGGTGTTATAATTATAAAACGTTAAGGAGGTAATCTTATGGGAATGGCAGCAATGCGAGCAACTGTATATTTAGACCCGGAATTACACAAAGCACTTAGATTGAAGGCAGTTGAAACAGCGCAGTCTCTATCCAAGTTAGTCAATGACGCTATTAAGGAGTCTCTTGCAGAAGACGCGGAAGACATCGCGGCATTTGAAAAAAGAGCAAAAGAGCCACTAATCAGTTATGAGGCTATGCTCAAGAGGCTTAAAAAAGATGGGAGAATATAAAATATTCTTTAAAGAATCGGTTGAAAAAGACCTGCGCTCAATCGCCAAAAAAGATTTAAAGAAAATCCTCTTACGTATTGAAATGCTTGCGAAAGACCCGAGGCCTCCGGGCCACGAGAAACTATCCGGCCAGGAGAAATATCGTATTCGCCAAGGCACGTATAGAATTATATATTCCATTCAAGATCAAGAACTTACCGTATGGGTGGTCAAAGTCGGGCATCGCAAAGATGTTTATCGCTGAAGCGAACATCCGCCAGGGCCGATCGCGGCTCAGCTTTTTCATGTGCAATGGGAAAAATCGGAAAAATCTAGGCAGGTACATTAAATCTATTTTAAAGGATGCGGACTTTTGGTTGTTAATAAAACTAAATGATTCTTATTCCTGTTTCCAAAATTTCCCTGACGAAATAATCGCTTTCGTTGAAGTCTTCCGGGCGGTAGGGCATTGGGGAAATGTCACTGTTCACCTTTAATGTAATTTTACGGATTTTATTTCTGTCTTCAAATCTATTTCCGGCAAAGTCTTCGGAAACAATTGCCAGGTCAATGTCGCTCCATTCATCGTAGTTCCCGGTTGCGTATGAACCGAACAAAATCGCCTGCTGGACATGAATGCCGATACGTTCCAGTTCATCAAGATACGCTCTTATGTTTCTTTCTATGTTTCGATCTGCTTTTTGAGCCATGCCCGCATCTCCTTGATCCGTCTTAAATAAGCAGTTGCAAATTTCTTGTTACATTTTAGGGCAAACTGATTCTTCTCGTCGGGATATCTTCCTTCTTTAAATGAAAATATTGTGTCTTTTTAATAACATGGCCGTCTTCTGTGTCAAGATAAATATAATCGCGATAGTCAGGTTTGCCTGTGACAATTATCTTCTTTTTCTGTTATAATCCTTTGCAGATGACTGAAATTAAATGAACCACAGAAAGGAGAAATCTATGTTTGATTATATGATGACCAAGGCGCAATTGAAGATCCGGGATGAGGCGCGGGATTTTGTCAAATGGATGCCGCGGCAGATGATTCTGGATATGGATACGGACAAGATCAAGTTTCCGAAAGAGTTTTTGCAGGAAGCCGCGCGGCGCAATCTGATGGGATGCCGTTATCCGAAAAAATGGGGCGGCCGGGATATGGATTGGGCGACGACCTGCATGGTTATGGAAGAGGTGGGAACGCTGGGTTATGAACTGGCCTGTGTTTTCGGTGTCGGGGCGGAACTGGTCTGCGACGCGATTATTCTTCACGGCACAGATGAACAGAAAGAAAAATATGTAAAACCGCTTTTGCGGGGAGAACTTTTCGCGGCGGAATGCTTGACGGAACCACGCGGCGGGTCGGACTTTTTCGGCGCTACGACCAAAGCGGAAGACAAGGGTGATTACTATCTACTGAATGGTCAGAAGAGATTTATCGTTGGCGCCGAGGGAGCTGATTTTTTTCTTGTTTATGCTAAAACTCATCCGGAAGCCAAACCGCAGGAGGCGATAACCTGTTTTATTGTTGACCGTACCGAGGGTGTGGAAGTTAAATATCTGTATGGTTTGATGGGCTGCCGTGGCGGCGGAACCGGCCGTCTGGTTTTCCGCGATGTAAAAGTTCCCAAGAAGAATGTGGTGGGAAAAGTGCAGGGTGCTTATGCTGTCTTCAATACGATGATGATACCGGAGCGCCTGGGAACGGCGGCGATGACGATCGGCGCTGCTCGTCCCGCGCTGGAAATTGCCACAAATTATACGGCAAGGCGCAAAGCGTTCGGCCAAATCATCGCTCAGTTCGAAGGTGTCAGTTTTCAGATTGCCGAAGCCGCGATGCTGCTAGATGCCGCGCGCGCAATGGCTTACGTTACGGCTAGGGCGGTGGATGAAAAAGCGGATATGCACCGGATCAGACGGATGGTTTCACAGAGCAAAAAATTCATCACCGAGTCCTGTCAGAAGGTTGTCCATAATTCCATGCAGGTGATGGGTGGTATCGCTTACACGAATGTTTTTCCCATCGAGCGTATTTATCGAGATGTTCGTTTGGCTTCCATCTGGACCGGCACCAGCGAAGTCATGTCCATGATTACAGCTCATGAATGGTATCGGGAATATTTTATGCAAAAAGCGAAACAGAGCGGCCGTGATTACGAACAGGATGCGCAGGAAGCCAACGAGGAAGAAAAAATCTACGACGACGATGATATGTGGAAGAAGGGGTGGTAAAGCCGGCACTTCTCTTCAAACTGCGTGCGGGTTCAATCATGATGATTGAACCCGCAACGATATCCTTGCCTCCATCGATCACATTACCGGGGATCATGTTGTTTCGTAATCGGAAAGATTCTCGGCAGAGAACATGAGTTCTCCCTGTTTGAAAACCAATTGCGGATTTCTGAGTGCGCGGATGTCTTCCAGTGGATTTTTGTCCAGCACCACCATATCCGCGTACTTTCCTTTTTCCAGAGAGCCGGTTTTGTCAGCTATCTGGAGAATTTTCGCGTTGTTGATCGTGGCGCAGCGCAGGATTTCAATGTTGGTGAAGCCGATGCGCTCCATGATTTCATATTCTCTGTAGTTGCCGCCGAAATAACACAAAGGCATTCCCGCATCAATACCGCAACCGATTAATATGCCCGCCTGATTCATTTTTTTCAGGCTCTGATAACCGTTGATCATCATGTTAAAGAAAACATCAGGATAGACGAGAAACTTCTTGTGTTCCCATAGATTGTCAATGCCGATGGTCTTATAGTCTTTCAGCGCCGCGAGATTCTGCTTGTGAAGAACCGGATCACAGTGTTTGGCAGTTTCTTTTGCAAAATATTCTTTTCTCACCTGAAGTTCCCTGATGATTTCCGGCGTCTTGTATTGCGCGGGAAGTTCATCAAATGCCTCTTCCATCAGGAAAGACTGACCCATTGACATGGTCGGTACGATGGCCAGATTTCTTTTGGCCATTTTTAATATGTCGTCATCGGAAAGAACCACATCCGTTGCAATGTGTTCAATGGAATGGAAAGGATATTCCATGGCGCGGTCAAAACCGGATTTGAACTGATGATGTCCGACAACCGGCAGGCCGTTCTTTTCAGCGAAATCAAAAATCTTATCCAGTTGTTCTTTGGTGTAAACGTTAATGGCTTTGTTTTTCTTGCAAAAGACCGACTGATTGTCCAATGTCAGCTTGATAAAAGAAGCGCCTTTCGAGTTCTCCCTGAGGTATTCTTCCATTTCGGCTGTATTCCTGAAATTCTTCATGACCATGCCGATGAATAATGATACCGGACGGGCGAAAATGTTAACGTCCGATGGCGGAATTTCCGGATGCCCGCCCAGGACGTTGAGGATGGAATTGCAATAAACAACACGCGGTCCGGGCAGATTCCCTTTTTCGATATCGCGCATTAAAAAGTGAAGCATGCCGGGGAAGGCGCCCATGTCCCTGATGGTTGTAATCCCGGAATCAATAGCGGATATAAAGTTTTGTTTCTGCTGCTGGGTATGTTTCAGAATATCCAGCATGCTCATGGAGAAAACCGGTGATACTGTCGGATGACAATGGCTGTCAATCAATCCCGGGATCAGGTATTTGCCCTGCAAATCAAAGGTAAGGCCCTGCGGATTGATTTTGACTTCCGAATTGTCCTGAACAGCGATGATGCCGTCCTTGACAACCAACCACGCATTCTCCATGATCTGGCCGGAGTTTACATCCACCAGACGTGCATTTTTTATCAGATAAGTTTTGTAATCCATCTTGGGAACATTTTTCCTGGGTATCGCGCATCCCTGAACAGACGGCAGGGAAAGAGCTGCCGCGGCGAGAGCGGAGTATTTAATAAAATCTCTTCGTCCAAAGTTTGTTTTTTTAATTTGATTCATATTATTCACCTTGATGTTGAGTAATTTGACGCGGAAGTATATGAATTGGCTTTTTGTATGTCAAGTAATATTCGGAACAAAATTACGTTGCAGGAATGAACAACCCCGCCGCAAGCAGCGGGGTATCCAAAAGAATTTGCGCCCCAAGGGGCGGGGAATTAGACCCACAATTATCCCGCTCGGCTTCGCCTCGGGGATAATTCGACCATCAAATTTCAGTGCACTTCGTTTCTGAAATTTGGGTCTCATTAAATCATAGAACGCAGTTTATCAACACCGGAATAGATAAAGTAACAGGCGAACACAACGAGAAAAATGGCGCAGACGGTAATCAGCCCACGGTAAATGCGGTCCGTTAGAAAATGACGGCCTCCGGCAACCGCTGCCGAAATCAGCGAATACCACGCCAGATCCGCCAGCGTATGACCGGCAAAGAAAAAAACGATTCCCCAGATTCCAAACTGCCATGAATATAAAATATAGCCCAGTCCGATGGTCGCCCACCAGATGATCCAGTAAGGATTGGCGATGCTCATGATGATGCCACTGATTATCGGATGGTTGCGCTTTTTTTTGTCTTCTTCCCAGGCAATGCTCAGCGTTGGCAGGGAACGAAACATATTAAACGCCATCCAGAAAAGTATCAACCCTCCAGTCAGCGCTGTAAAAACAAAAACCGAAGGCATTTGAAAAAACGGCGCCAGTCCCAAAAGCAGGGCGATGACCAGAGCAAGCTCCAGAATGGCGTGACCGACAATCAAAAGCGGCCCGGTGATAAAACCGCGACGCGAACTTTCACTGATCGTGACGGTAAGAAGCGGCCCGGGCATCATCGCGCCGGAAAGCGCGATAACAAAAGCTGAAACAAAAATGGTTAGTAAGGTTGTTATCATCATTAATTCGATTTCCGGTTTTTTAGCCAATCATGATTGTCATTTATTTTACGGACTCAATAAAACACGGCCGGGTCTTTCTATTAAGATATGTGCGTTCTGCAAAAAATCAGTATAGCAATTATTAAAAATCAGGAAAACGATCTTTGCCCTTCATTAACCGTATTTTCATTTCTGGTATCATTACGTTGCGTAGCAGATAGAATCTGCATATTGGTTTGCCTGGTGATCCAAGATACCCACACCCGTGCCAACACCTACTTGATAATCCGAAAAGATCGATAATTCTGTCTGTAAAGGCCGAGTTTCGACTTAAATATGCATAATAGTCTGCTTCTTCATTCTTGTCAGGCAACTGATCAAGGTCCGTGAGTCTCAGTCCTTCTTTAGATTCATTTAATGCAAGAAGACCTTTTGCATTGTCTGCCTGCACATCTTTGAATAATTCATGCAGACGTGCAGATGCATAATCCGAGATGGACATCTGCCATGCTGGTTTATTTGCTCCCATGCGTTCAGGATCAGAAATAATATATGACAGAGCGCGCCATGTGGCTGGAAAAACGTCTAAGTTTCGAATGGCATCAAATCGTGATATTTGCAGAACCAAATATTTAGCTTTTTCCAAGTCCTTCTCGGGCAGACATTCAAAAATTACGGATTTCTTTCTTTTAACTTTAATGTTGCTGATTGGCGCATCATAGTTACCTTCTGGATTATCACTCCATAAAAATGGTGAACAGTGTTTGAGTCCACATTCCATGGGTGGCAACCCTATTCCTTTGACTAATGCATAAGAATCAGCAATTGTCCGTCCTGATAAAGATTCGGCGTCCGTATAAAAAGCATAAGGTCGATGTATAGGAGCAGGATATCCAGCAAATTGTTGAACCGGAATGATACGAACAAAATCAGTTGATAGGTTTTTGGGTGGCTTTATCGAATCAATAGCCTTGCCAATGGATGACCATGCCTTTAGTGGATCTGGTTCACTACCATCGTTACTGGGAAACCGATCTTGGTTTTTTAGAAGCAGAACATTAACCAGAAACGAAATCATCTGTTGGTCGAAGTCATCGTTTGTTTCCTTGTATTGCTCTGGATCACGATTGACATCAGCATGTGTGAGAAAAAATTTATTATCTTCTTCTCTACAATAAACTCTATAAACGCAAAACCCTGTCCAACTTCTATGAAAATTTAGGATTCCCCGGTCGAAGAAGATAAACCACTTATCTTCCATAGCTTTCGGAATAAATCCTTTGATGATTTTTTTCTTCTGTATGTTCGAATAAGATAGATTAACATTAATGGTAACGTGTCTGTGCGGCAATGATTCTATTTTAAAGTCTTGTGGCGTTGCTGTTTTCATTATTTATTGGTCCAGCTGAGTATTTACGGTTAGAACTCTTCACGGAATGCATTTTTTCCGGATGCTATCGTTCTAAATATATTCACAATAAAATCCTTTTCATTTTTTCAAAATTTTGATCGTTAAGGAAGCGTTCCGTTTTTAAGGCGGTTTTCATATGAGGCTTCCTCCTCGCATCGATTGATGATCGTTGTTTCTTCAATAGGTGCGCCCATTGTCCAGTAAAGCAACCCATCTTCGGCAAAATATGTGAGAAATCTTTCGTAAAAGCGTCCATTGAAACCGTGTTGACGGATATGACGAACTAAAGCTTCAAAAAGCACTCTGTCAACCCGCTCTCTAACGATATATTCATGAGGCCATTCCGGCATCGTCTTGGCAAAGGTCCAATTACAGGACTTTATGAATTCTTTTAAATTGTTAGGCAATATAACTAATTCATTATATAGATGCATACTAAATCTTTTCTAAGATATTTGTCTGTTAACGCGCATTATTGATGCTTTTTTTATGCTTATTTCGCCAAGATTTTTCTAACTAGATCAATGTATTCTTTCTTAATCATAAAATTATCTTTTTCCCATTTATGATTTGGAAAATCATAATGAATAACTTGACGTAGGTAATCCTTTCCTTTGTGTCCCAATTGACTTGAGATAAGTGAAAGAAAGTATCCTGCTTGGCTTTCATCCGGGGCTGCTTTTAATCGAACGAATTCCTTTCTTAATTCTTCTCGTGTGATTTGTCCTTTTTCAAGCAAGATTGGAAGAAAATAATCTTTAAGGCGTTGTGAAGAGTATAGTGATTTTGACAAGTATTCTCGAAGTTTTTTCTCTAATGTTTCTATGTCATATGTACCTGGTTCGTTTGACATTTGAATAATGAACTTTTTATTCTTTGCTTTCTGTATCTCAATTTCTTCTGGAATCATTACCATCCTTGATAAAATTGCATCTCCTTGCTTTGTTTTTGAATAATTCAATACAACAACATTGATTCCAATACTATAATTATCAGATAGCCATTCTATCATTCGACTAAGTGATTCTTCGATAGCATTGCCAACTAATAATATTCTTTGTGTTTGATTAATTGCCAAATCGTCAATTACAATGTCCTCAAAACGTTCCTGTAACAATTCTTCAAGCGTTTGATTTGAATATCCTTGGCATATTTCACGAAATCTATCCACGTCCCAGTCAGCAACATCAGACGCATAATCGATTGCTTGAGCTAAAGCTGCTCTTGGTAACATATCTCGTTTCAATTCAATTATTACGACATTTCCATTAATATCTACTCCAATAAAGTCAAGAGGTCCCGAGTTTGTTAGTATTTGTTCACCAATTATCACAATGTCTTCACCTAGTATTTGTGGATTAGATTTAATCCATTTTTCAAGATCCTCCTTTTCCTTTTTTCCGTCTTCGACTAATGAAGAAATCAACGGTATTAATTTTCCATCAACAATTTCCCAGGTTTTTATTTCGGATGCCATATTTTTCTCCCATAAATTTATTTATATACAAACTGAAATAATATGTTGGTTTTCCGTCTGACGTATGTTTCTACTTCAATTCATATAAAATGGCAACACAACATGCTAATGACTTAATTCTGAAAAGACCATATTGTAGCGCTTTGAAGCGGACGTAATAATTCATCCGTTTTCTTCACTGAATTTTCTTCACCGAATGGAGTAATGAATGAATTTGATTTAATTGTTCAAATCTATTATTAATAGTAAAAATGAGCTAAAAAGTATTTTACACAAAACAGATATTAAGGAGAGATGAAGTATGCCTTTTTTTACAAGAGATAATGCGAAAATTTATTACGAAGATGACGGGTGGGGAGAAGCCATCATTGCCGTGCATGGTTTGATAGAAAATACTCTTTATTGGAAAGACGTTGCGGAGGATATCATCAAAAAATATCGGTTCATTCCGATGGATATGCGCGGGCATGGTAAGACAGTGGTTGAAGGCGCGATTTGCGGGTTTGATGCCGAAACTGTCGGTGATGATATCGAGGCGCTGGCTGATCATCTGAATATTAAAAAATTTCATCTTCTGACACACTCCACCGGCGGATTTGCCGGCGTGCGTTATGCCATGCGAAATTCCGGAAGACTGGCCACTCTGATTCTGACGGATACGGCTTCCTCCACGGCTGTTTTGCCCGGCGATCCTGAATTTATAAGGGCGTATCATGATAAACTGGCCTGCTATTTCGAGAAATTTGAATGGGACCAGATCGTCGCGAATCTCTGGGTAAATCCGGTGCCGTTTTTTCGCGGCATTGTGGAGTCACCGCAGGCCAAGGAAATGATGAAGTCGGCTTCCGAAATGATCAGCCAGGGAAATCGTTCCACAATCGCCCAGTTTGTCCGGTCCTTTTATACCGATCCCGATCCGAAAATAGAAGGGCTGCGTGGCATTAGCTGTCCGACGCTGATTGTGTATGGAGAAAAAGATGATCTTTTCATCGAGACCAGCAAGTTGATGGCAAATGAAATTCCCAACGCCCGTTTGATTGAATACGCCGGAGCGGGGCATATGACGGCGCTGGAAGTGCCGGAGCGTCTGGCGCATGATATTATCGATTTTATGAGCCATCATAAAATATAATATTCGTGATGCGATGAACAAAAGCGGTGATCAACAATAGATTGTTCTTCTGACAGGGGAAAGGAGAGATAAAGGTTATGATTCTCGACTGGAAAAAAACTTATCAGGAGAAACTGACGGATGCGAAAACCGCATTAGCCCGGATACGAGGCGGGGCAAGAATCTTCATTGCGTCCGCCTGCGGAGAACCCCAACTACTGGTCAAAACGCTTCTGGATATGGGGCAGAATCTTGCTGACGTAGAGATTCTTCACTTTCTTGATTTGGGTCTGACCGATTATACGTCTGATATGTATATCAGACATTTCCGTCATAACGCTCTTTTTATCGGGGCCAACGCGCGCGCAGCGATCAAGTCCGGCCATGCCGACTATACCCCCTTGTTTCTCTCCGAAGTCCCCCGGCTCATGCAACGCGGATCTATGCCCATCGATGTAGCCCTGATCACCGTATCGCCTCCAGACATGAATGGATATGTCAGCCTGGGCATCTCGGTGGATATTACCAAGACGGCGGCGGAAGTGGCGCGATACGTGGTCGCGGAAGTGAACCCGAATATGCCCAGGACGCTGGGCGACAGCTTTTTGCATGTGAGCGATATTTCCGCTTTTGTAGAAAATGACGCGCCGCTTTTGGAGTTTGTCCAGAAATCACCGGGCCATATTGCGGAGGCGGTTGGTCAGTTGATTGCCGATTTGATTGACAATGAATCCACCATTCAGACCGGTGTGGGCAAAATTCCCAATTCGGTCTTTCCCTATCTCAAAAATAAAAAAGACCTGGGTGTTCATACTGAAACATTTACCGACGGCTTGATCGATTTAATTGAAAGCGGCGTGGTGACCTGTCGGAAAAAATCATTGCATCCGGGGAAAATTGTTGCCGCTTTCTGTATGGGCAGCAGGCGTCTCTACGATTACGTTCACAACAATCCATTGTTTGAGTTTCGTCCGTGTCAATATGTTAACGATCCTTATGTGATTGCTCAAAACGACCGGATGGTATCCATCAATTCCGCGCTCACCGTTGACCTGACCGGGCAAGTCTGTTCGGATTCCCTCGGTTTTGAATTTTACAGCGGCATTGGCGGACAGGTGGACTTTGTGCGCGGTTCGGCCATGTCTTTCCGCGGCAAGTCCATCATGGTGCTGCCCTCGACAACCGAAGATGGAAAGATTTCCCGCATCGTGCCTTATCATTCTCCCGGCAGCGGCGTGGTGGTGACGCGTGGCGATATTCATTACGTTGTGACGGAGTACGGTATTGCTTATGTGCACGGAAAATCTATCCGGGATCGGGCCATGATGCTGATTAATATTGCCCATCCCGACTTTAGAGACGATCTTTTGGCTGCGGCGAAAAAGCAGGGTTACATTTACAGCGATCAGGTTCTGCCGGCGGTTTTGTATCCGAAACAATACGAGGTCAATTGGGTGGACAAGAAGAATACGCCGATATTTTTCCGTCCGGTGAAAGCAACGGATGAGCGCGCTATCCAGGATCTGATTTACGGTTTACCCGAACAGAACGTTTATACCCGTTTCTTTCAAAATCTGAAATCTTTCTCCCATAAAGTTGCCATGCCACTGGCCGCCATTGATTACAACGACAAAATGGCTATCGCCGCTGTCATGGGCAAAGAGGAACCGGAGGGACGGGAGACGATTGTGGCCATCGGGCGTTATATGAATGATCCCAATACGCAGTATGCCGAAGTAGCTTTTACCACGCATCAGGAATGGCAGCATCGAGGCATCGGCTCTTTTTTGCTGAAGTATCTGACCTATATCGCGAAAGAGAAGAACATCGCGGGATTTACGGCGGATGTGCTCGCCCACAATAAGGCGATGATGCAGGTGTTTTCCAAGTCAGGCTATCCGATGACGACGCATCTGGAAGCGGGTGTTTACGAAATTAAAATTCATTTTGAGAGTAAATCAAAATAATGACTTGATGGTCATTGATTTATTGTGAGACTCAAATTTCAAAAACGAAGTGAATTGAAATTTGTAAGTCGAACAATCCCGCTATAAGCGGAGGGTATAATAGCCCGCCCCTTGGGGCGGAATTAGGGTCCAGGGCTTGCCCTGGGGTTCATACCCGTGATTCCCGCAGAATTCAGTGAAGATAAAATAAAACTATTGACGTAATCTTCTTTTATCCCAAAGATCATTCCTGAAATTAATTTCAGATCACGCAAGAAATTGCTTGACAATATTTGACGAATTTGTTATTGGTCGAACCACCCAGCCAATAAAGGACGGGACAAGGAAAGGATTAAAAATGACAGCCCGCAAGATGTTGACAAAGCCCATCACACGCTCACGTCTTCACGAAGAGATCGTCAAGATTATTCAAAAGCAAATTATGGAAGGGGACATGGCGCCCGGAGATAAATTACCCACGGAAAGGGAACTAGCGGAAAATTTCAACGTTAACAGGGCCACCGTTCGTGAAGCGCTGCGAAAACTGGAAAATCTTGATCTGGTTGAAATCAGGCATGGCGATGGTCTGTATGTCAAAGATTATCTGGAGAGCGGCAATTTTGATTTGATTAAAGCTGCTATAAATTTGAATGGTCGTCATGAAGTGTTTAACAATATTCTGGAAGCGCGTCGTTACGTCGTGCCCCAGATGGCGTTCCTCGCCGCGCAAAACCGGACGAAAACCGATATAGAAGAGTTTGGACAGGTAATAGCCCGGGATGATCTTCCGATGCTGGAGAGGGATATCAAAGTGCATCAGATGATTGCCCGCGCCACCCATAATATCGTTTGCACGATCAGTCTGAATTTTTTCAATCAGATTTTTCGCGATTACGGTCATCTTTATTTTGATGATGAATGCAATGTCGATCGTTCCCGCTTATTTCACAAGGAAATATACGAGGCCATTAAAAATAAAAAACCGGAGAATGCCCGTCGAATCATGAGAGATGTGCTGATTTACGCAGAGGAAACCGTGAAGACGAGCATGAAGGACAAAAAAAACAAGAAGGTGAAGTAAAAATGGAAAGATTTATTGAAAATTATCAAAATGAAAAATTTGATGTCATTGTCATTGGCGGGGGCATAACCGGAGCATCGGTAGCATACGAAGCCGCGACCAGAGGATTGAAAGTGGCGCTGGTTGAAAAAAAAGATTTTTCCTGGGCGACATCGGCCGTTACGTCCAAAATGATTCATGGCGGCCTGCGTTATCTGGTCAACGGTGAAATCGGACTGGTGCGAGAGTCGCTGCGCGAAAGAAGGGTATTGGAAAATATCGCTCCCAATTTCGTTTATCCGTGGCCGATGATGATGACGCATAACAAAAAACCGCTCAAAAATAATAAATGGGTGGTTAAGATTGGTATGCTTGTTTACGATGCGCTTTCGTACGATAAGAATAACACCTGGGACGATTGTAAAAAAATTCCCTGTCACAAAACGATTTCCAGAAAAGAAGTCCTGCAACAGGAACCGCATGTTCGTGCAGAGGGACTAACCGGCGCTTCTGTTTTCTGTGATTGCATCAGCATATTTCCCGAAAGACTTACCCTTTCTTTTATCAAGTCCGCCGTGGCTTATGGCGCTAAAGTAGCCAATTATACTCAGGTCACTGGTTTTCTGATGGATGACAAAAATAAATTAACCGGTGTGCGCGTAAAGGATTTATTAAACAATAAAACATGTGAAGTGTCGGGAACAGTCACGATCAACTGCGGAGGACCATGGGCGGATCTCCTGCTGGGAATGGCCAAACCAAAAGGTGATGGGAACGGTCAACTGCGACGGTCGGAGGGAATACACATCATCACTAAAAAACGCTTATTATCCGGCAACTACACAGTCGGCTCCATGACGCCGGCCGGCCGTCATTTTTTTCTTATTCCCTGGCGTAATCATACACTCATTGGCACAACGGACAAACCTTTTACCGGAAATCCCGATGATTATTGCGTGACGAAAGAAAGTATCATGGAATTAATCGACGATGTTAACAGTTCATTCGGTGACGGGAAGCTTTCTTATGCCGACGTTCAGCATACCTATGGCGGTCTGCGTCCCCTGGTGGAAAAGGAAACAAAGGAGACGTATTCCTCATCCCGCAAATACGAAATCTACGACAATAAGGAAGCCGGACTTGATGGCTTGATTACGGTCGAGGGCGGAAAATACACGACCAGCCGGCAGTTGGCGGAGAATTGCCTGAATATCGTGGCAGGCAAGCTCGGACGTTCCCTGGGCAAAAGCATAACCGAACAAAAGTATCTTGCCGGATGCGAAATAAAAGATTTATGTGCTTTCCTTTCTCAGATTGAAAAAGAGAATAAGGATTTCAGCAGCCAGACAATAAATTATCTGGGTCGTAACTACGGTTCCGAATATGCCGGGATCATTAAACTCGCCCGTCAGGATAAGTCTCTGGCTGAAGTCATCAATGATGACGGGGAAATTATGGCCCAAGTGGTTTATGCTGTACGCAATGAAAGTGCCCGCACCTTACCCGATATCGTCATGCGCCGGACCGGCATTGGCACGCTGGGCAATCCCGGAGAGAAGGTATTGCGCAAGGTCGCGCAACTGGCCGCAAAAGAATTGCACTGGGACGATGCAAGAATTGCGAGAGAAGTATCCGAAACAATCAAAATGCTTCAATTGCCGAATTGAACAACCCCGCTCGGCTTCGCCTCGGGGATAATTCGACCATCAAATTTCAGCGCACTTCGTTTCTGAAATTTGGGTCTCATTAAAAAATAAAGATGAACTTCTTATAAGGAGGATATGCTGATGGATTCCAAAAACTTCCGGCCGGACTGGACAGAGAAGGCGCCGGCTGCGCAAACTTACCGGTCAATATTTAAATACGGTGATCCCAATCACTTCAAACACCCCAGTGATGCGTGGTACAAAATGATCAAGCAGGATTTCCGTTTGAGCGACAAGGATTTTGCTGCAAAAGGAAAGGAAGGTCTGGAAAAGGTTTCATTAAACCGTCCTGTCGCACTCAAACCTCAGCAGATTGAATTCATACAAAATGTTGTCGGAAAAGAAAACATGGGGATGGATGATTACAGCCGTGTCAAATATGCTTCAGGCAAGACGACGGAAGAAATGCTGGAGCTGCGCGACGGCATTGTTCATGAAGTGGCGGATATTGTGGTTCATCCGCGCGACAAGCATGATGTGCAAAAGCTGGTGGCATATTGCCATCAGGAACGTATTCCCGTTACGGTTTTCGCTGCCGGTTCTTCCGTGAATTTTGGCTGCCGTCCGACCAAAGGCGGCGTTTCTCTTGTGATCAGCACGCACATGAACAAACTATTGGAAGTCAATGAACTCAACCAGACAGCGCGGGTGCAGCCGGGGATGTACGGTCCGGCCTATGAAGAAGCCCTCAATAAAGCCCCTGAACTCTTTAAAACAAAACAACGCTACACCTGCGGACATTTTCCGCAGTCCTTTGAATATTCAACGGTGGGCGGCTGGGTTGTGACACTGGGGTCCGGACAGGCCTC
>CAYZLL010000054.1:0-15150 GCA_964479225.1 uncultured Smithella sp.
ATTTTCTGGATAAAACATTTAACGGTTATCTGGTGACAGGCCATTATGGAAACTGAAAACATTCATTTGGATCATCAAATTATTTATTCGATTATTGAGCCGGATTCCCGGGTACTGGATCTGGGTTGCGGAGAAGGGGAGCTTTTGTATCCTCTCGTTCGGGATAAGCATGTCCGCGCTCAGGGCATCGAGCTGGACGACAAGGCCATTCAGGAATGTGTCAAAAAAGGATTGAGCGTTTTTAACGATGATATTGAGAGCAGTCTTCGCGAATATCCGGACAATTCCTTTGATTACGTCATCCTGAATCAGAGTATGCAGCAGGTCAAAAAAGTGGATTGCGTGATTCAGGAAGCCCTGCGCATCGGTCGCAAGGTCATTGTCGGATTTCCCAATTTCGCCTACATCAAATCGCGGTTTAGTCTTTTTTTTCAGGGCAAATCTCCGGTAACAAAATCCCTGCCCTATTTGTGGTATGACACACCCAATGTTCGTTTTTTGAGCATTACGGATTTTACAGACTTTTGTGCCGGGAAAAAAATACAGATTGTCGAAGCCCATTATCTTGGTGAAAAAGAAATCGTGCAGTTTTTGCCGAACCTGTTCGCGTTAAACGCCATTTTTGTCTTAACAAATAAAATGAGGAGTCAGGGTTGAATTCGTGTATAATCGTGAATATTTTACCCTTGTGTTTTATTGAAGAGGAACGGATTACTTTAACCATAAAATAATCAGATTTAAGGAGTGTTTATGTGGGAATACACCGATAAAGTGAAGGAGCACTTTCTAAATCCGCGCAATGTGGGCGAGATTGAAAATCCGGACGGCGTGGCCGAGGTCGGGTCGCTGGCCTGCGGGGATGCTTTAAAACTGACCTTCAAGCTGGATGAAAACAAACGCATCAAGGATGCGCAGTTCAAAACTTTCGGCTGTGCCAGCGCCATTGCCTCATCATCGGCTTTGACGGAAATGATCAAGGGCATGACGGTTGATGAAGCGCTCAAAGTCACCAATCAGGATATTGCGCAATATCTGGGCGGCCTGCCGGATGAAAAAATGCACTGCTCCGTCATGGGAAAACAGGCGCTGGAAAAGGCAGTAGAAAATTACCGCGGCGCTCCGGCGCTGGAGCCGGGAGCAAAAATTATCTGTGAATGCTTCGGCGTCACCGACAAGGAAATTGAACGGGCGATCCGCGAAAACAATCTGGCCACTGTGGAAGATGTCACCAATTATACCAAAGCCGGAGGCGGCTGCGGCGGTTGCCAGGATGCCATTGCCCAGATTCTGGAGCGGGTCAAGGCCGAGCCGAAGAATGAGGTCAAGCCGAAGCTCACGAACATTCAGAAGATCCGGCTGATTGAAGAGACCATCGAACGCGAAATTCGTCCGTCACTCAAACACGACGGCGGCGATATTGAAATCATCGATATTATCGGCAACCGCGTGATTGTGGCCTTGCGGGGAGCCTGCTCAACGTGCAAGGCTTCGAATATCACGCTGAAAGATTTTGTCGAATACCGGCTAAGGGAACAGGTATCACCGGACATCACCGTTGAGGAGGCATCATCATGAAAACCATTTATCTGGATAATAATGCGACGACTAAAGTCGCCGATGAAGTTCTGGAAGCGATGCTTCCCTACTTTACGCAATTATACGGCAATCCCTCCAGTATGCACACCTTCGGTGGTCAGGTCGGTCATAGGATCCGCGACGCGCGCGAACAGGTGGCGGCCCTGTTGGGAGCCCTGCCCGATGAAATCGTTTTTACCAGTTGCGGAACGGAAAGTGACAATGCCGCCATTCACTCCGCTCTGCTGACCAGACCGGACAAAAAACACATCGTCATCAGCCGAGTGGAACACCCCGCTATCCGCGCTCTGTGTTCGCATCTGGGAACGCAGGGTTATAAAATAACCGAGTTGCCCGTGGATAAAAATGGAATTCTTGATCTGGAAAATCTGGAGAAAAGCCTGACGCCCGACACCGCAATTGTCAGTCTCATGTGGGGCAATAATGAAACCGGCGTTCTCTTTCCGGTCGAAGAAGCGGCCAGGCTGGCTCATGAGAAAGGCATTCTCTTTCACACCGATGCGGTTCAGGCTGCCGGTAAAATACCCATCAACATGAAAAATAATGTCATTGACCTGTTGTCCATATCCGGACACAAGCTGCACGCTCCGAAGGGAATCGGCATTTTGTATATCCGGCGCGGTACCAAATTTTCGCCTTTCCTGATCGGCGGCCATCAGGAAAAAGGTCGTCGCGGCGGAACGGAAAACGCGGCGGGCATCGTCGGGCTGGGCAAGGCCTGCGAACTGGCGGCGAAAAACATGGGCAGTGAAAATAACCACGTCCGTCGCCTGCGGGACAAACTGGAGGGGGAATTGTTAAAGAAGATTTCGCAGAGCCGCGTCAACGGCGATATCGAAAACCGCCTGCCCAACACCACCAACATCAGTTTTGAATATGTCGAAGGTGAAGCCATTCTGCTGCTGATGAATGAATTGGGCATCTGCGCTTCGTCCGGATCGGCCTGCACATCCGGGTCATTACAGCCCTCGCATGTTTTGCGGGCGATGGGTGTGCCGTTTACGATGGCGCACGGTTCCATCCGTTTCAGCCTGAGCGTTTACAATACCGAAGAGGAAGTGGATTTTGTTATCGAAAAAATGCCCGCTATCATTGAACGGCTGCGGGGTATGTCTCCCTTCTGGAATCAGGCGCAGGCGCAGCAGGCCTGCACCAATCAATAGGAGTTTTTATGAAGCGCTCGCAAAATGGCGATAAATGTAAAAATGAAATCAAAAAAGAGAAAGGCTTTCGCGATGAAGTGCCGGCCGTTGTTGACTCCCTGGTGGCATCATGCGGCAGCGGTGGATGTTTTGATCATGTCAGTGCCGAACCGATTCCGCATCGCGAAGCCATCATCGATATTCTGCATCGACTGGCTCTGATCTTGTATCCGGGATTTTTTGTCCGCACGCGTCTGGATGCGGTCAATCTGGAATATTATCTCGGCGAGCAGGTGACCGGTTTGTATGAAACTCTTTCCGAACAGATCGTCCGGGCCATTCGCCACGATTGCATTCGCCATAACCAGTCCTGTGTTCACTGCGAACCGCTGGGGCATCAGTTGACTGTTGAATTTCTGCGAAAACTTCCCGCTCTACGAATGATGCTCGCCAGGGATATACGCGCTGCATTGGAGGGAGACCCGGCGGCAAAGGGATATGATGATATTATCTTCAGCTATCCCGGCATCCGCGCCATCACAATTTATCGCGTCGCGCATGAGCTTTATCATCTGAATATTCCACTGATACCCAGAATCATGACGGAATATGCGCACAGTCGCACGGGGATCGACATTCACCCGGGCGCACATATCGGCGAGAGCTTCTTTATTGATCACGGCACCGGTGTGGTGATCGGCGAAACATGTGTGATCGGCAACCGCGTGCGCATTTATCAGGGCGTCACACTGGGCGCGATTTCCCTGTCCAAATCGGAAGTCCGGAAATTAAGATCGAAAAAGCGCCATCCGTCCATTGAAGACGATGTGATTATTTACGCCAATGCCACGATTCTGGGCGGGGACACCTTTGTCGGCGCGCGTTCCGTCATCGGCGGTAACGTCTGGCTGACGCATTCCGTCCCGCCGGACACGGAAGTCTTCGTGAGAAAGCAGGATCTGATTTTCGGCGCGAAGCAGTATAAAAAACAGGCGGCCAGACAGAAACTGCGCCAAGCATAACGCAATCAGATAACAGATATAACGACATGGGCGGAAGATTATTTTCTAATTTTGAAATAAAAGAAATTGTTTCCGATAACGGCGTAATCCGTTTGAGCGATTGTGAAAAAGACGTCATCGGCGAGATATCACTCAAAATTTATATCAACGGAACGGAGTACGCATCGCTCCTGTGTCTCAATCAATTGACGGAGGAAATCGCCATTGGCTTTTTATATAGTGAAGGAGTGATTGACGCATTCCGGGATATCGCGTCAATTACTTATAACGAGCGCCTTTTTGCGGTCATGATTGAGCTTGCTCCCGGAAAATCAGTTGATAAATGCGAAAGCCTGCGCAGCGTCACATCGGGCTGCGGAAAATGCTTTACCTACATTAATCCGTTGAAGCATGACAAATTTATCATATTATCCAATGATAAAAAATATTCTCTGGATAATATCATGCGGTCCATGAAGGATTTTGAAAAGCGTTCGGAAATATACAAAACCGTCGGCGGAGTGCACAGCGTATTGTTTCAGCATGATGAATTTTCCGTCTTTAACGAAGATATTGGAAGACATAACTGTTTCGACAAAATATCGGGTGTGCTTCTCAGAAACAATAAAATGAATCTTCTAAAGAACGCAATATTGTTTGTCAGCGGCAGGGTTTCTTCGGAAATCATCACCAAGGTCATCAGGATGGGAGTGCCAGTGCTCGTTTCCAGAGCAACGCCAACAGCCGCTGCGGTCAATCTGGCCAGGGAATACAATGTAACGCTGCTGGGTTACGTGAGAAAAGATTCCGGATTTGTCTATTCTGGAGAAGCACGTCTGGTTTAAATAGGGTGGGGACTAAATGAATAAAACAAACGGGAAAATTCTGGCGGTGAATATCTCCCCCAAAAAGGGAGAAAAGAAGAGCAATATTGAATGCGGACTGTTTCTGGAAAATCTGGGACTGGAAAACGATGCCCACGCCGAAGCGGATATCATCCGGCAGGTCAGCCTTCTGGCCAAAGAAAGCATTGAGAAAATCAGGGCCAAAGGCCTTAATGTCCAGTACGGTGCTTTCGCGGAAAATCTCACCACCGAAGGCATTGATCTGCCATCACTGCCTATCGGTACGCGGTTGAAGGTCGGCGGAAAAGTCCTGCTGGAAGTTTCACAGATCGGCAAGGTCTGTCATAACCGCTGCAATATTTTTTACACCGTCGGTGATTGCGTCATGCCCCGCGAAGGAATCTTCGCCAAAGTCATCACGGGCGGAGAAATAAAAGTCAATGATGAAATAGGAATAGATGAAATAGCAAAATCCTAATCAAGTTTAACTTTATGAATAAATTTGCCTTTGTCCTTAATCCATTCGATATCCAGAACGTTCACGATTATTGTTTTATATCAAAGCTTGCACCTCAGGCATTGATAAAAGTTATTTTAAGGCTCCTGCCGCCGTTTAAAATTCATCACGCGAAAAACCTGCGTTCCGCCGCAGGCGCAGAAATTGAAGGATGCTTCATGGTCTGTCCTTTGCTTTCCAAACAGGTGCTCGCCATGAAGGAAGAAACAGTTTTACGCAAGATATTAAAAGCCGTGCGCGTAGGAGAAAAGACCGGCGCAAAAGTAATCGGGTTGGGCGCTTTAATGGGCATTTTGGGTAAAGGGGGGCAGGTCATTGCCGGTCAAGCCCGGGGAGCTATTACAACTGGTTCAAGCCTTGCCGCGGCGGCGGTTCTGGAAACGTTGGATAACGCTGCGGCACTACGCAACGTTGACCTTTCCAAAGCAAAAGTAGCTATTGTCGGAGCGACCAACGCCATCGGGCAAAACTGCGCCCTCGGACTGCTTGACCGGGTTGAAACTATTTTCCTGCTGGCAAAGAACACTGAAAGATTGACCGATCTTAAAGAATTTCTCATTACTCAAAAATCAAAGACAAATATCATTGATAAAGGCCTGGTGCTGGAGGATGTAATCAAAGAAGCCGATATTATAATCTTTACCACTTCAGCCATAGAAGTACCACCCGCGGCGACAAACGATAATCTCAAACAAGGCGCAATTATCTGCGATATTCCCTCTCCACGTAACATTTCCCAAGATATCTGCGATCACCGCAAAGATATTCTGGTGATTGACGGGGCGGTGATTGAGCCGCCGGAAGCGGCCAGAATAGGCTTAAAGTTACCCATCAAAGACGGATTTATTTATGCCTGCATGGCAGAAACCATGATCCTGGCTTTTGAAGGAAAAACTCAGGATGATTTTTCAACAGGCTTTAAACCGGATCTGAACAAGGTCAATCAAATAAAATCACTGGCAGGAAAGCACGGATTTAAAATCAAATTCACCAGCTTTGGAATTCCCCTTTAGCCTAATAAACAATATCCTTTATGCCATGGTTCATCATTCATTTAATACTCCATTTCACAATCCCTGTTGTTCTGGCTAGGTTTGCTTTCCCAGACAAATGGAAGAGTATTTCTTTCGTTATGGTTTCAACGATGTTGGTCGATCTGGATCATTTGCTGGCCAATCCGGTTTTTGATCCCCTCCGCTGCAGTATCGGCTTCCATCCTCTCCATTCTTATTATGCAATTGCCGCGTATCTATTGATGCTTGCCATACCGCCGTTAAGATTTGTAGCTCTCGGCTTGCTGATTCACATGGGGCTGGACGGATTGGAGTGTCTTCGGCTGTTGCTCATTCGTTAAAAGAGAAATCCTTTACCGGAATTCATAAAAGAAAGTTGTTGACAGATTGAACGGTCCGCTTTATATATCCCCTCCAGGGGGATAGGATATGAAAATGAATCCACATGAACATACGAATGAAGTCGTAAAAAGACTGTCACGGATTGAAGGCCATATCCGGGGTATAAAAAAAATGCTGGAGGATGGTCAACCCTGCGATCAGGTTCTTCTGCAGTTATCCGCCGTAAAAGCCGCCTTAAACAAGGCGACAAAAATCCTGCTGGAAGATCACTTTGACAATTGCGTGCTGGACAAGAATAAAGACAAAGCTCTCGAAAAAGAATTAATGGAATTCCGCAAGATCTTCGATGGCTTTCTTAGTTTGAGATAGGGGAAAAATGCATAACGAACAAATAGAATTGTGGGAACATCATCACCTGTTCAATGCCGATAAAAAATCCGTTGAGAAACGCACGTTCATCGTTGTGGTGATTACCTTCATCACGATGATTGCGGAAATCCTGTTTGGTTGGATTTCCAATTCGATGGCCCTGCTGGCGGACGGCTGGCACATGGGGACACATGCCTTTGCCCTGGGGATCTCTCTGATTGCCTACATTATGGCCAGAAAATTCGCGAAGGATCGCAGTTTTACATTCGGCACCTGGAAAATTGAAATTCTGGGTGCTTATACCAGTGCTATCGTCCTTGGCCTTGTCGGCCTGATCATGATTTATACTTCCATCCATAGAATTCTGCATCCTCTGAACATTTATTATAATCAGGCGCTGCTTGTTGCATTCATCGGTTTGTCGGTAAACGTTGTTTGCGCCATCATACTCAACAATGGTGGTTATGCTCACGAACATACGCACCGTCATGAAGAGAATGATCATCCTGCGCATAACCATCATCATGAAGACCTGAATTTGAAATCGGCCTACCTGCACGTCGTGGCTGATGCTTTAACGTCTGTACTCGCCATTGCCGCGTTGCTTGGCGCCAAATATTTTAATGTCATCTGGCTGGACCCGTTTATGGGCATCGTGGGAGCGGGATTGATTCTCCACTGGTCATCGTTGTTATTGAAAGAAACCGGCAGTATTTTGTTGCAACGCGAAATGGATAATCCACTAGCCGATGAAATAAAGCATGAAATTGAATCCGACGCAGATTCCATCATCAGCGATCTGCATATCTGGAAAGTCGCTCAGAATAAATATGCCTGTATTGTGTCTCTGGTTACATCAAAAAATTGTTCTATTGAAGACTATAAAAAGCGCCTGGCCAAAGTTCATGAACTGGCGCACGTAACCATCGAAATTCATGAATGCAAGAGATAACACCCCAATAACAATAGGCTAAATCTGACACCCTTTCGGATCATTTGCATCGATCGGACAAATTACCGATGCTATACCAACTTGGCTGATGCGCCTAATACCACAAAATACCAAGTAGTAAAGGTTCGTTTTGCTTGATTTTAAAGGATTATTTCTTTTCATTCCTCTCAAAAAAGAGTAATATTGCCTTCAAAAATCGGAAAACACCAAACAATTAATTGTTAGCGAAACTGAAGAGATGAACAGCTGATAGTATAAATAAATCCATAGGTTCGAAATATTTTTATGAATTCAATTGGGCTTGAAATATTATTCATCGTTTTTTTAATTATCTTGAACGGCTTACTTGCCTTGTCGGAGCTTGCTCTTGTTTCAGCGCGGAAGACGTGACTTGAACAGTTGGCAAAAGAAGATGATTCAAGAGCGCACATCGCGCTAAAACTTATTAATTCACCAGATGGATTTTTATCCACTATACAAATCGGCATTACGTTTGTCGGCATTTTAGCAGGTGCTTTTGGCGGAGCAACCATTTAGGAAGTGCTGGCCCGCTACTTTAACCATTTCCCCCAGCTTGCCCCTTACGGTGAAACGATCAGCGTTATTATCGTTGTTATCTCCATAACTTATTTGTCCGTGATCATTGGCGAACTTATTCCAAAACGTCTTGCTCTCAATAATCCGGAAAAGCTTGCCCGTCTGGTTGCTCCGGCGATAAACCGCCTTTCGCGAATGGCGTATCCGTTAGTGGTTTTGTTGAGCGGTTCAACAAATATATTACTACGCATTTTCCGCTTCAAAGCTTCGGTCGAACCAACTGTAACAGAAGAAGAAATCAAACTGTTAATTGACAAAGGAACACAAGCAAGTGTTTTTCAAGAGTTTGAACAGGATACAATTGAACGTGTCTTTCGTCTGGCAGATCGTCGTGTTTCAGTTTTGATGACGCATAGAGCAGACATTATCTGGCTGAACCTGAATGAAAGCGTAGAGAAGACAAAACACAAAATAGCGCAGTTCAAGTATTCAGCATATCCTGTTACGCAGGATGCGCTTGACAATATTGCAGGCGTTGTCAGGGGGAGAGATTTGCTTTCGATTGCTATGGAGGATAAACCGTTTAATATAAAAGAAATATGCCGTTATCCTCTATTTGTTTCTGAAACGACGCCTGCGGTCAAAGTAATGGAATTTTTCAAGAAATCTGGAACACATATCGCTTTTGTTGTGGATGAATATGGCACAATCCAGGGACTTGTGACATTCGACGATATTTTACGCTCTGTTTTTGAAGACGTTGAAGACACGATTGAAGGAGAAGGAGATATTGTTCAACGCGAAGACGGCTCGTGGCTTATCTCTGGAAGCCTGCCGCTGGATGAGTTTATGGATTATATGGATATTGGAGAACGAAACGAAGCAAAGCAAGCAGGAATGAACACCGTCGGCGGATTTGCAATGGCAAAGATCGGCTCTGTGCCTTCAGAAGGACAGCATTTTTTATGGAAAGGGCTGAGGGTTGAAGTTGTCGATATGGATGGCTGACGGATCGACAAAATTCTGATATCACGGATAAACGACAATACAGTAACCAATGAACTGCAAGATGAATAATAATCGCTAACAAAATCAATACAGCCGATCGCAGCGCCTGGCGCTGCTCCGACTCAGCCTTGGCAGCCAAGCATGCCAGCCCGCCGGTATTTTGATCAACCCGCCGTTGGAATAAAATAATCGAGGGATTGATATGAAATCTAAGTTGAATTACAAAATCATTACCTGCATTGGTGAAGAAAATAGCCAAAATAACAATGCTTTTGAGAAACTTGAAAATATGGTAAATGAATCATTACAAAAAGGCTGGAGACCAGTTGGGGAATTTCGGTGTCATCTGTAGTAGGCGCTAAAACCGCTGGTTCAACAAAAGACACATGGTTTACGCGTGCAACGCAGGCCATGATGTTTGAAACAAACGAATAAAATCTAACTTTGAGGGAAATTCCATGCAAAAACAACTCACAGCGATTATTGAGCGCGAGGGCAACGGTTATGTTTCGCTTTGTCCGGAACTTGATATTGCCAGTCAAGGCGACACAATAGAGGAAGCCCGCGTAAACCTTCGAGAAGCTCTAGAGCTTTTTTTTGAAGCTGCCTCACCGTCGGAAATTAAAACAAGATTGCATGCGGAAGTATATGTAACACAGGTGGAGGTTGCCGTTGGGTAAACTTCGCGTTCTTTCTGGAAAGCAAGTATGCAGCATCCTTTCCCAACATGGATTTGTAGAAGTGCGCCAACGCGGCAGCCACATTGTCATGCAAAAGAATCTTCCTGAAACAACGATTACCGTACCAGTTCCTAATCATTCTGAACTCCGAATCGGGACGCTACAATCCATCATTCGTCAATCTGGTGTTTCAAAAAGTGAGTTTGAATCTTAATTCCAACAAAAACAATACAGCCGATCGCTGCGCTCCGGGTGATTATTTCGTACGGCCGCACTATTTGAGCCCGTACGGCGAGTTGCGCATCCGGTCTCGTCGTACGGTGAATGAATTCAATAATAATTGTATGTGAAAGAAAAAGGGGATCGGTATTTTGAGTTCGCTATTAAAGATAGGGGATAAAGCACTAAATTTTCAATATGATACACCATGGAAATCGTCACAGGTGTTTTATGAAACCATACAAAACCAAAAGGCAGTTTTTGTATTTCTGCGATATCACGGTTGCCCAATCTGTCAGATGGAAATGGCAAATCTCAAACGCGACATAGAATTGTTCAATCAGAAAGAAGCCAGGGTTTTCGTGTTTCTGCAGAGCTCAACTTCCACGTTGATATCTTTGCTCAAAGAAGGTGATTGGCCATTTGACATCGTTTACGATCCAAAAGGAAGAATTTTTCAGCTTTATTCCGTTGAGCCAGGGGGCATCATGAAATATCTACATCCTGCAGGTCTTATGGCTGCTATCAAAGCGATTTGCAGAGGCTTCGGCCATAAGAAATTTGAGGGCAAGGAAACACAACTACCAGCAGCGTTTATAATAAAGTCAGACAAAACCATCAGATATGAATATTACGGTAAGAACATCGGTGATGTACCCAAACCATCGACCTTAGCTGAGAATCTTGATTAAAATTTTGCTGCTCTATCAAAAGCAAGCAAACCAAACGCTAAGCTGTTGTTCAACGTGTCGTTAAAGTTTTTCGATTTCTTCTATTAGCTGATTCAGTTTTTTTGGTGAGACGGGATAGGGAGTCTTGAGTTCCTGCGCGAACAGCGATATTTTATATTCTTCAATCATCCAGAAGAATTCTTCAATCAGCACTTTCTTTTCTTCCGGACATCCCAATGTCACGTCCTCCATAAACTGGTTGATTTCCCGGATTCTGATTCTCTGCGTCCCGGAATTAATTTCCGCCAGCATAATCATTTCGTGCAGTTGCCGGGAATAAATCATAACTTCCTGCAATTTCTTTTCGGCTGCTGCCAGGTTAAGGCTTCCCCGCTCGGCGCGCAAAGCAAGCGCCCGGCAGTACCGCGGCAGTTCCTTCATCTGGTCAAAGGTATAAAGCTCGGGAAAATCAACGGGAACAAGCATACGCATTTCTGTCTGAATATCATTGAGCAGTTTCAGGACGGGATTATTGCCCGTGTTTTTCTTTTTGAGTTTTTGCACACAGGTGAAAACATCGTCAAAGGCTTTCAATACCGGTTCGATTGCTGTAAGAACCTGTTGGCCGTAAGGCAGAATCTTCAGCTTGATGGAATTGGCGTAATGAAGAAACTCTTCGTGGTTACGCCATGACTTTATAAACAAGTCCTTTTTTACGCGGTTGATGATGGACTGTTCGAACTGCCTGGGGGTACCGATGTTGGCAGCCATAGCCTTAAGCGAGGGCGGCAGGGTGACATTTTTTTTGAGCTGTTTGAGTAAATCGGCAAAATGAATTTCATAAAGAGCCGCAACACCCCGCGGATGGTGGAAGGCGCTTTGTTTCTCGTCGGAAAAAAGCCGGAGATTAACCGAGCCGTCGATAACAGTCAGCGCCGGATACGCATAACCGATCAAACCGTGAGTTCCCCGAAGAGGAATCTGCTGCGGCAATTCCCCGAAATCCCAGCCGGTAATTCCCTCTTTTTGCCAATCAGCTCTGATTTTATCCATCGCCGACGTGTTGACCGTATCGGCCAGTTCTTTTTGCAGCCGATTAATGTCCCTGCTTTCTTTAATTTCATTTCCTTTTTCATCAATGACGCTGTAGCGGACATTCAAGTAGTCCGGCAGTTTTTCCGTTGCCCAATCATCCCTGGAAACCTTCACTTTGTATTGATCGAGCAGCAACTGGCTGAGGGCCTGAGGCAAAGGCTTGTTCAAATTCGATTTGCCTTCCAGCACAAGCTCAACAATTTTTGCGGGCGGCGGCAACTTCAGGCGAATTGATTTGGGCAGCGACTTCAACAGGTGAACGGCCTTTTCCTTTAATAACGAAGGCAGATGGCGGTCGATGTTTTCTGTCGCGGCTTTAGAGATAAATCCCAGCGGAACCTTAACGGTAACGCCATCATCCTTTTTGCCCGGTTCAAAATTATACCGGCAGTTGAAAGCGGCATCTCCGATTTTAATTTGATCGGGATATTGAGAAATTTCTTCCTCATCCGGTTCGTGGACAATCAAATCCTCCTCCCGGAAACGCAGAAATTCATCGCTGCCTTTTTCTCTGATGAGACTCAGTAAAGACCGGATATCGGAAAGTACCGGCAGCCTCTGTTCGTAAAGATTGGCAATGGTTTCCTCATCGGCGACAATGCCGCGGCGACGCAGCTTTTCTTCCATTGTCTTGACGTGCTCGTATAAAGGCAGATTATGTTCGAGAAAGGGAATCCGGCGGGCAACCTCTCCGGTAACGAGTGCTTCGCGGATGAATATCGATTTGGCTTCGTCGGCATTGATTCGCTCGTAAGCGACAGGACGGCTTTCCACAATCGTCAAACCGAAAAGGGTCACCTTTTCCAGGGCGACAACCTGTCCGCGGTTTTTCTCCCAGTGAGCGGCGGCATACGTGTAGCGGCAGTTGTCACCGCCAATTTTTTCCAGCCATTCGCTCTTGATATTGGCAACATTGCGGGCAAAGACCCGCGAAGTCATGCTGATTTCCCCCGCTACAATCCACTGCCCGGCACGATTGAACAGGCCGGAGCCGGGGAATATCATCACCTCCCTGCTCTTGGCGGCGGTGTAGAAGTTCTTCTCTTTCTTCCGGGCGATGTTGGAAAGATAACCGCTCAAGATGCAGCGGTGAATCCGGTCGGCGATGTCCTGATTGATTTCAATCTTGTGATGTTTTCTGCTTTTTGTTTTGCTTTTCCCATCAATGATGTCCAGAATTTGATGGTAGATGTCCCGCCATTCGATCATTCTCTTGTAGGATAGAAAATGATCACGGCAGAATTTTCTTTGTTTGCTCTGCGACGTCAGATTCTCCAAAGAACCATGATAACGGTTCCAGATATTGAGATACGTTAAAAAGTCCGATTCCGGATGGGCGAATTGGGCATGAGCTTTGGATGCTTCATCGGCTTTTTCGTAAGGTCGTTCGCGCGGGTCCTGAATCGAGAGAGCCGCGGCAATGACGGAAATTTCGTTGACGCAGTTTTCCTTCTGCGCTTCAATCAGCATGCGGGAAGCCCGGGGATCAAGCGGGAACTCGGCCATCTTCCAGCCGGTGTCCGTCAGTTTGTAAAGGTTTGTTTCTTCGGCGTTGTCATCTTTGATCAGGGCTCCCAGATCGCGCAGGATGTCAAGGCCGTCACGGATATTTTTGGGTTGGGGCTTGTCGATAAAAGGAAAGGACGTGACCGCGCCGAGATTAAGCTCCAGCATCCGCAAAATGACGCCGGCCAGATTGGAGCGCATGATCTCCGGCGGCGTGTAAAGCGTCTTTTGGGAAAACTCCTCCTGTGAATAGAGCCGGATGCAGATGCCGTTTTGCACACGGCCGCAGCGCCCTTTTCTCTGCTCGGCGCTGCTTGAGGATATTGGTTTGATCGGCAGGCCGGTCGTCTGGCTGCGAGGATTGTATTCCAAGATGCGCGCCAATCCGGCGTCAATCACATATTTGATGCCGGGAATCGTCAGCGACGTTTCCGCGATATTAGTGGCTACAATGATTTTCTGCTGGTCCGCAGGAGCAAAGATCAATCTTTGCTGAGAACCAGAAAGTCTAGCATATAAAGGCAAAGCCAGGCCTGAACATTTTTTGGCCAGCAGTCCGCAGGTTTCGCGAATGTCCTGCTCGGTCGGCATAAAAATCAAAATATCTTCGTAACGGCGTTCGCGCTGCAGGGCCTCCACACAGGCCACAGCCTCATCAACATACGTTGTTTCGCCTTTTTCTTCTTTTTCCGGATCAACCGGCCGGTAACGCACCTCCACCGGATACATCCGGCCGGAGACTTTGATAACCGGCGCGTTATCAAAAGCTTCGGAAAATTTTTCCGTATCAATCGTCGCCGAGGTGATGATTATCTTTAAATCCATTCTCCTCGCAAGAAGCGTGCGCAGATACCCCAGAATAAAATCGATGTTCAGACTGCGTTCGTGGGCTTCATCGACAATGATGGTATCGTAGGCCAGCAAATCCCGGTCTTTCACCGTTTCCGCCAGCAGGATTCCATCGGTCATGACTTTAATCAGCGGTTCGGCGGAGCTTTTTTCTTCAAAACGGATTTTATAGCCGACGGATTGGCCGCACTCCTCGCCCAGTTCCGAGGAAATGCGCTGGGCGATGCTGACCGCCGCGATGCGCCGGGGCTGGGTCAGGCCGATCATGCCCCGAAGGCCTAGACCTGCGGCAAGGCACATTTTGGGGATCTGCGTTGTTTTCCCCGATCCGGTTTCGCCGGTGATAATCGTGACCTGATTGTTTTTAACGCTTTCAATAATCTCTTTCCGTTTTACCGATATGGGCAATTCCCGCGGAAAGGTGACATTGGGTATATTTTGCAGACGATGCTGATAACGCTGATGCGAGGTGTCAAATCGTCGTTTGATCCGGCTCAGTGTTTTAAAGAAAGTTTTTTTGTCTGGTATGATATTCTGTTCGATGTCGCTGATATCACGAATAAGAAGGGGGTAATCCGCCACCATGATCTGGTCGAGGCGTTTCTTGATTTGCCGAATAATTTGTGGGTTGCGGCTCAAAGCTTTTCTCCGTCATGGGGCTGCGTGCTTTATTTCACATGCAGACGACCACTGTCAATGACGGATATGCAGCAATAATCAAAAGCTTATCCTGATAGTGTTGTAAAACGATTCTACCTACTATTCCACGGTTTTTTGGAGTTGTTGAATTTGAGGATTACCAATCGAA
>CAYZLL010000055.1:0-15021 GCA_964479225.1 uncultured Smithella sp.
AAAACGACCGGCGGGACATAATCAATCCACCCCCTTGCGTCGAACATGAAAAAAATCAGCGTTATCCCTGTCATTGCTCTTTCTGATATTTCTGTAATTTGAAGCGCAGTGTTTTTCTGGTTATGCCCAAGCGGCGCGCCGCTTCGCTTTTATTATCGCTGCAATTCTTCAACGTTTCCAGAATGCTTTTTTTCTCAACATCCTCCAAAGACAAATTCGGTAAAGATTGGTCGCGATCTGTTGAGTCTTTTTGACCGCCATGATCTTCCATGATCAGAGCGATTGCCTCCTCATCCAGAACATCAGCCCTGGTCAGAATGACCGCTCTTTCCACGGCATTCATCAACTCCCGGATGTTGCCTGGCCAGCTATAAGCCATAATCTTATCCAGGGCCCGCGGTGTGAAGCCCTTGATCACCCGGTTGTTGCGTCCGGCAAAAACTTCCAGAAAATGCTGGGCCATTAAAGGAATATCTTCCTTTCTTTCACGCAGCGGCGGCACATTCAAAGAAACGACATTCAGCCGGTAAAACAAATCCTCCCGGAAATTTCCTTTTTGAATTTCATTTTTCAAGTCCTTATTGGAAGCGGCAATCAGACGCACGTCAATCTTCAGCATTTCCGATCCGCCCACGCGGGTCACTTCTCTTTCCTGTAAAACACGCAATAGTTTGACCTGCATCGCTCTGGACATCTCGCTGACTTCATCCAGAAACAGCGTGCCACCATGGGCCTGAACAAATTTTCCTTCGCGCCTGCGTTCCGCACCCGTAAAGGCGCCTTTTTCATGACCGAAAAGCTCCGATTCCAGGAGCGTTTCCGTAAGAGCGGCACAATTGATTTTGACAAAAGATGCCTGCTTGCGCGGGCTGTTGTAGTGAATGGCGTTGGCAATCATCTCCTTGCCGGTGCCCGATTCTCCGGAAATCAACACGGTGGCTTCTGTGGGAGCCACCTGCGCAACCGTTTGCAGAAGCCTGCTCATGGGGAGGCTTTGGCCGATTATGTGCTGCCGGTCAAACTGCTGCTCCAGCCTGATTTTCAGATTTTCATTCTCCATTTTCAGACGGTTATGTTCCGTGGCGCGCTCAATGGAAATTTTAAGTTCATCAAAATCCAGCGGCTTGGTCAGATAATCGTAAGCGCCTTTTTTCAGGGCGCTGACCGCCGTTTCCACGGAAGCATACGCTGTCATAATAATCACCGGGACAGCCGGATTGATCATCCTGATCTGCTCCAGGGCCTCGATACCGGACACGTTAAGCATTCGAATATCCATCAAAATCAGATCAAAGGACTTTTGACGGACCTCTGCAATCGCGGCCGCACCATCATCGACCCCGGATATTGCGTAACCCCAGCCACCAATCAGTTTTTTGAGCATCAGCCGGTGAGCGTCATCATCATCCACAACCAGTATCGTTTGTTCTGTTTTCATTGTTGCACCTTCTTCATTCATTCGATATCGGAAAAATTAAAGATACGGTTGTTCCCCGACCTTCTTTGCTTTCCACATATATGCGGCCACCGTGCGCTTCCATGATTTTCTGCACTACCGCCAATCCCAGACCGGTACCCGCCGGTTTGGACGTGAAATAGGGATCATAGATGCGCGGTAAATCCGCTGTGGCTATTCCCGCACCGTTATCTATCACTTCGATAAGAACATTGTCTTTTTCTTGCTTTAACGTTATTTCCACTCTACCCCCGTTTTTCATCGCCGCCACGGCATTGAGCAGGATATTGAGTAAAACCTGTTTGACTTTGTCGGGATCAGCTACCGCTGGAGGAATATCACCCGGTGTTTTCAGACTCATCGTAATATTATTTTTCTGCGCCTCCGCTTCTACGAGTTTCATCGCGTGACCGATTAAATCCGCAAGATGCGTCCTTTCCTTTTTCAATTCCAGAGGACGCGCAAATTCAATCAACTGCGTAATGACACGGTTCAATCTTTCCACTTCTGCAATGATGATATCCGCCGTTTTTTTATCTTCGCCGTCCGCCGACAATCTTTCCTTCAGATAGACGGCAAACCCCTTGATGGAACTGAGAGGATTTCTTATCTCATGCGCCACCCCCGCAGCCAGTGAACTGATGGAAGACAGATGACGGCTCCGGGCGACTTCCTGCTCCATCTGACGGATCTGTGTAACGTCACGAATCAGCAGAATTCTGCCTGTGGATTCGTCATCATCAACCAAACCGGCGGCAACCGCCTCCAGGATGCGCTGTCCCGTTTGCGGTACGGTGACTTCAATCTCCCGTTCCACAAGACCACCCCTTTGAGGCAATTCCTTGAGCAGATCTTTCAATGGCTCAGGTAAAACGGCCACTCTTTCCAGGCCCGACGAACCGGGATAAATAATTTTCAAGATATCCCCGGCTTTCTCGTTGCAGCGAATCATTTGATCATGATGATCCAAAGCAATCAGTCCGATAGGCATGTTCCTGACGAGCGTTTCTGAAAAAACCTTCATACGGGCAAGAGAGGTGCGGGTCAAACGATAGTCCCAAACCAGATAAAGAGAAACGATGGCTGAAGAACCGATCAGCAGGAGAACAAGGATTAAAAGGATTGCATTGCGCTTATCCAGGGCAGCGGCTTTTTCGATTTTATCCATATTATAGCCGACGAAAATGATGAAGGCATCCTGCCGCTGGTTGAACTCCTCCTGATTTTTAAGTTCACCCGAATTGGAAGGGAAAAAGGCGCGATATACTTCAAAGGTATCGGCGCCCTCCGGATTTGCCGTCTGACGCCACAAAATCTCCCGGCGGGACTTAAGACGCATCAAATCCAGATCCAGACCGTATTTCTGTTCAACCATGGAAGGATCACTGTCCGCGATGACATTGCCCTGCTGGTCCGTGATGATAAGATAGTCTATATCCGGCTGCTGCGCCGTGGCCATCAGTAACTTCCGCAGATGAAATGTTCTGTTTTGTTCATCTGCCGTGTTAGGCAGTCCCGCTTCAAAAGAGTTGATGAGCGTAGCCCCTTTTTCCAGCAACATGGCAACGGCCTTTTCCTTTTGCCATTGAAACTGCGCCAGAGCCATCATCAACAAAATAACACCCAGCACGGCAATCGCGCTGACCGTCACCCAGAATGAAAGGTCAAAACGTATTTTTTTCTTTTCTTTATTCATGGCAATAAAACTGTCCATTCCCTGGATACATATTATCCAAGTGGATACTTATGGTTGGATATATAGTATCCATGCATGCCTGCTTATTCAACCCATATTTTAAAAATATATTTATATACCCCTTTATTTCAATACTTTACAAAAGAAATCATATTATGGCACACCATTTGCTGAAAGTACGTCATAGGAAATTTAAAAGGAGATTCACCATGAAAAACTTATTCGTAACATTGTCGGCTGTCATAATCGCCCTGATTTTAACTGTACCTGCTTTTGCTATGGGTCATCACGGAGGCAGAGGAGATTGCCCCGGATGGAAAAATTTTGATCAAGAAGGATGCGGTGGAAATTGCGGTAAATATCTGTTTAAGAAATTGAATCTCACAGACGAACAAAAAACGAAATTTGACGCGCTGCAGTTGACACATAAAAACGAGGTCAAACCGATCCGGGAGAAAATGTTCGACAAGTCCGCGGAATTAAGAAAGCTGTGGTTGCAGGTTAATCCGGCCAAGGAAACAATAAACGCCAAACAAAAAGAAGTCCGGTTGCTGCGCGACCAACTGGAAGACAAAAGAACCGAGTTTCGTCTGGAAATCAACAAACTGCTGACGGCAGAACAAAAAGAAAAACTGGCAGCCCTGGGCTGGGATAAAAAACCAGGATTTGGCCCCCGCGGAGGGAAACGATGCGGCGGTGAATCCGGCCCGGGAATGTGCTTCTAAGGTCCTTCTCTTGAGCTTTACCCCCCTTCAAAGCGGGAGATAGCAATATCTCCCGCTTGCCATTTTCATGATCAGCGATGATCTATTCCGGAATCTTGTTTTGAAGTTCACTTAATGTGTTGAGGGCTTCCAACGGCGACATGGATTGAATATCAATGCTTTTGAGCTCGTTGATAATTTCCTGTTCTTTATTTTCACGGGCCATGGAACTTTCCCGCCTTGTAAAGAGACTTAACTGAGGACTGGTATTTTTTGCTTCACGGGTCCCCCGCGCAATACGGGGCATGCCGATTTCATCAAACTCTCCCTTTTCCAGATTGCGCAGGATTTCCCTGGCGCGGGTGATCACTTCTTTCGGCACGCCGGCAATGCGCGCCACTTCAATTCCGTAACTGCGGCTGGTGCCCCCTTCCACGATCTTATGCAGAAAAATAATCTTTTCTCCCCATTCCTTAATCGCAATATTATAATTTTTCGCGCCGTTTTTCGTAACGACCAGATCAATGAGTTGATGATAATGGGTTGCAAAGAGTGTCCGGATGCCTCTCCCCTGAAAATCATGAATGTATTCGGCAATCGCCCAGGCAATGCTCAAGCCGTCAAAGGTGGATGTGCCTCTGCCCACTTCGTCAATGATGACCAGGCTGCGCGACGTCGCATTCTTCAGGATGTCCGCCGTTTCCGTCATCTCGACCATAAAGGTGCTTTGTCCTTTAATCAGGCTGTCCGACGCTCCAACACGGGTGAATATTTTGTCAACCACACCGATCTTCGCGCGGGCTGCCGGCACGAAACTGCCCATTTGGGCCATTAAAACAATTAAAGCCACCTGCCTGATGTAAGTGGATTTGCCCGCCATATTCGGCCCGGTGATCACCAGCAGCTTGTTGTCCTGCAAATCCAGCAGACAATCGTTCGGCACAAAACCCTCATTTTTCAGAGCGGTTTCCACAACGGGATGGCGTCCGTCCCTGATGTCGATGGTGTCCCCGTCATCAATTTCCGGACACGTAAAATGATATTTTTCGGCAACTTCCGCCAGGGCCGTCAGGGCATCCAGCTCGGCAATCAGACCCGCATTGTTTTGAATATCCGTAATATACTGATCAAGACTTTCCCGTAGGGTAAGGAAAAGCTCCTGCTCCCTCGCTCTGATTTTTTCTTCTGCGTTTAATACGGTCTGCTCGAATTCCTTCAGCTCCTGGTTAATATACCGTTCCGCGTTGACCAGCGTCTGTTTGCGGATGTACGAATCGGGAACCTGTGCGGCGTTGGCCTTGGTGACTTCAATGTAATAGCCGAAAACGCTGTTGAAACCGATTTTCAGCGAATGGATCCCTGTTTTCTTTCTTTCTTCCGCTTCCAGCGAGGCGATCCATTGCTTCCCGTCACGACTGATGAAGCGCAGTTTATCCAGCTCTTCATCATAGCCGATGGCCATAAAACCGCCATCCTGAATCTTTGGCGGCGGATCTTCGATGAGAGCCCGCCCGATCAATTCCACAACGGCGGACATCTCCATCAAGCGGGAGCGGATGGAAGCAACCGCCGGCGCTGTACAATCGGCCAGCATGGCTTTTATTTCCGGTATCGCCAGAAGAGAAATTTTTAGCGCGACCAGATCACGGGGATTGGCCACCCTCAGCGAGACCCGGCCGGCAAGCCTTTCCAGATCATAAATACGGGCAAGAATTTTGCGCAGATTCGCCCGCAGGATGTGATCATTTTTTAATTCGGCAACGGCGGCCAACCTGGCTTTAATTTTTTCCACATCAACCAGGGGGTAATTCATCCACCAGCGCAGGCGTCGTGTTCCCATCGGCGTCAGCGTTTCCTGAAAAAGGGAAAAGAGAGAGCCGGCCCGGGAGCTCCCCTGAATGGTCGCAAAGATTTCCAGATTGCGGCGCGCAGTATCGTCAAGCAGGAGATGATTGTCCGTCGAATACCACTTAATTTCGTTGACATGCCGGGGATTGATTTTCTGCGTCTGGTTGACGTAGTTTAAAATGGCGCCGGCCGCCTTCAACAGAGACGGAAATTCTTTGATTCTGGAATTCGTCAGAGCTTCGGCGGAAAAATTTTGATCAAGGATCGCTTCAGCGTTTGCCGTTTGAAAATACTGGTCATCCAGCGTGTTGGTCCGGAGTTCCGGCATTTGCATCTCCAACGTTTTGAGCAAAATCTTATCCGGAAAATCAGGGGGCAGCAGCAATTCCTTAAAATCAATCCCCGCAATCGCTGTGAAAAAAAATCCGCGATCGTTGAACTCGCTGATCTGAAATTCTCCGGTGGAAATATCCAGGAATGCCAGACCCAACGTGTTTTTGCCGGCACAGAGGCAGGCCAGATAATTGTTTTCTCCCGCGGCCAGATTTTCTTCATCCACAACCAGGCCGGGCGTGATCACCCTGATCACTTCCCGTTTGACGATGCCCTTGGCTTTTTTCGGATCTTCGACCTGTTCACAGATGGCCACCTTGAAACCCTTTTCCACCAGCTTTGTAATGTAGGCGGAAGCCGCGTGATAAGGGAAACCGCAAAGCGGCACACTGTCTTCCTTGCCTTTGTTGCGGGAGGTGAGGGTGATTTCCAGAACAGGCGCGGCGGTCACGGCATCCTCAAAAAACATCTCATAAAAATCGCCCATCCTGTACAGCAAAATACAATCGGGATGATCTTCCTTGATTTTCACGTACTGCTTCATCGCCGGAGTCAAATCAAGTGTTGTTACTACCGCCATCTGCCGTCATCCCCTTTTTTTAAGTCAATGTAATCGGGATCATCCGGTCTCACGATTTTATGGGAGGAGATGAAGGAATTGGCCAGCCAGCTGACCAGACTGATAATCAGCGAGCCGAAAAAGGCCGCGAAAAAACTTTTTACTTCAAAGCCTGAAACAAAATAAGCGGCCAGCTTCAGCATCAGGGCATTAATGCAGAAATAAAACAATCCGAGCGTCAGGATACTCAGAGGCAAAGTCAGAACAACAAAAATCGGCCGGATAAAGACATTGATCAGACCCAAAACGCCTGCGGCAATCACCGCTGCTGAAAGCTTATCAACATGGATGCCCGGCACAAATTTCGCTGCCAGCAAAATCGCCACCGTAATGATCAACCAGCGCGTAATGATCATGATCATAAAATCACCTCCGTATCAGAAAATAATCTCTCTATTTTTACTTTTCCACATTCACCATTTTTTTTGACTGGAGTAAAATCCACGAAACACCAAGCCCGCTCATCATGGAAGTTTCTTTTTTCACCAGCGAACTGTCTTCAAAAGATGCGCCCTGCAGAAAATCTGCGCTGATAAAAGCATTGAAAATAAATTGCTTGTAGGACTTGCTCAAGCCGATCGTCAAGGTTGAACCGCTGTAGCCGCCATCCGCCGAATAGGCCGGACGCTCTACATTTGCGTATTTGGGTTTCACGCTGTAGTAGTAATCGTGATAACTGCTGTCGGCAAACATCGGTCCGACGGATACGCCCAGATTCAAACCGGTATCGGGAATCAGATCGTTTTTCATGAAGTTCAACCGGGGACTAAATACCCAGCCCTCGTGACGCACGTGGGAAAAATCAGTAGAAAAAAAAGCACGCACGGGCAGCGTGATATCCATCTTGATTTTATATTCTGCATCATTCAACAGTTTGATTTTTAAAGCCGGTCCTACTTCAAAAGTTGGATCCAGATCCGGCATGCCCTTGCGGGCGGCATTATCATCGCTGTCCACCGGCACAGAGCCGAAGCCGCTGAAATCCAGCACGACCCGGTCTGTTTTAAAAATCTGCCCGGAAATACGCTGCTCATCGACTTTTAAGAAATCACCGCGATAAACTGCGTAGGGAAATGGAAGAAAATATGCTTTCCCTTCACTAGCCCCCCGATAATCAGGCATCTGGAGAACACCCACACCGATACCGATTTCCCAGAGTGGCTTTTCTTTACCAACAACATGAGCAGGCAATAGAAGGCACAAAAACAATAATGCCCCTGTTATTTTGGACAAAAAGCGCATTTTCTTCCTTGGAAGCTTTACCCATGCTCCATAAAACGGCTGACCGGAAATGATTTTTATTTATCAAAAGCCACAAACATTTTTGCCTTGGCCCCGCAGACCGGACATTCTTCCGGCAAAACGCCATCCGCTACATAGCCGCAAAGCTTGCAGACATAATAATTCGTTTCCCGTTCTTCCATAAAATGATTCATGGCCTGTTTGTAGAGATTGGCATGGGTTTCTTCGACATCCTTGCTCTGGCTGAAATGTAAAACCGCCTCCTTGTTACCTTCTGCTTCGGCCAGTTTCACAAACTGATCGTAAGCGATTTCAGCAACCTGTTTTTCCGATTGGAAACTGGCGGCCAGATTTTCTTCCGTGCTTTTGATTTCCCGGAGAACTTTCAAAGCTCTCGCACCATGAATTTCTTCGGAAAAAGCAATCACTCGGAAAAGTTTCGCCATTTGTTGATAGCCTTCATCTTCCGCCTTTTGCGCGTAAACCCTCAACCTCAGAGCCGCCTTGGCTTCACCCACATACGCCTGATTCAACGCATCCTTTATCTTATCCATTGAGACTTCCTTATGTTTTATTCCGGCGCGAATTCGTCTTTGGCCGCGCCGCAGACAGGACATGACCAGTCATCGGGTAATTTTTCAAACGGCGTTCCCGCCGGAACATTGCCTTCGGAATCGCCTTCGGCAGGATCATAAACATAACCACAGACGCCACATACGTATTTTTTCATCTTTTTCATCTCCTTTCTGTTTTTTTATATTCTTTTGAGCAGTTCTTCAGCTACTTTTTTCCCCAGGTTGTGACATTTTTCCAATACATCATCGTCGGGAGCGTTTTTTACCGCAATGGATTCTGCAACAAGATCAACTTTCATTTCATTGAGCATCGCTTCCAGATTTTTGACCGATTCTCCGCTCCAACCGAAAGAACCGAAAGCGGCGCCTATCTTGTTGGCGGGTTTCAGGCCCTTCAGGTAAGTCATGACATCCGCCATCTGCGGCAGAATATTGTTGTTGAGCGTCGGCGATCCGACAATCAGCGCTCCGGCATCCAGCACTTCATAAACAACCTCGCTGCGGTGAGTTTCGTTCATCGATAAGAGTTTTACCTTAACACCCGACTGTGACAAAGCTTCACTAATGGCTCTGGCCATTTTTTCGGTGGAATGCCACATCGTCGCGTAAACCACAACCGCTTTGGCTGTGGGTTTTTGTGTTGCCCATTTTTGATAGAGATCGATAATCCAGCCGATATCCTTGCGCCACACGGGTCCGTGATCGGGAGCGATGACTTTGATTTTTAATCCCGCTGAAGCCACTTTCTGCAGGGCTTTTAAAACAACGGGAGAATAAGGCAGGACGATATTGGCGTAATAGGTTGCACCTTCGTATTCCAGTGTTGCGGCCGGAATTTCATCAGCAAAACGCTCTTGTGTCGCCAGATGCATGCCGAAAGCGTCCTGAGAAAACAAAAGTTCATCTGCGGCCAGGTAAGTAAACATGCTGTCGGGCCAGTGAATCATGCGCGTTTCCATAAACGTCAAATCCATATTGCCAAGACTCAACACTTCGCCATCTTTGACAGGAAGGATTTCGTTCCGGTGATGGAGCAACTCCTGCAGGGTTTTTACACCGACCGCCGAGGCGAAGACCTTCTCCGGCTTGATCAAATCAATCACCTCCGGCAGACATCCGGAGTGATCCATTTCAGAATGGTTGGAAATGATATATTTTATTTTGGAAGGATCGACGACGGATTTTATGCGGGAGATCATTTCATCCAGAAATGGCTTCTTGACGGTATCAATTAAGGTAATGTCCTCCGCCATGATCAGATAAGCGTTATACGTACTGCCGTGCGGCGTTGTATAACCGTGAAAATCCCGAATGGTCCAGTCAATCGCGCCAACCCAGTAAACATTTTCAGAAACTTTTATTGCCGAATAAATATCCTTCATCTTTTCACCTCTGGATTATTTTACGTTGGGGATAATATAAGGTCTCATCGGGTTATGTCAATGAATACTTACATCAAATTACTTGTAATTTTTCGCAACCAAATCAACGATTCGTAAAAAGTTTTAGTTTTTGATTTTATTAGAGAAAATTAGACTTTAACCAATTGCCAGGGTGTTTATTATTTTTTGTAATATTGACAGGCATTCCTTTTGTTCCTATAGTTTCAACAAAAGAGACATTTTCCCGATGAAAGATAAAAAGAATTTACACCCTGCAAGTTTATCCTGGCCGCTTGATCTGTCATGGTTCTTCCTGCAACGAAAAATATTAAACCGTAAAATTCCCCTGCTGGCCAGTTTTAAAGTGACTTATCAATGCAACCTGACTTGCCGTGCCTGCCCGTTTCATCTGCGTTCCGACGATACTGAATCATCCCTGTCCTGGCACAAGGCCATTGAAGCAATGAATAGCCTGCGCCGGGCCGGTACCCGCATCATTGTTTTTGAAGGCGGCGAACCGCTGCTGTGGCGCGACGGACCCTATCGTTTTCATGATCTTGTCCTGTACGCCAGAAAACTTTTTATGCGCGTGGCGGTCACCACAAACGGCACACTGCCCCTGGATGTTCCGTGCCATACGCTGTGGGTCAGCCTCGACGGCCTGAAGGAAACGCATGATGAATTGAGAAGCGACTCTTTTGACCGGATCTGGTCAAATATTAAAAATACGGAGCATCCCCGGGTTTTTATTCACTGCACACTGAATCGCCGCAATTGGCAGGATGTGGAATCCCTGGCAAAGCTGGTCCGGGAAACGCTCACCATCAAAGGCATGACGGTTCAGTTTTTCTATCCCTACAATCAGGGAGAAGAAGACCTGGCGCTTTCTCCGGAAGAACGCCGTTCCGCCATTGAAAAATTGCTGGCATTAAAAAAATCGGGATTGCCCATTTTGAATTCAGAGGGCCGGCTCAGGGCAATGGCTTACAATCACTGGACGTGCCATGATGACATCCTGATCAATGTTGATCCGGATGGAACCATTACCAAAGGTTGTTATGTGAAGAGCCGGGGCGAAATAAATTGCGATGCCTGCGGATTTACACCGGTTGCCGAAGCGTCCGGCGCTTTGGACTTGCTTCCCGAATCGTTGTATGCGGGATGGCGACTATTCCTGAAGACGTAAACACTGTTGGAGTAAGATTAAATCATTTTTGCGCCGGCGTTGAAAGCTTTTAGATTTACTTCGCGTTTACTGGCGGGAATGCTTTTCGAAATTTCCTGTTCAAAGGCGCGGCGGTCAATAGGCAGCAATGAAGTTCCCGCGAGCGCTCCGATCATAACGATGTTGCTGAGCACGGGATTCCCCAATTCCACGGCCACAGATGTGGCATCGATGATCCAGTTTTTTGCGGAGATTTTTTGAAACATGGATTTTACTTCATCCAAAGTTGGATAGTTAAATTCGCCGGTGATGACTCCCATGGGATAAACCATGCGTGAATTGGTCAGCACCGCGACAGCGGGATTACCGTATTTAGTGAGCACTCTCAGCGCTTCCACCGGCTCCAGCGCAATGACAATATCTGCGCTGCCCTGCGGAATCTGCGGACTTAAAACCGACGTTGACGACACGCGCAAATGGCTCATTACGGAACCGCCGCGCTGGGACATGCCGAATGTTTCACCGATGGTGACGATGAAGCCCGCGTTCACCAGCATTCCGGCGAGCACTCTGGAGGCCATGACGTTCCCCTGCCCGCCGACACCGGTGATGATGATGTTTGTGGGATCTTTCGTTAGAGACTTTTTCATACATCAGCCTCCGTTCTGGTAATCGCGTTTTGCGAACAGATGGAATAGCAGACGCCGCAGCCCGCACAGATGACTTCGTCAATCACGGCTTTTTTCTTTTTCCGGTCCCACGTCAGCGCCGGACAACGGAAAATCCGCGTGCACAAACGGTTGCAACCGCAGTCATCACCAAGGCACAATGCTTCGTTAACTTTCATCTGGTATTGTTTTTTGCCCTTCTTTTCCGGTGAAAGGGCGCAGGCCTGTTTCATGATTAAAACTTTCAGAGAGCCACGGTCGGCCATAAAAGATGTGAGAATTTTGCTGGTCGCTTCGAGATCAAAAGGATCGCTTACGGCAACTTTTGCTCCGATGGCCTGGCAAATGCTCGCAATATCAACGGAAGGCAGAGGTTCGCCTATGGCGCTCTCACCAATGCCGGGATGCGGCTGAAAGCCGGTCATCGCCGTTCCGGCGTTATCCAGAACAATAAAAGTAATATCAGCTTTGTTGTGCTGAGCGTTGATCAGCGCCGGAATGACAGCGTGATAAAAGGTGGAATCGCCGCAAATCGACAAGATCGGATTATCAAGACCAAAAGCCTGCAATTTGGCAAAACCGCTGGCCAGCCCCGTGCCCGAGCCCATGGAATGAAGCGTGCGTACGGTGTGAAAACCAACCGCCGGAGAAAGAGCCGCCATGGAATAGCAGCCGATATCGCCGCAGACAATGCCGTCGCGGCCGTCGAGTTTCAGCGCCGTATTGATATTCCAGAAAGACGCGCGGTGCGGACAGCCGGGGCAGAAAGTTTGCTCCCGGGGTGGAATGAACGCTGTCACTTTTTGCATTTCACGAACATAATCGGCTGGCAACGATTTGGACTTGACCTTCATGATCTTGCTCAGCGCTGCGGCAACAATTTCCGGATTCAATTCTCCCACCGACGGAAACGTTTTGTCCATTTTTCCGTAGAACGTTTTACTGCCGATCCCTTTCATCATGCCCATCGCGGCAACCTTGACGTTTTCTTCCAGAAACGGCAGGACTTCTTCCACAATCATTATTTTTCGGGTCAGGCGGAGATATTTTCTCAAAAGCTTTTGAGGCAGCGGCCAGGTGCAGCTTAATTTTAAAATTCCGACACGCTTTTGCAGGTGGAGCATTGCGATGGCTTCCCGGCTGTATAGGAAACAGGCGCTGCTGGTGATGATCAGAAGCTCCGGCTTCTTTGGCCCCTCGTAGCCGTTAAACGAACTTTTTTCAAAAAGCTCCGTCGCGGTTTGCAATTTTTTCTGTTGAAGACCGTGCTTGATAACCACGGGCGTGCTGACAACCGGCCCCCGCAGAGGATCCATGACCGACCCGTCAAAGATAAAGCGGGCTGTTCGGGATTTCACCGGCAGTCTTCCGCAAATTACATTGCCGCTGGCGTGCGACATGCGCGTGACCGAGCGCAGGATGACGACGTTTCTGATTTGCTCCGACAACTCAAATGCCCATTGGGTAAGATCCTTGGCTTCCTGCAAAGTGGCCGGTTCCAGGAGTGGTATTTCCAGCATGCGCGCGAAATACCTTGATTCACCTTCGTTGACACTCGACAGCGCACCGGGATCTTCGCACTCAACCAACACGATTCCGCCACGCGTTCCCGAAGAGGCCAGATGCAGAAGGAAATCGGAGGCCACGTTGACGCCGTTTTGTTTCATCACGCACATCGAACGCAATCCGGCGAAAGAAGCAGCGGCCGCCACTTCCAGCGCAACTTTCTCGTTGGTTGACCATTCCACGTACAGATTTCTGTCGCGGGCAACTTCCGAGAGGCGCTCGATAACTTCGGAAGAAGGCGTGCCGGGATAACCGGCAACGACACTGACGCCGGCTTCCAGCGCGCCGCGCGCAATGGCTTCATTACCCATAAATAAAACTTCAGATTTGGCCGGGGACAGCAATTTATTCATTTTTTCCCTTAACTCCCAAATATTTTCTCACCACTGGATCGCTGCCGTCCAGGTATAGTAAATTTTTCATGGAGCCGGATTTCTGTACAATATTTTTCAGCGCTTGTTTTTTCTTTCTGATCGCTGCCTGTTTTAATTCGTTCAAACTTTCAACCGGTGCCTCCCGAATCTCCAGCACTCCTTTTTTTGCGGCCAGGTCAATCATTTCCTGACCTTTGTCTGTTCTGACAATCAACTGGTTCCATTTGCGTACTTCTTCCCAGTCACCTGAAAATCGCGCGGATCCCACCGATACATCGGCATACTCCGCTGTACTGTCCAAACAATATTGACAGGCTGTGCGGATGCAGGCTTCAACTTCAGACAAAGGAATATTCTTCACACCATCGTTTGTATAGACTTCCAGAACATTTTTCCCTGACGGAATATCCAATCCGCTGACGGCTTCCCTGCGGATATTATTTTCGGACAACATTTTCGCGTACGCTTCAATCGACAGCGTCCAGCCGCAGTATAAACCGATAACCAGTTGCAATTGGTTGATCTTGTCGAAGTCTTCCTGACCCGGATTGGATTTCATCTTGGCCAATGCCAGCGCCTGGCAGGGAGTTGCCACAACGCCTATACGTTTTTGATCTTGCGTGACCAGTTTATGGAAAGCCGCAACCGTTGGCGATACGGTAAACCTACTTTTGGCATTTTTCTGCAAACCTTTTTTATCACGGATCATCGATCCTTCCTGCTCAAATTCCGAATTACGGGACGAGACAATGGCGGAGTCAATCAAACCTTCAGCCAGCGCCAGTTCCATCAGGGCCGTTACCGTTCCGCCGTGCTGAGCGGCAGCCCTTAATTCCGGATCAACAGCCCGGGAAAAATAATAACCCTTCACCGCGCCGATCTCCGGTGTCAGATCGACGGGATTAAAAAGCATCGTCCTTAGCGTAACCAGATCGATCTTGGTGCGGGGACAATAAACGTAACAACGGCCGTCTTCCAGATCACAGTTGTGCAGTTGCACCGTCCGGTCATGATAAATGACCTGATAGGGACACAGTCCGACACAGGCGCCACAACCGGTGCACAAACTTTCTTCCAGCACATGTTTTTTTAGAAACTGCTGACCTTTTGCTTTCAAATCCGATTCCTTGTTTTATTTCTGAATTGCGGCTTTTATATCCTATCGTGATTTATGAGGCAAGAAAATGATACGGATTGTGATGGAAAATATTATAAATGAAAACTATCCGAAACAATTGGACATTTTTTATGAATGAAAATATTTTACGGTGTCCTGAAAAAATATTTAATTGATATTGACATCTGTCTTTTCTTGTATTATGAAGCGCCAGAAAAAATTGTTCCCCAGTAGCTCAGTCGGTAGAGCGGCTGGCTGTTAACCAGCATGTCCGTG
>CAYZLL010000056.1:0-14970 GCA_964479225.1 uncultured Smithella sp.
CCCAATTCAGCAAAGAAAGTCGCAAATTCCACACCGATGACACTGCCGCCGACGATGATGATGCTCGACGGAAGTGTATTTAAATTCAAAATGCCGTCCGACGTTAAAATGCTTTCGGAGAGATTGATTCCCGGCAGCGCCTGCGGCACAGCCCCCCAGGCAATCATGATATTGTGAGTGGAATAAATTTCGTTTTTCCCGGTTGCGTCGGTAAACCGCACTTCGTTAGGAGACAGAATTTCTCCAGTTCCCTGTTTTATTTCGACGCCTGCATCGGCGAGCATCTTCTGCGCGCCGAGAGCTGAAACTTTTACAATCTGCTGCTGATGTTTTTTAATCGCGGAAAAATCAACAGACGCATTGTCAATGTTAATCCCCATTCTTTTGAGTTTCTTTAAATCAGCGTAATACTTGCTACAAGTTAGCAGCGCTTTAGTCGGGATACAGCCTCGGTGCGTGCACGTTCCGCCCCACCCTTCTTTTTCGATGATGAGAACGCGTTTTTTATTTTTCGCGGCTGATTCCGCCGCCGTCAGCCCCCCCGGCCCACCGCCGATAACAATTAAATCATATTGTTCAGACATCGATATACCTCATCATCATTAAATTTCAATTACGTTGCTCGAGCGGCATGATAAGAACTGCGCACGAGCGGCCCTGCTTCCACATACTGGAAACCTTTTTGATAAGCGATTTCTTTGAACCCGGCAAATTCATCAGGGTGATAGTATTTGGCCACCGGCCAGTGTTTCAGCGTCGGCTGCTGATACTGCCCGATGGTTAATCGAGCACAGGCAACCAACGCCAGATCATCAATCAACCGCAGAATATCTTCGCGGCTTTCGCCAAAACCGATCATAAAACCGCTCTTGGAAACAACAGAAGACGAACTTATATTTTTGAGAAGTTTCAGTGAAACATCGTAATTACCCTGCGGTCGCAACCGCGCGAACATCGTTTTTACAACTTCCATGTTGTGGTTGATTACGTCAGGTTTAGCTTCAATAACTTTTTCCAGCGCCGCCGGATTTCCCTGAAAATCGGGAATCAACACTTCGATCCTGCACTGTTGAACGGTTTTCCGCAGTTCTCTGATGCAATCAGCAAATACCTGCGCACCGCCGTCCGGCAAATCATCCCTTGTTACGGACGTAATAACAACATAATCCAGTTTCATCTTCTTTATGGCATCCATCAGGTGATCGATTTCATTTTCATTGATTACTGCAGGTAGGCCATGTTCCACATTACAGTACAGACAATCGCGTGTGCAGATGTTTCCCATAATTAAAAATGTTGCCGTACCACTCGCGAAACATTCAGCCATGTTGGGACACGCCGCTTCCTGACAAACAGTGTGCAGTTGAAGCCCGGCCAGAGTCGATTTTATACTGCGGCATTCATTAGAATAAGGGGGACGGACTTTTAACCAGTCAGGTTTGCGGAGGATTTTTGATTTCTGCTCTAATGGATTCATTGAAATATCACTTATAGACAGATTGCCACGTCGCCCGACTCGTCGGGACTTTTCGCAATGACATTTATGATTTTTTCCAGCAGACATCCGGTTTGCGTGCTGCCAGTACTTCATCGAGGCGGGTCACCAGCGTCGTCACCGGGGCGTTTTTCACACTCTCAGGATTTTCTTTCGCCTCTTTGGCAATCGCAATCATGGCATGGCAGAAAGTATCAAGCGTCTCTTTACTTTCGGTCTCGGTGGGTTCAATCATGATGGCTTCATGCACAATCATCGGGAAATAAATGGTTGGCGGATGATAGCCGTAATCAATCAGCGCCTTGGCAATATCCGTTGTGTGCACGCCGTTTTCGGCAACCTGCCGGTTACCGGAAAAAACACATTCGTGCATGCAGATCCGGTCATAAGGCAAATCAAAATATGGCTTTAGTTTTCCCTTGATGTAGTTTGCGTTGAGGACAGCCATTTCAGTGGCATGTTTCAAGCCATCGGCGCCCAGGGAGCGGATATAAGTGTACGCTTTCACAATGACGTTAAAATTTCCATAAAACGAACGGACGCGGCCGATGGTATCGGGAAAATCTGACGACCAGGAATATTTGTCCTCCTTTTTAACAATACGGGGCACGGGAAGGAAATCAACAAGAGCTTCACACACTCCCACCGGACCGCTGCCCGGTCCACCACCGCCGTGCGGAGTGGAAAAAGTTTTATGCAGGTTGAGCTGAATGACATCAAATCCCAGATCGCCCGGTCTGGTCTTGCCCATAAAAGCGTTGGCGTTGGCGCCGTCGCCGTAAAGCAGTCCACCCTTGCCGTGAACAATTGCCGCCACCTTTTCGATATTGCGTTCAAAAAGCCCCAGCGTATTGGGATTGGTCAGCATCAGCGCCGCGACATCTTCCGTCATCAAAGATTCCAAATGTTCGATATCAACGCCGCCTTCGTTGTTGGATTTAAGTTCTTTGACTTCAAATCCACAAAGCGCACTCGAAGCCGGATTGGTGCCGTGAGCGGCATCCGGTATTAGAATAATATGGCGTTTCTGACCTTTCTTCTCAAAATATTTTTTAATCATCATGACGCCGGTCAGTTCGCCGTGCGCTCCCGCCGCCGGTTGAAGCGTGAATTCAGCCATGCCGAAAACAGCAGACAGATATTTTTGCATTTCATCAATTAACTGCAGATTGCCCTGAGCAAATTCTGCATCAGCATACGGATGCAATCCGGTGAATCCGGGAAGAGCAGCAACATTTTCATTGATTTTGGGATTGTACTTCATCGTGCAGGAACCCAGCGGATAAAAACCTAAATCGACGCCGAAGTTACGCCTCGACAAATTCGTGTAATGCCGGACTAAGTCAATCTCCGCAACTTCCGGTAAATCAAGTTCATCGCGAAGATATTGACTGCCGATGGTGTTTTCAATATTGACGACGGGCACATCACCGGCGGGAATATCCGCGGCGACACGCCCCGGTTTGCTTATTTCAAATATCAACTCCATTGATGATCTCCTGAGGCTACTTCAATATCTCTACAACTTGATCGATATCTTCTTTGGATATCATTTCCGTGGCACAGAATAGCAAAGCGTTTTCCAGTTCGGGATAATCTTTTTGCAGTTCATAACCGCCGATGATTCCACTTTGTTTCAACATTTCGTTGACCTTTCTGGAATCGGGACAACGCAAAACAAATTCATTATAAACAGGCGCGGAAAAGACTTCTTTCCAGCCCGGAAGTTCCAGCAGTCTGCTTTTTAGATATTGAGTCTTATTAACGTTGAGTTCGGCAAGTTTCTTAAGATTCTTACCCAAAGCCGCCAGATAAACTCCCGCCGCCAGAGCGCAGAGCGCTTCATTGGAACAAATGTTGGAAGTGGCTTTTTCGCGGCGGATGTGCTGTTCGCGGGTTTGCAAAGTCAATACAAATCCGCGCTGTCCTTTTTTATCCACTGTCGCGCCGACCAGTCTGCCGGGTATGCGGCGCATAAATTTTTCGCGGGCGGCAAAAATTCCCAGATAAGGCCCTCCGTAATTCAGCGGATTGCCGAAACTCTGACCTTCCCCCACGACAAAATCCGCACCGGAGGCTCCCGCCGGTTTGAGAATCCCCAGCGAAGTTCCGTCGGTAAAACCGGCAACCAGCAAGGCTCCTTTGGTGTGTGCAACAGCGGCCACAGGCGCGATATCTTCGATAACGCCGAAAAAATTCGGGCTCTGCAACAGCACCGCAGCCACCTGATCATCCATATTCTGCTGCAGAGATTCCAGATCAATTTGTCCGGACGGCGCATAAGGCAGTTCCTCCACCGTATAGCCGTTAGCCCAGCAATACGTCTGCAAAACCTGACGATATTCAGGATGTACTGAGCGGGCAACAATAATCTTTTTTCGATTAGACATTTTCGCGCAAAGCACGGCGGCTTCAGCCATCGCGGAAGCGCCATCGTACATGGAAGCATTGGCGATTTCTGTGCCTGTCAAATGAGCAATCATCGTTTGATATTCGTAAATGGCCTGAAGAATGCCCTGGCTGATTTCAGCCTGATAGGGCGTGTAGGCTGTGTAGAATTCCGCCCGTCCGATGATATGACCGACCACCGCCGGAATGAAATGATGGTAGGCTCCAGCTCCTGTCAAGGTCAGCTTCGGTAGTTTATTTTTTCCGGCCAGACCGCTTAATAAAGACAAGGTCTCCATCTCGGACAAAGCACAAGGAAGCTCCGGTATTTGTTTTAACCTGAATTTTTCCGGGATATCAGCAAAAAGTTCATCAAGGCTGGAAATTCCAATGATGGATTGCATTTGCGCAATGTCATCGGGAGTGTGGGGGCAGTAATCCATGATTATTTTTCTTTCTTAAATTATTTTTCCTCTTTGAGCATTTCTTCGTAATCAGCAGCAGTCAGCAGCATTTTCAGTTCATCCGGATTGGATAAACGCATGCTGACAATCCAGCCTTCGCCGAAAGCATCCTGATTAATTAATTCCGGAGTATCCTCCAGCACCAAATTCACCTCGATGACTTCTCCGGTTACCGGAGAAAAAATATCGGATACGGATTTGACTGATTCGACAACAGCCACCGTAGTGTGCGGAACGACTTTCCTGCCTATTTCCGGTAAGTCAACAAAGACAATGTCCGTAAGCATTTCCTGTGCGTAATCGGTTATACCGATTAATGCTGTTCCGTCGCTGTAGTAGATCAGCCATTCATGATCGCGGGAATAATATCTGTCTGTCGGGTTTGGCTTGGACATAATGCCCTCCTTAGTGTTATTTTACTCGTTTGTAAAACGGCAGCTTTACGACTTTTGCGGCCGCCATGACATCACGAATTGCGACTTCAATTTGAGTGTCCGGTTTGCAATAATCGATATCAAGAAACGCCATTCCGATTGCCTTGTTCAATGTAGGCGAAAAAGTGCCGGAAGTTACCACACCGATTTCTTTTCCGCCATGAAAAACTTTGTATCCGTGACGGGCAATACCGCGTCCGGTCATTTCCAATCCGACCAGCTTTTTCTTGATGCCGGTGCTCTGTTTTGCATGGAGAGCGGCAGATCCGACAAATTCCTTACTCTTGTCAACAATCCAGCCATAGGGAATTTCCAGCGGGCTGACCGTTTCATCCATATCCTGACCGTTGAGCATCATGCCTGATTCCAAACGCAGAGTGTCGCGCGCGCCAAGACCGCACGGTTTCAGACCGTAATCCGCTCCCGCCGTCATTACTTTATCCCAGATTTGACCGATGACATTAACGGGTGCGTAAATCTCAAATCCGTCTTCGCCGGTATAACCACTTCGTGAAATGATGGCCTCAAATCCCGCGACCTGAGATTTGCAGAAATGATAGAAGCGCAGATTTTTCAAATCAGCCGCTGTCAGTTTCTGCAGGATTTCTTCCGAACAGGGTCCCTGCAAATCCAGTTTGCCTGTTTCGTCGCTGATATCTTTCAATTGGCAATCAAATTTTTTATCCTGTTGAATATGATTAATCCATTCCCAGTCTCTGTCCTTGGGTGTGGCGTTGGTCACCAGCATATAGTCATTTTCATCCATCTTATATACGGTCAAGTCATCAATAACGCCGCCTTCTTCATTGAGCAACGCGGATAATTTCACCTGTCCGATCGCTTGATCACCCAGATTTCTGGTCAACACCGATTGTAAAAGCTCAAGCGCCTGCGGCCCTTGAACTTCAATTTCGCCCATGTGACAGATATCAAAAAGGCCGGCGGCGTTTCTGGTTGTTCTGTGTTCATCAATGACATTGGTATATTGAACGGGCATCGCCCAACCGCCGAAATCTATGATCTTGGCCTTAAGATTAACGTGTTTTTCGTATAAGGGTGTCTTTTTCAACTTTATCTCATCCTATCGTTCATCAGAAAAGACCGGTCACACTTTGGACACGGAATTTTCAGCATGAATCCGCCTTCTCCGGAAAAAATAATTTAGCGGGGAAATATTTTTATTTCACCTGTAATGATTGCTGTCGCGAAAAAAATTACTATAACTCAGCCCATATTTCAAGGATGAATTACGAAATTTTGATAATCATTCGTTAAACAGCTTCTCAAAAAACAGCTGTTTGCTCTTGGGATAATAAATGTCGCCGTAATCAACAATCAGCTTTCCGTCAAGGTGATCAATTTCATGCTGAATAACACGGGCAATGAAATCCAGATATTTCTTGTTGACTTTACCTCCCTTGGCATCCAGGGCACGTACCTTGATTTCCGGAAAGCGGCTGACCTCAACCTGAACATCCGGACAGGAAAGACATCCTTCTGACGCGGTCACTTTTTCGCCCCGTTCCTGCGTAATCCGCGGATTGACCAGAACTTCTATTTCACTGATATCTCTTATTTTTTTCTGGCCATCTCCAGAGCCTTGGGCACGGAAAACGATCACCCTTTTGTTAATGCCGATTTGCGGCGCGGCAAGCCCCACCGCATCGTCCCTTTCCATGAACGAGTCGATCAAAGTTTGAATAATTTCCCGTCCTTCTTTATTCAGGGGGGTGGGCAACTCAACGGATTTCTTTCTTAAGACAGAAATATCCTTGATGTTTTGTCCCTCATCATTCCATAACGCTAAAACTCTTTTTGAAGACATTTTTTTACTCAACATTCGTTTTGGCGTCCCTTATCACCGATTCTGCGTTATTTCAAGTAATGAGTCCCAATCTTCAGAAACAAAGTGAACTGAAGATTGTTGGACGAATTATCCCATGTGCGAAGCTATGTGGGGATAATTGTCGCTTGCAATAATCGTATATATTTTGCTAAACAACACAATAATCTGATTTTATAAAAAATATCCTCAGGATGATTTATAATTGATTAATCAAATTGTTACAAAAGTTGCAAGACGGGAATTTGCCCGTTCATTAAAATTTGAAGACGGCAGTTCGCCGGAATTGCCCTCCTGCACGGACAATAAACAGCGTCTTCTCTATCTTCATATTCCTTTTTGCGAAGAACTCTGTCCCTACTGCTCCTTTCACCGGATAACTTTCCAGGAGCCTTTAACCCGCAAATATTTTCAGGCTCTGCGCAGCGAAATTAAAATTTATCGCGAAAAAGGCTATGTGTTTGAAGGTATTTATGTCGGTGGTGGCACACCAACCGTGCTTATTGATGAACTGGCCGAAACCCTTCAACTGGCGCGGGAACTTTTTCCGATTAAAGATATCTCTGTGGAGACCAATCCTAACCATTTAACAGAACGCAATATTGAAATCCTGAGAAAAAGCAATGTCAAAAGACTTTCCGTGGGCGTACAGACCTTCAACGATGATTTGCTCAAAAAGATCGGCCGTTATGAAAAATACGGCTCCGGTCAGGAAATTGCCGAACGGCTGAAAAACACCTTGGGCTTTTTTCATACCCTTAACGCTGATATGATTTTTAATTTTCCGGGACAAACCATCCAGATGCTTGAAGATGACCTGACGACCATCCTTAAATTAAACATGGATCAGGTCACCTTTTATCCTTTGATGATTTCCGACCTGACGCGGGAAATCATGAAAAACACCTTTGGCGGCGTGGATTTCCGCAGTGAAGAAAAATTATATAAATTGATCGTCCGGCGTCTGGAAAAAAAATACGATTTTTCCTCGGCATGGTGCTTCTCGCGCAAGGAATCACTGGTTGATGAATACGTTGTTGAATTTGAAGAGTACGCGGGACTGGGCAGCGGCGCCATCGGCTATCTGCATGGGACCTGCTATTCCAATACTTTCGATATCGAAGGATATATAGATGTATTGGAAAAAGGTAAACTTCCTTTGCAGGCCTCACGCAAGTTTGATCTTCACGATCAGATGAGTTACGATTTCATGATGAAACTTTTCAGCACAAAACTCGATATCACAGCCATGCAAAAAAAATATGACGGCAAATTTTTAAAAACCATGTGGAAGGAAATCGCCGCCTTTGAAATCGTCAGAGCGTATCGTTATTTTCCGCCTTATCTACATTTGACGCCTTACGGCCGCTATCTCTGGGTCATCATGATGCGAGAGTTTTTTATCGCGGTAAACAATTTCCGTGATTACTGCCGTAAGCAGGTAAACATTGGATGAAATAAGAAAGAGGATTTTTTATGGACGAACAACGGAAAGAAATGTTGAAGCAACTGCCGAAGATTGACGAAATTATTCTTCTGCTGGAGAAACAGGATATTTATTCTCTCGCACCGCGCGAGATCGTCAAGGAAACCTGCCGTACCGTTGTGCAGGAACTGCGTGACAAAATCGTCAACGCCAGGAAAAAACTGTCGGCAGAATCCACTCCCGATGCAGCAACCGTTGCCAAGGAAGTGGAAAAATCTATAAAAGAATTATATCGTTATAGCCTGCGCCGCGTGGTTAACGCTACCGGCGTGATTCTCCATACCAATCTCGGCCGCGCGCCGCTTTGTCCCGAAGCCCTGGTAAGAATCGTGGAAGTAGGCAAGGCTTACTCCAATCTGGAGTTTGATTTAAACAAAGGTGAACGCGGTCAGCGCTATGATCATGTCAGTTCGCTGCTGTGTGCGCTTACCGGCGCCCAAGACGCTCTCATTGTCAATAACAATGCTGCTGCTGTTTTGCTGGTGCTGAACACTCTCGCTGACGGGAAAGAGGCCATCGTATCCCGGGGCGAGCTCATTGAAATCGGCGGCGAATTCCGCATTCCGGAAATTATGCAAAAAAGCGCATCTAAACTTCGCGAAGTGGGCACGACCAACCGCACCCGTATTGGCGATTACGAAAAGGCCATCAACGACAATACCGGTCTCATCATGAAAGTGCACACCAGCAATTTCCGCATTGTCGGCTTTACCGAAGAAGCGGATATTATTTCCCTGGTCGCGCTGGGAAAAAGCCGCGGCATTCCGGTAATGGACGATCTGGGAAGCGGCTGCCTGATTGATCTGGATCAATACGGTCTTCAGCATGAACCGACGATTCGTGAAAGACTGGCCACCGGCGTTGACGTGGTTACCTTCAGCGGAGATAAACTACTGGGCGGCCCGCAGGCCGGAATCATCGTCGGCAAAAAGGACGTAATTGCAAAAATCAAAAAGAACCCCCTGAACCGCGCCCTGCGCATCGACAAATTCACACTGGCCGCGCTGGAAGCCACCTTGATGCATTACCTTAATCCTGCCCAGGCAGTGAAAAAATTAAGAGCATTGAAGGCATTGACCGAACCTGTCGCCGCCGTCAAAAAACGCGCTGAAAAATTAATGGAAAAATTGCAGACAGAAAATTTCGATTCGCTGACATTCTCACTTCGCGATGATTTTGCGGCCGCCGGCGGCGGGTCCCTGCCCACGCAACAGATTCCCACCGTTTTAGTCGCCGTCAAAAACAAGAAAATGCCGGCAACAAAGATGGAAGAAAAACTGCGCAAGCTCGAAGTGCCCATCATCGCACGCGTGGATAAAGATGAAATCCTTTTCGATCTGCGCACCGTAGCCGAAGATGACTTCCCCTTTATCCTTGAAGGTTTGAAACAGATGACCACCTGATGCTGTCATGCCATCAAAGAGATGAGCCTGCCCCGTACTTGATACGGGGGCATCCAGGAAAAACAAAACTGGATTGCCCAATAACCTAAAGGTCACGCGTCAAGTTGGGCAATGACAGATTGGAAAGAATTGCCGGAGTAATGATTTGAGCAGGCAACCGGAAAAAATAAATTTTACAATTGATGAAAACCAGATCGGGCAGAGGCTGGATATCTTTCTGTCACAGAGCGACACGGCGCTTTCTCGTTCGCAGGTTAAGTACGCCATTGAAGAAGGTGATGTGCTGGTTAACGGCAAAACACCTAAAGTAAGTCAAAAACTCAAAGAAGGCGACGTTATTATCCTGACCCAAAGGCCGCCGGTGGAAGCCACGGCGGTGCCACAGGAAATGCCCCTAGATATTGTTTACGAAGACGAAGCGATTATCGTCATCAACAAATCGGCGGGATTGGTCGTGCATCCGGCGCCGGGTAATCCGGACAAAACGCTGGTCAATGCCCTGCTCTTCCACTGCCATGATTTATCAGGAATCGGCGGCGTTTTGCGGCCGGGCATTGTGCACCGGCTGGACAAGGACACGTCCGGCCTGATTGTGGCGGCAAAATCCGATGATGCGCATCGAAGTCTTTCGTCGCAGTTTGAAAAGCGTGATGTTCATAAAAAATATCTGGCATTGGTCTGGGGAGACATCAAAGGCGACCACGGAGAAATAATAGCGGCTGTCGGCAGGCATCCGGTCAATCGAAAAATGATGTCCACCAAAAGCAGCCATGGCAAAGGCGCGCTCACGCTCTGGAAAGTTCGGGAACGTTTTGGCGTTGTAACACTTTTGGATGTGGAGATTAAAACCGGACGCACGCATCAGATCCGCGTGCATTTGTCCGAGCGAGGTTATCCGGTGGTGGGCGACAGTGTTTACGGCAACGCCTCCCGAATCAAAGCGGTTACCGATCCGGCGCTAAAATCCAAGCTCAAGGAATTTAACCGGCAGGCACTGCACGCAGAGCAGCTTTCGTTCATTCATCCCGTCAAGAACGAGCGAGTGGTCTTCACCGCCGATATGCCGGATGATATGGCCGATTTGTGCTCCCGGTTGCGTTCCGGCACAAAGTCTGTTGACTCAAAAAAAGAAACGTGGAAAGATAATCTTAAAGTGAGGGGAAATGTTTCATCTCAATAAAATACATTCCATCCAATATTATGAATCTTCGTTCTTGAGCGGTTGCGATTTTTTAACGCACGCTTTCTGCACCAGAATGGGCGGCGTATCAGAAGAAGACTATGCATCGCTGAACATCAGCTTCAAGGAAGGCGATCTGGAAAGCAAAGTCTTACAAAATTGGAATCGTCTGGCGATGGCTTTTGCCATACCCCTTGATAATTTCCTCACCTTAAACCAGGTTCACGGTGACGATGTTTTTGTTATCAAACCCTACGGCGATTATCTGCCAACGGATAAGGCTCTGAATTACGACGCCATTGTCACGACCCGTCAGAACCTGGCCATCTGCATCAAGACCGCGGATTGCGTGCCGATCATGATTGTAGACCGCGTGCAAAAAATTATTGCCGCCGTTCACGCCGGCTGGAAAAGCACCGCCGCAGGCATCGGCGCCAAGGTGATCCGCCTGCTTTTTGAAAGATATAATTCAAATCCGCAGAATCTGCTTGTCGCCGTCGGACCTTCCATTGGTCCCTGTTGCTTTGAAGTTGATGAAGAAACTGCTGACTCTTTTCGTCATCAGGAAGATGATGAAGCTTTTCTGTATCCCGCAGAAAAACAGAAAAAGTGGATTGTGGATTTAACGGAAGCCAACCGCAGACAGATGATCAATTGCGGCATCCCTGAAGATAATATCGATCTGTCGAATTTGTGCACGTCGTGCCGTCAGGATTTATTTTTCTCGCACCGGGGTTCGGGAGGCATTACGGGACGTCAGCTTAATTTCATTATGCTGAAAGGGGACACGCCCTGCCGTGTGATGACGATTGGAAATGAATATCCGCGGATTCAATAAATGGGTCTTGACAGCATATATTTTCAGTATTACGTAAAACCATCGTAAAAAAACAAAGGAGCCACGCAAATGATCATCGTTACGGGAGGCGCCGGATTTATCGGCAGCGCTTTTGTCTGGAAACTCAATCAGGAAGGCATTGACAACATCATCATCGTTGATCGTCTGGGAACGTCGGACAAATGGAAGAATCTGGTCAATCTGCGCTTTGTCAATTACATTCACAAGGACGATTTTCTGGAAATGATGGACACGGATATGGTCCCTTTCAAAATCGACGCGATCATCCACATGGGCGCCTGCTCATCCACGACGGAACGCGATGCCGATTACCTCTGGCACAATAATTTTGTTTACACAAAGATGATGGCCGAATGGGCGCTGGAACGCGATGTCCGTTTTATCTACGCCAGCTCGGCAGCCACTTACGGTGACGGCACCAGGGGATTTACGGACAATCACAAAACCATCGATGACCTCAGACCGATTAACATGTACGGCTATTCCAAGCAGGTTTTCGATCTGTGGGTTCTGCGCCAGAAACTGGAGCACAAGGTGGCGGGGATCAAATTCTTCAACGTCTTCGGCCCCAATGAATATCACAAGGGCGATATGTCCAGCGTCATTTTAAAAGCCTTCCATCAGATCAAAGAAACCGGCAAAGTCAAACTTTTCAAATCCTATAAAAAGGAATACGAGGACGGCGGCCAGATGCGCGATTTCGTTTACATCAAAGATTGCGTCAAGGTCATGTGGTGGCTATACAAAAATCCGAAAGCCAACGGTATTTTCAATGTGGGCACCGGCAAGGCCCGAACCTGGAACGATTTAATCAAAGCGGTCTTTACGGCCATGAAGAAAAAAACCAACATCGAATACATCGCCATGCCTGAAGCGCTGCGCAATCAATACCAGTATTTCACCGAAGCCGAGATGGGCAAATTGAAAAAGGCCGGTTGTCCAGTAAAATTCTCTTCACTGGAAGAATCGGTTCGGGACTATGTCGTCAATTATTTGCAGAAAACCGATCCGCACCTGGGGAAATCATGAAAAGAAATATTGTTTGCATCATCCCTTCCCGCTATGAATCCAGCCGCTTTCCGGGCAAGCCGCTGGCCGACCTTTGCGGAAAGCCGATGATTCAGCATGTCTATGAACGCGTGGCCAAAGCCAGGGCCGTTCCTTATGTGGCTGTAGCCACTGATGACCAGAGAATTTTTGATGCGGTAAAAAATTTTGGCGGCAACGCTGTGATGACGGCAGTTACACACCGTTCAGGCACCGATCGAATTGCCGAGGCAGTCAAGCATCTTAATCTTGCAGCTGACGCGATTGTCGTCAATATTCAGGGGGATCAGCCGATTTTTGAACCGACGCAGGTAGATGAAGTCATTCAGCCATTGATCGATGATCTGTCCATCAATATGTCCACGCTGATTTATAAAATTATTCTCGACGAGGAAATAACCCATCCGCACGCCGTTAAAGTTGTCCTCGATCATCAGAATTTCGCCCTTTATTTTTCCCGCGCAACCATTCCGTATGTTCGTGACAAAAACCTGAAGGCCGACTACTATAAACATCACGGCATTTACGCTTACCGGTATGATTTTCTGGAAACTTTCACAAAACTGCCTGAAGGCAAACTGGAAAAGCTCGAAGCTCTTGAACAACTGCGTGTGCTGGAATACGGCTACAAAATTAAAGTCGTAATTTCTCCATACGATTCCGTTGAAGTGGACAACAAACAGGAACTGGAAAGAGTGCGCCAGATTCTGATAGCCGGGCAATAAACTCAGGTTCGCAATTAATTTAATCTTTAAAGATTGCTCCCGTTGAGGCCGACGTTACCACCTTCGCATATCTTGACAGATAACCCGTTGTAATCCTAGGTTTGAACGGCTTGAGAGTTTTTCTGCGCTTGGCCAGTTCCTGATCGCTGACTTTCAGATTCAGTGTCTTGGCCGGAATATCAATGGCGATGATATCGCCTTCTTTCACCAGCGCCATCGGGCCGCCTTCCGCGGCTTCGGGAGAAATATGGCCGATGGCCGCGCCCTGTGTGCCGCCGCTGAAACGTCCATCCGTCAAGAGTGCCACTGTTTTATCCAGCCCCATGCCAACGATGGCCGACGTGGGAGAAAGCATTTCCCGCATGCCCGGTCCGCCTTTGGGACCCTCAAAACGGATAACCACAATATCGCCACCCTTGATTTTGCCGCCCAGAATTGCCGCAATGGCGTCATCTTCGCAATCAAAGACGCGCGCCCGGCCTTCGTTTTTCTGCATGGCCGGCGCGACCGCGGACTGCTTGACCACCGCTCCGTCCGGAGCAAGGTTGCCGTGCAAAATCGCGATACCGCCCTGTATTGAATAAGCATTTTTCAAGGTTCTGATGACATCCGTATTCAGAACACGGGCGTCTTTTAAATTAGCACCAACAGTTTTGCCCGTCACCGTCATTGCCTTTTCATCAATAACGCCAAGTGCGCTGATTGCTTTCATCACAGCCTGAATGCCGCCAGCTGTATCCAGGTCTTCAATGTGATGATGTCCCGCGGGACTCAGTTTGCAGAGGTTGGGGGTTTTTTCGCTGATTTGATTAAAGAGGTTCAAATCAAGCTTGATTCCCGCTTCGTGCGCGATTGCGGGAATATGCAAAACCGTGTTGGTGGAACAACCCAGCGCCATATCTACGGCGATGGCATTTTTAAAAGCGGCCAGCGTACAGATGTCGCGCGGTCTGACGTTCTTCTTGAGCAGATCCATGATTTTCATGCCGGCATGTTTAGCGAGCCGGTGACGGGAAGCTAAAACAGCCGGAATCGTCCCGTGGCCGGGCAAACCAAGCCCCAGCGCTTCAGTAACGCAGTTCATGGAATTGGCCGTGTACATGCCGGAGCACGAACCACAACCGGGACAGGCGCAATCTTCCAATTTCTTCAGTTCGGCGGCAGTCATCTTTTTGACTTTGACGGCGCCGACACCTTCAAAAACGCTGATCAGGTCAACGGCCTTGCCCTGAAGATTTCCCGCGAGCATTGGGCCGCCGCTGATAAAGATGGATGGAATGTTCAGGCGCAGAGCAGCCATGAGCATACCTGGAATAATCTTGTCACAATTGGGAATGAAAACCAGAGCGTCAAAAGGATGAGCCATGGCCATAATCTCGATGGAATCGGCAATCAGCTCACGGCTGGCGAGTGAATATTTCATGCCTTCGTGACCCATCGCAATGCCGTCGCAAACGCCTATAACCGGAAATTCCACCGGCGTCCCACCGGCCATCCGGATTCCCGCCTTGACATCCTGAGTGATTAAATCAAGATGGATATGTCCGGGAATAATTTCATTGGCTGAATTGACCACGCCGATCAACGGCCGGGCAATTTCTTCATCCGTGTAGCCCATCGCCTTGAACAGTGAGCGATGCGGCGCC
>CAYZLL010000057.1:0-14761 GCA_964479225.1 uncultured Smithella sp.
CCAAACTTCTGGTTCACGAAAAATTTAATGTCATTACCGGCGGCGGTCCGGGAATCATGGAAGCAGCCAATAAAGGCGCGGCTGAAGCCGAAGGGAAATCAGTCGGCTTGAACATAAAACTGCCCTTCGAACAAAAACCCAATCCCTATGCGAATATTCATCTGGATTACAAATATTTCTTTGTCCGCAAGGTAATGTTTGTTAAATACGCTGTCGCCTACGTCATCATGCCGGGCGGCTTCGGCACGATGGATGAGCTTTTCGAAGCACTGACCCTCATCCAGACAAAAAAGATCAAATCCTTCCCTTTGATTCTGATGGGGAGCGAATACTGGAAAGGTCTGATAGACTGGCTCAAGGAAAGAATGCTTGCAGAAGGCAAAATTCTTCCTGCCGACATGGATTTGATTCAAATAGTTGATGAACCGGAAGACGTTGTCAAGCTCATCAAAAAATACGTAATCGTTTAATCAACCCGTTCATTTTCTGCAATCATGGAAAAAATCTATAACAATTTAAAAAAGGGCGTTGTCGCGCCCTGTTATCTTCTTTACGGGGAAGAAGAATATCTTATCAAAGAAGCCCTTAACAAAATTCTGGATATGCTTATTCCTGAAGCTGATCGGGATTTCGGGCTCTTTTATCTGGAAGGTGAAAACACGGACCTGGATAGTTTAATTGATAATGTCCTGACGCCGTCGCTTTTCGGTAATCGCAAAGTCATCGTGGTCAGGGATACAAATATTTTCACTTCCAAAGAAGATCTGGCCAAACTGATTGATAAAATCCGAACCAATATGGATGAAAATCAGGTCAAAGCAGCCAGATATTTTCTAACTTTTCTGAAAATCGCCGGTTTTACCCTTGAAGATTTACAGGGCGCGGGTTGGCAAAAAATAACCGATGATGACTGGAGCGAAATGGTCAAGGGGGATTCGGGTGAAGACCGGCAGAAATGGCTGCCGCGCATTCTGGAAATCTGTCAGGCGTCCGGTTTCACGGATGCTTCGGTTTCTGACAAAACAGAAAAGCTCGAAGAAATTTTAAAAGAAGGTCTGCCCGCTGGGAACTGCCTCATTTTTACCACCGAGTCGGTCGATAAAAGAAAAAAAATCTACAAGATGATTGCCGAGCTGGGAGTTGTCCATGAATTCGTCAAGGTCAAAAAAGAAGGTGTACGTAGAGAAATGCTCCAGAAAGAATCTCAAAAATTACTGGACAGTTGTGGTAAGAAAATGTCTCCGGCGGCTTGGATGGCACTGGGCCGGAAAACAGGATTCGATTTCCGGCGCTCGATGTCGGAACTCGAAAAACTCATTTCTTTTGTTGGAAACAAAGGGTTGATCGATAAGGATGACGTTGAAGAAGTGGTGGGCAGAACCAAGGAAGATGATATCTTCGCCCTGACCAACGCTTTGGGCGGGAAAAATGAGCTTGCGGCACTTGATGCGCTGAAAAATCTTTTGGATCAGGGAACGCATCATCTAATGATCCTCACCATGATTTCCCGGGAAATCAGATTGCTGTTGCAGGCACGCGTTCTGGTGGATTCGGGAAAGTTACCGAAATTTAACCAGAGTATGGAATACGGCTGGTTCCAGAATGCGCTCTATCCGGCATTTAATGCATTGAATCCCACCGGGGTGAAACGGGAAGGTCTGATCTTCAGCCAGCATCCCTTTTCTGTTTATAACGCGATGCGCAATTGCGTACGTTTTACAACGGAGCGCCTGATTGCTTCAGTGGAAGAGCTGCTCAATCTGGAGCGTTCACTCAAGACTTCCGGCACGTCCAACCCGCGACTGCTTCTGGAAAACTTTCTGATTAAGTCCTGTTCGTGAACGTCATTGTTTTTTCTGAATTGGCACGTTCCACTTCTTTTTTTAATGATGGTTAATCGTCTTTAATTGATTGTTCAGACACCGGTTGTAGCTGGCCGGCCCTTCCATTTTGGCAACACCGCAGGCAGAGGTGATAGATGATTTTTCATCAGAATTCAGGCGGGAGAGATCAGGTCTTTTTTCTCCCCTGAACAGAGCGGCCAAATGATTGTTCAGGCATCTGGTGTAAGGTGTCGGTCCCTCCATTCTAGCGCCGCTGCACACAGACTCTATGGATGATTTTTCTTCGTGTGTAAGCCGGGAAAGATCGGGCTTTTTTTCTCCATTTTTAAGTGTTGATAAATGATTTTTCAGACACCTGTTGTAGCTTACCGGTCCATCTTTGAATTTCGCAGAGCTGCACACAGCCTCCAGCGCTGATTTTTCCTCAAGGGTCAGTTGAGACAGATCAGGACTTCTTTCTCCTTGAGTCAGTAGTGTAAGTTTTTTTTGCAGACAGGTGTTATAACCACTCGCCCCATTCATTTTTGTTTCGCTGCAGGCAGATTTTATGGATATTTGCTCATCCTCTGTCAGGCTGGAAAGGTCTGGTGTTTCTGAGATTTTAACCGGAGATTGAACCAAAGATGGTTTTTTTATTTTTTTCCTCTGAGTCGGCTTCGTTCGATCTGTCGCCTGATGGTTGACCTTGTTGTCCGTTAAGGGGGAGATCGTCAGGGGGTTCATTTCTTTTTCGATTTTAACGGATGATGCTACAGATGGTTGTGGAAGTTTGCGCTGAGATGATGTGACAATATTATCAGGTGTCTGATTTGCTGCGATTTGTCCCGATTTTACATCATGTGATGTTTGAGAAGAAACCAAGGCTGCCTGTGAAGATGCAATTTTCTTAGGCAGTGACGCGGAGGAATCATTTTTAATCGGATGATCTTTTCCCCAGAGGAAGAATGTGGCCGCCGCAATGCAAAGGACGATCATCAAACCCGTATATCTGATATTTTGCGAGGATTTATGATGTTTATCTGAAGGATAAAAAGGGGTGTTCTCCGGCGGTTGTGGCTGCGATGGTTCCTGGACATGAACCGTTCTGTCCGTGAAAGCCATGTTTTGGTAGTAGGAAATGACCTCATTGTATGCAACGTTCAATTCTTTAAGCTTATCACTGGCTTTATCATGCAGGCGCGGATTATTGGCAAACCGGTCGGGATGCCACACAGTCACCAGATCTTTATAGGCCTGTTTAATTTCCTTGAGATTCGCGTCCGGGGGAAGTCCTAATGTTTTGAGAGACTCAATGACTGATGGATCCAAAAGTGCCTCCAATATTCAATAATCGCATATTCTTTATGCGGGCGTATGAAAAACATCTCTTTATGTCACGGCCTTACTATCGGAACTTATTATATCCGCAATGAATAATTGTTGCTGTTCAGCAAGATAAGGATGCATGGGAATGCTGAAAATGCGGTTCGCACAATCCTCGCTCACAGGGAAATCACCGGGTTGATAGCCCAGATAGGCAAATGCTGTCTGCCTGTGCAAAGGTTTGGGATAATAAATCGCAGAGGGAATTTTATTGGCCTGAAGTTTTTGCAGTAAAGCCGTGCGCTGTTTTTCATCCCCTGTTAATAGCGAATATTGAGCCCAGGCTGACCGAGCTCCGCCCGGCAGGTAAGGGGTTATCAATGGGTTATGGGCGTCAGGTAATAGGTTCTGGGATATTAGATCAGTGTAACGTTGGGCGACGGTTTGGCGCAAGACCAATTCTTCCGGGAAGATTTCGAATTTAGCCAGCAAAATAGCGGCTTGAAGAGTGTCCAGTCGACCATTGATGCCTATCCGGATGTTTTCATATTTATCAATGCCCTTGCCGTGTACTTTGATGGAATGCATTTTATCGGCTAATGCGTCATCATCCGTGAAGCACATACCGCCATCGCCATAGCAACCCAGCGGCTTTGCAGGGAAGAATGATGTACAGGCGATATTTCCGTATGCACAGGACATTTTATTTTTATATTGTGCGCCGAAGGATTGTGCGGCGTCTTCAATGACAAAGAGATTGTGTTCATCAGCGATTGCCTGGATGGCTTCGTAATCGGCCAGCAGGCCGAACAGATCAACAGGGATGATACCCTTGGGGGTAAGCATTCCCCCCTCACCCTTGCCCTCTCCCGCCAGGGGAGAGGGAAGAACTTTGGGTAATGGGTAAATGGAAGGATCATTCGCTTTTAAGGCTTTGATGGCTAAAGCGAGTTTGGCCGGATCGATATTGTAGGTTTGGGGGTCAATATCGACAAAGATCGGCGTGGCGCCAAGAAGCGCGATGACTTCAGCCGTGGCAATAAAAGTAAAGGGCGTTGTAAAAATGGCATCGCCGGGTTTTATGTCGTAGGCCATCAACGCTATCAACAGCGCGTCGGTTCCTGAAGAGCAGGCTATGCCATGATTGACGCCAACGTATTTCGCCAGCGTTTCTTCCAAATCCTGCACTTCCGGTCCCAGGATGTAGCTGCCGTGATTTAAGACTTTTTGAATGTTAGTCTTTATTTTTTCTTGAATTCTGCCTTGTTGTGTTTTGAGGTCGATAAAGTCCATTGCATATCCTTTCAGTTTTCATCGATAAGAAAAAAATCCATTGAATCAGGCTTTAACTACATTTTTAAATTGTTTTCGATAAACACCACGGCTGTCAACAATCAGTTTGGCATGTTGAACGATCAACTTGTAATCCACAGGGGTATGATCCGTGATGATGAGGATCGCATCCCTGCCGGCGATGTTTTTGCCGGTCAATGGCTGTGATTTTAGAACAGGCGCTTCCGGCCATTGTCTTGTTTGCTTGATTTCGGGAACGAATGGATCGTGATAAGATATTTTTGCTCCCATTTCACTCAATCTGCGCATGATTTTAAAAGCGGGGGTTTCCCGTGTATCGTTAATGTCCTTTTTGTAGGCAAGGCCGAGCATCATGAGTTTGCTGCCCTTGATGGATTTTCCTCTTTCGTTGAGTGCCTGCTGCAGTTTATCGATGATGTATCCGGGCATCAGGCGGTTGACCTCACCGGCCAGTTCTATGAATTTTGTTTCAATGCCGCATTCACGCGCTTTCCATGATAGATAAAACGGGTCCAGCGGAATGCAATGTCCCCCCCAACCGGGTCCGGGATTAAAGCGCATAAAACCGAAAGGTTTGGTGGAAGCGGCGTCCAGAACTTCCCAGATATCGATGTCCATTTTCTCGTAAATGATTTTGAGTTCATTCACCATGGCGATGTTGACCGCACGAAAAATATTTTCCGTCAATTTGACGGCTTCCGCCGTGCGCGCATTGCCGACGCGAACCGTTTGCTCAATGGCTTTTTCGTACATGGCCTGGGCCAGGTCGCCACTGTCTTTATTAACGCCGCCGACAATTTTGGGGATGTTGGTGGTGTGAAAATTTTTATTACCGGGATCTTCTCGTTCCGGTGAGAAGGCCAGATAAAAATCGCGGCCACAGTTCATACCGGTTTGTTCCAGCATGTTTTTCACCAGTTCTTCCGTTGTTCCCGGATAGGTGGTTGATTCTAAAACAATCAGTTGTCCCGCCCGCAGACATTTTTTGATTTGTTCTGCTGTCTTGACAATGTACGACATATCCGGATCCAACTGCTGCGTGAGCGGTGTCGGCACACAAATGATAATGGCATCCGGTTCGCCCAGCCGCGAGAAATCGGCTGTCGCGGAGAGTCTTCCGGCTTTAACGGATTGTTTTACTTTGCTTTCGTCAATGTGAGATATGTAACTTTGGCCATGACCGATAGCCTTTATTTTGCGGTCGTCTACATCAAAACCCAGAACGGTAAAGCCCCTTTCCGCGTACGCCAGTGCCAGCGGTAAACCCACGTACCCCAGTCCGATGACGCCGATGATGGCGTCGGTATTTTGAATTTTTTTAAGCAGATAGTTTTTTTGATTCGCATTCATTATGTGTTTTTCCTTTTTCTTGTCAAACCTTGCACCCCACTATTTTGCTATTTTTTCCTTTTTCTTTTCATCATTGGCGAGTTGGGCAATTAAATGGATTGATTTCAAAGAATGGGCGTCAGTGCCGTAATGAGTGAAGATTTTATTCTCCTTAAGATAGTAAGCCGTTTCCTTGACGTCCGGACCGTATATTGAATAAAAACTGCCCAGATTGCCCTGGAAAGCGCAGCCGATATTTTTCAAATAATGAATCAGCTCAATTCTTTTTGCGATCACTTCGGGAAATTTACTTTTTGACTTAAAACTGAAAAATGAACGCTTGTGTTTTTGATTGGCTGCGAAATGGCGGCAACGTTCCGGATGAGCTATCATCGGTATAAAACCGGCGCATTTTATGCGAAAGCAGGTTTCTTGGACATATTTTAACAGTGCGTAATTGGGAATTTCTATCATGATATATTTTGTTTTGCCAAGCGGCAGCGGATATTTGAGGTGCTGACCGATAAATTCATCAAGATAATATTCACGTCCCGGATAAATCTTAAGATCGATATGATGATCGCTGATCATTTTCCGGAGATCCGATATCGCGGAAAGTACTTTCTTGTTATCGGCATCATAGTGCCCTTTCAACAAATGGGGCGTGCAGTAAATTGTTCGAAAGCCTGCTTTGTGCAGGGCTATCGCCATTTCCATTGATTCTTCAATATTTTCCGGTCCGTCATCAATGCCGGATAAAAGATGACAATGATAGTCAATCATTTATTACTGCTTCAAATTCTGAGTTCAAAGTTCCATTGTTTTCGTTCAGCTTTCAGTCTAAAGCATAAAAAATCATTTTTTTAACCTTGAACTTAGAGCCTGTATTCTATTTCGGCAAATATTTATGAAGGTTTTTGCGCAATGTCTCAGGAATGTAATTATCCCAGCGGCTGCCTTTCCTAATTTCCTGTGCTTTTTCATCGCTGTAATAGCCGGCACCGTATCCATATCCGTATCTGTAACCGTAGGCCTTGCCATAATAATTTTTCCCGTAATACGAGAAACGTTCACCTTCCCCGGTCTTGTCGTTCAGGACCAGGCCGGCAATCGGAGCGTTGAGACGGGCAAGAATTTCACGCATATGCTGAGCCGCCTTGATGGGTACGCGGCCGGCTTCCATCACCAAAACCACAATGTCAGAAACCAGAGTTAGAACGGGGGCATCTGTTACGGCCAGAACCGGAGGGGCGTCGATAACGATGTAATCGTAGTTATCCCGCTGGCTCATCAGCAGTTGACGCATTTCCTCTGATCCCAGCAGCTCGGATGGATTGGGTGGTGTCGTTCCGGCACACAACAGATCGAGTCCGGGAATTGCCGTTTGATTAATGGCCTGTTCGAAGGTGACGTCTCTGGTCAGAACCTCACTCAGGCCGGGAACCTTGTCTAAACCGAAGTGATGATGCTGAGATGATCGGCGCAAATCGCAATCCACCATGAGTACTTTTGCTCCTGTCTGAGCCATAACGACTGCTGTGTTAGCGGAGACAGTGCTCTTTCCTTCTCTAGGAAAGGTGCTGGTGAAAACGATGGTTTTTTTGTCCTTATTGATGGCTGAAAAATGCAGACTGGTGCGCAGGGAGCGAAAGGCTTCGGAAACCATGGACTTGGGCTCTTCCCGGGCGATGAGCATTTTTTGATCAGGAATGCTTTCGTCAAAATCCGGTTCCCGGCCGGTAATCCGGGGAATGATGCCGGCATACGACACGCTTTTTCTTTCCTGATTCCTGGCAAATGTGGGAATGGTTGCGAGCATACAAAGGCCAAGCGCGCGCTTGGCCTGATCGGCATCCTTGATGGTGTCGTCGAGGTATTCCAGTAAAAAGGCCAGGGCGATTCCCAACGCCACACCGGCGAGGAGGCCCAGAAGTAAATTTTTCTTGATATCCGGTTTTATGGGCCATTCCGGAATGATGGCCGCATCAACGATGTTCATATTACTGATGGTGGATTCCATGGCAATGCGGGCTTCTTCGTGTTTTTGCAGCAGGAAGGTGTAGATATCGGAGTTCACCTTGGAAACCCTGGTCAGTTTTGCCAGATCCTGCTCAACAGCGGGCAGTTTTTTTATCTTATGATCATAAACGCTCATTTGTCCCGCGATACCCTGTTCCTGTCTGGCCAGATTGACTCGATTGGTTTCCAATATGGCGAGGATCTTTTTTTGCACGGCATTGATTTGATGATCAACTGATTTTACGGTTTGAGCGTCCGGTGTATATTGATTCAGCAGCACGCTTTTCTGTACCTGCAATTCTGATAGTTTTGCCGAAAGAGCGGAAATCGCCATTCCCGAAGAGTCACTGCCCGTATTGCCGGGAGCGTACACCACACCTCTTTTGATCGCGTTTCTCATGGCGTTTGCTTCAAAATCCACTTGCTGTCTCTGAAGAGACAAATCCGTTTTTCTTTTTTCCATTTCCGATATTCCGGATATTAAAGTTCCGGCTTCATTATCGAGCTGTAATAATCCTTTCTCGCTTTTGTAGGACTGAAGTTTGTTTTCAGAAGATTCCAGGTTTTCTTTCATTTCCTTGATCTGTTCCCGAATGAAAGAGACGGTTCGTTTCGCTTCTGCCGATTTTACCTCCACAGAACGTTGTATGGATTCTTCAGCAAGAGCATTGACGACATCGCGTGCCAAAACAGGATTTGTGTTCGTATAAGAGACGCGGATAATGCCGGTCGTCCTCCCTACTTCGCTTGCCTTGATTCCCTGGCGTAAAGCAACAACGGCTGTATTTAATGGCACAAAACTCAAAAGAAAACTGTCCCCTGGTTGTCCTTTTAAATCACTGATCAACAGCGTTAAATCTTTTGTCTTCAAGAGTAGGCCGGCTTTGCCCTGGCCCATAAGAGTTCCTGATTTATCGAGAACGGTGAAGCTGTCTTTTCCGGTGAGTTTGATTTTATATACAGGTGTTTGCGCTGTTGATGCAAATTCTCCAATCTTAAAAGAAACGTTTGAACTCTTCTCGGAAACCTGCCAGTTGAGATGTAATCGCTCGACAACCTTTTCTGCAATGGAGCGCGAAGTGATGAGTTCCAGTTCCGCGCTGACAGGATTGGATGCTGTGAGGTTAATATCTCCCAGGTTGCCCGCCTTTTGCTTATCATCTTTGACCTGGATTGTTGTGGTTGCTTCATAAACCGGCTTTCTTGTGAAAGTATAAACCGCGACTATTGTGAAAATTAAGAAAAGAGCCAGCGCCACAACTTTCCAGCGGCGCATAATAACGCCGATGTAATCAAAGAGATTGATTTCGCTTCCCACCGGCTGCCTGACCGGACGTCCGGTCTGCTGAGACGGTGGAGGGGGCAATGCGTTTAACGGGCTCATAGGTTCCTTTGAAACAGGCCGGAACAATCAACAGGATGGTTCCGGCCTTGGGTTTGCTCTTTTTTATTTGTTGTCGTCAAACAGGTATTTTACCTGGACGAACGGTGTCAGGATCGCGCCAAATGCCTGCAAAGTGGGCAGCATCTCTCCCAGTGCTTCGTTCCAGCTGGTCATGCCGCTCTTGGGAATGTAGATGACGTCGCCTTCACAAAGTTCCAGAGGCAGGGCTTCTCCATCGATGATAGCATCAACATCCACGACCATGAGCTGCCCCCGGGTAGGGGAAAGGGAACGGATCAGGTGCACGTTCTGGGCATGGTAGCCGATTTCCTGCAAGCCCGCCATGGCGATGGCTTCCAGAAGGTTAAGTCCCCGCGGCGGGAGCGGGATAGACATACCGGTCTTTCCGGCGCCGAACACAAAGACGCGCTGGTCTTTGTTGTCGGGCATAAAGATGGTGTCGCCGGGTTTTAACCAGATGTTCTGGCTTTGGTCGGCCCTCATCAGGAGTTCATAAACATCGACAGGCAGCACCCGGTTGTCCCGGATGATTCTGGCGGATCGGGGGTTGGCGGATTCGTCGTAGCCTCCTCCCATGGCAATGCCCTGCAGAACGTTAAAAGGACGGTCCATGTAGAAAACGCCGGTCTGTTTGAATTGTCCCAGGATGTAAAGGGGACTGCTTTTATATTCAGCAACTTCGACGGTCACAGAGGGTTCTCTCATGTATCTTTTTAGGAGATTCTGGATGTGGTCTCTGACCTGGGGGAGCGTCATCCCGCCCACCTTGACCAGTCCCAGATTGGGTACCTGGACATAGCCGTTGCCGTCCACGCGGCTGCCGCGCTGCTGGTTGGCGGCGGCGGCGGTGCCGCTGGTGGAGTATTCAGGAGCGTTGTTGACGGTGACAAAGATGCTGTCATTGGGGCCGACGATGTAGTCCTTGGGCGGAGGCGGTTCTTTCAGAGCGGGAATAGTGACGTTTTCCATTTCCACAACGGAGCTTCCTTCTCCGGATGAGTACACCTGCACCGGGCCTTTTTTCTCCAGGGGGATGACTTTGCCGCTGGCCTGAATGGTCTTGACTTCGCCTGATGATAAACCTGAATGACGGGCGCAGCCGGTAAAAATAAATGCGCTTATAGAAAACAGCATAATAATCAGATAGATGACGGATTGGTGTTTCGGGCGAATTGTCTGGACTTGCATAAACCTCCTATTAATTTGGTTAATGTTGCTCTTTTGATATTTTATGTACTTCTGTAATTTAAGGATTGTAAATCTAGCAAATATTACCAACAAAATCAAGTTTTTAAATCAGTATCATCCGTTTCCATTTTTTTTCTTGCTGATGCCGATCCGCTTGGTGATGTAAAAAACAATAAAATCATGAATTTATTGAAAAAATAACGAAAAAGTCATAAAAACAACCCTCCGTTGTCAGCTAATAAATACTTGTATTATAAGTTATCTGCAAACGTGATATAAAGTAGGCTGGTTCAGATGGTGATTAGTTTCTGAGAGCAACAAATAAAGCCACTACGGCCACAAAAGAGTAGATCATCGGGTCCTGGTTCACCGTCAAACCGGCAATCTGTTCAGGTTCCATGCAGGATGATGCATGATATCCCAGATATGAAATTATGCCTAAGTTAATTAACACACCAATAATTTTCAGCATATCATTCTCCTTTCCAGGTTAAGGGTAAAACAGAGTACGGCCACGCGAAAAAACGGCACTGATAAACCTTAATGAGTCTAGGAATTTGCAAAAACTATAGATAACACCGTTTTGTATGTCAAGAAAATCTTGATGGGGCAGCAATCTTTTAAATAAAAAAAGAGACTTACCTTTGCTGGTAAATCTCTGAATTTTATTGGCGTCCCCACGCGGATTCGAACCGCGGTTACAGGCGTGAAAGGCCCGTGTCCTAGGCCTCTAGACGATGGGGACATCCGTAAACCTCTTATACAGACCGTGCCCTATATATTGTAAAAATCAGAATGTCAAGCACGGACTGAAAGAAATAATTTAATTTCCATGTTTGGAAAATATTTGAGGCAGGCGGGTTCCTATGATCCGTCTGCCTCAAATGTTCAATGATGATCGTGGTGATTATTTGTGCCTGTTTTTGAAGTACTCTTCAGCTAATTTATTGTATTTAGATGTTTTTGCTGCTTCTATATATTTGGCCTTTTTGACCATCTTCCTCATTTTCTTTAATGATTTATAAGGAATCTTTTTGATCGTTTTGTTAGCAATTCCGGAAGGCACCCCCTTGCCCAGATCGGGATCTACCATGAAGGTTACGCGTGTGTTTTCCCGGTCGATCCCTTGAATAGTGAATAAAGAATAAAACGTGGGCATTCTGACATATCCTTTGCCGGCATCGTGGGGGATTTCATTGGTTGAATCGGCGTAGACCAGATTAATTCCGGTTTTCGTGTCAATGACGGTTCTGCTTTTCAGAACCATATCCCTGTCGGTCAGCGCCATGATGTGTTGATGGAACCAAAACACAAAAACATCTTTTTCGTCATCGACTACCTTTAACATTTTCGTTGCTTTGCAATCTTCCATCCATTCAGGATAATTGGCGATATCTCTGAGGACCATGCCGACAACTTCTACTCTTGCAGGGATTACACAAGTGGTTTTGGCCGCGATGTAATCTTTGCCCGCAACCGGGCTGGTATAGATTTCGCAGTCGTCTTCAGTGTCGACAAGTTTCCACTGATACTTGTCAGCGGAAAATCCCGTTGCGGTTGTAATCAAGAACATCATGATTACTGCAATAACAACATTTCTTTTAGACATACAAGGTCCTCCTGTTTTTTGAAATTAATTTTTCTTGTCTTGTTGCTCTCAGGCGCTCCTCTATGGCACTTAGTCATTATTTTGTCAAGCAATATGCTGACCAATTGGTAAAATAAAATGAATAAACCTGGATGAAAGTCAAAAATGCGGAAACTCAAGGACTGGAGATGAAAGGTTTGTGAGGTCAAGAAAGAGAAAAAGTTCATTGGCTGAGGCATCATAGCTGATGAGTTGTGTCCATAATTTCCCCTACTGTGGGGAGATTATGGACTCAATAAAGAACTTTGGATTCAGATCAATACCGCTTCCGGGTTGCTGATTTTCAGGGGATTATTTTTTCCCTTTTGCTGTCTGAGTTTTCAGGTCTTCCAGCGCCTTCCAGATGTTGTCTTCGCCAATGGATTTTTTTATGTCCTTTGCCGAATATTTTATGATGCAGGTTGGTGTATTTTGAATATTATGTTCTTTGATCATCGCACTGAGCAGGGGATAGGTTGATTTCTCATCAAACGATTTCCAGATAACTTTTTGATTTTTCAAATATGCGACTAAATCAGCTTCCTTCTCAATATTTTTTGTCTGGGCCGCTTCAAAAAGTATATTGCGAACACGGAAAATATTTTCAGGACTGGCGTCGGCATTGGCGGCAAAAAGATAATACTTGGCATAAATTGGCGTGGCTTTATTGAAGGGAACATCAATGAATGTTAATTTTATCCGGCCGTCAGCAACTAATTTCTTCAATAACGGTTCTGCTTTGGTATCGATGCGTTTACAGGGTGGACAGAAATAGTCGGTGAACATGACAACTTCATAAGGTCCTTTGCCGATGGATGGAATTGAATTAGACGAATCCTGTCCTCCATAAGCCGGCATAACGGAACCGGAAAAAGTAAATAAAATAGTTAAATATCCCAACAAGCTGAAAAGCAATAACGGCAATCTTTTAATTCTAAACATAGGAAAATCAACCTCCCCTAAAAAATATAGCCACATCCGACTGCGATTTTCGTGCCAGGCGGAGGGAATCTCGAAATTAATAATAAATGACAAAATCAACAATACAGAAAACGTCAGACAAAAGGGACAATAAACATCGTGTTGTATCTGGAAGGCATAAAGATGGACTTCCACACCCAATCCGGCCGCCAGCATTGCGCGCACAAAATTCATTTGCTTGAACAGGGCAAATAAAATGACGAAAGACATGTAAACAATGCCGACCCATTTAAGGTCTATGCCCAATATATCTCCCCTCAGATAACTGCATTCCGTATCACAGTAATCATAATACGCCATAACGCCGATGCCCATCAGCGACAACACAACGGTTATAATGTATTTATATTTGTTAATAAAATCTTTCATAATTTTGATTAATATCTTTCAGCGAAAAATCCTATATATCATCTTGAAAAAAAATTCTTCTTAAATTTTAAAGCCACATGTACCGGTCCGATCATAACGCGCTCCGGTTTATCGTGTTTGTGATTCATTTTTTTACGCCATTATAAATCCATACATCATACCGGCGATGGTCGAAAGAACCACCACAATGGAGCAATAAACAAATGTTTTCTTGATCCCCATGATGCTGGCGATGGCAATCATGCTGGGCAGTGAAAGCGCGGGGCCTGCCAGAAGAAGCGCCAGAGCCGGCCCTTGTCCCATGCCCGAACCGATCAGTCCTTGCAGAATGGGAACTTCAGTCAATGTTGCAAAGTACATGAAAGCGCCGACAACCGAGGCGAAGAAATTGGCCCACAGCGAATTACCGCCGACCAGCGTCTGGATATACTGTTCGGGAATCAGTGCCGGATGGCCGGGACGTCCGAGAAGAAAACCGGCTACCAGCACACCACCGAGCAGGAGAGGCAGGATTTGTTTGGCAAATCCCCATGTCGAATCCACCCAGCTTTTCAATTCGTCTTTGACAAACCATTGCTTAAGCATGACGGCTAAAACAATCATCAGGGCAATCACCAGATACCACTTGATGCTGAAAATCATTCGCCAGACACTTCCATCGTTTTCAGCCGGCCTGGCAAAAGAGGCGAAAACAAGAATCAGCACCATAGTCAGCATATAAACGGCGTCCTGCCAGAGTGCCCGTCCTTTTCCGTCATCTTCAGGAAGGAATAGTTCGCCTGTCTCGCGATTAGTATCATCTTTGCGGAAAATAAACGCCATCAGCAAACCTGTCACTACCGAAAAAACGACAGCGCCGATGGCGCGTGCCAATCCCATCTGCCAGCCGAGAACCTTGGCGGTCAAAATAATAGCCAGCACATTGATAGCCGGTCCAGAATACAAAAATGCCGTGGCCGGACCGATACCCGCGCCGCGGGAATAAATTCCTGCGAAAAGCGGCAGCACTGTGCAGGAGCAGACCGCGAGTACCGAGCCGGAAACGGAAGCGACGGAATAAGACAAAAATTTATTTGCCTTCGCGCCAAAATATTTGAGCACGGCTGCCTGCGAAACAAAAATGCTGATGGCCCCGGCTATAAAAAAAGCGGGGATCAGGCACGTCAGAACGTGCTGGCGGGCGTAATCCTGCAGCATCATGAATGCTTCTAGACCGGACTGCCGGATCAGGGTTGATTCCCATGGGATATAATACGCTCCCAGAAATATCGCGATTATCCAAAATAATTTTTGCCATTCTTTCATTTGTTATCCTTGAATAAAGTTTAGTGCAATCATATAGACGCCGCCTAAAATGACAAGAACACCGCAAATCTTTTTAAG
>CAYZLL010000058.1:0-14662 GCA_964479225.1 uncultured Smithella sp.
TTCATATTAATGGAGCCGATGACCAGAATCGAACTGGTGACCTACTGATTACGAATCAGTTGCTCTACCGGCTGAGCTACATCGGCATCCGCCCTTCTGATTTTCCAAAAGGGTGTCAACATTTATCTTAAGGGGTATTTCTTGTCAAGTTTTTACGTACATAAAGAATCAGGTAATTTCAGATGATAATTTTTCTTCTCGTATTTTTATGTCTTTACGGCGGAATTAATTTTTACTTCTTCTATAAAGCAAACGATATTTTTCATTTTGCCGGCAAAACAGAATGGATCATCATAACGTTGCTGATTGCGCTTGTGCTGGCTCCCATCATCATCCGCTTAGCGGAAAAGATGCACTGGGAAACACTGGCCAGAATCATCGCTTACTGCGGTTATTTGTGGATGGCTTTTGTTTTTTTATTTTTCTTTTTTCATATGACATTGGACATCGCCAGATATGCATTCAAGCTCCTGGATCAAAATGCTGACAACTTACTGGTGAAAAATCTCATTTTCAGTCTGGCCGTTTTTATTACCCTGGCGTCTGTCGTGTACGGTTTTTTTGACGCCCAGAAAATTCGGGTTCAAAAACTGGAAATTCAGACCGAAAAAATTCTGCCCGATAACCGCAAAATCAGAATTGTTCTGATATCGGATGTGCATATCGGCCTGCTCATCAAGGGTCAACGATTGCAAGCCATTCTAGAAAAAGTCAAAGAAGCCAAACCGGACATCCTGATTTCCACCGGCGATTTGCTGGACGGGGAGTTGAATAACGTGATGGCGGAAGCAAAACAATTGGCGGAGATCAAACCACCATACGGAAAATATGCCGTAACCGGCAATCACGAATTCTATGCGGGCATTGAAAAATCTTTGGAATTTACCAAACAGGCCGGATTTGAAATATTACGCAATGAGAGCAAGAAAGCAGCCGGAATAAACATCATCGGACTGGACGATCCCACAGCGCGCCAACAGGGCTTTTCAGAAAATAATGTCGATTTATCAAGTCTTTTTCCGACGCAAGGCAGCAACGAATTTGTTTTATTGTTAAAACATCAACCAACTGTCAGAGAAGACAAAAATTTTGATTTGCAGCTTTCCGGCCATACACACGGCGGTCAGATTTTTCCTTTTATGTTTTTAACCCGTCTGTTGTTCCCTGAAAATTTCGGGTATCACCAATTAAACGGCAACAAATCGGTTTATATCAGCCGCGGCGCCGGCACATGGGGACCGCCAATCCGTTTATTTGCACCGCCGGAAATAACGGTGATTGATTTAATAAACAAAATAGACAAGTAATATCATTTACTTAGAAATACTTATTCGGCCTGAAAAAATATTTTTCTTTATTTTCAAATGGTGAATGTCGTTAAGCGGATGGTGCATAAAGTTGACTTAAGGATAAGACAACAGCGATGCATGAAAACCGCTTGTTATTTTACTCAATAAAGTGCTGTTTCTACTTGACAATATATTCCGGCTTGTATATTATTCACGCACTTTTGCATAGATTCTCTCGACAACTGAAATCATTTTAAAAAGAACTGTTTTAGCTACGGGTACAAACGGACAATGCAGCTGCTTTTTGAAAATGAATTTCCAAGGAAAAAAGGATGCTGATGAAAAGAATTGCTTATGTTTTTTTATTACTCGTTTTTTGCTTCACCTTCATTTTATGTACGACAATTCCCCTGATGGCGCAGGAGCCGATTGGAGGGATACAACTTGCCTTAAGATCGATCAGCGCGGACGACGCTCAACCGGCAACAGATGAAGATGTAACGAAGGTTCAAAAGACGGAACCGAAAGAATTGGATAGTCAAAAATCTGTTTCAGAAAAAACTGTCGAGGATGTCCCGAAAACACAGAAAACCGAAACAAAAGAGGCCGCCAAAGAAGTCACGAAGAGCCAGCCAGCAGAATCAAAGAAAACTGTTCCTGTAGCACCCAAAAGCAAAGAAACGGATCTGAAGAAAACGAGTCGGGAGACGGTTAAAAGCCCGCAACCGGAACCCGAAATTCAGGCCGAAGAAACTTATCCTGAAAACCTTGATCAACAGGTTCAATATCTGAGAAAAGAAATAAAGAAAATACGCGATGAAAATGAAGCGCGGAAAAAACTGGAAATCCCTGAGGAAGAGAAGGGACAGACGATTGATGATATTCTTTCCGCAGCCGGACGTCAATATACCCTTTTGAAACAGGGAACCGTCAGCCTATCCTATAGTTTGGGCTACTCTTACTTTTCCAGCGATGCCATCTCTGAAGCAACGACGATTGAACGCCGATCGAATCACAACCTGACCAACACCATTACCGCTGAATATGCTCTGTTCAATAATCTGACCCTCAGCGCCGGCATACCTTTCGTTTACAAGTATAACCGGGTAGGAACATCATCCGCTCAAGACGTAACCGAGTTGGGAGACATATCCCTCAATTTGTCTGCACAGCCTCTCAAAGCGGGAGGCAGTATGCCTCCGCTGATCTTCAGCCTTGGTCTTTCGCTGCCCACCGGGGAAAGCCCCTATGAAATCAATCAGAGCGAAACCCTGTCCACCGGTTCCGGTTATTACAGCGTTAGTGGAGGTTTCTCCTTAAGTAAGGTGATCGATCCTCTGGTTGCCTTCGGTAGTCTGAACTATTCTTATGGCATCAAGCAAGATGTGGATCAGTATTGGAGCAAAACACAAACGCTCACAGCGGTTGAGCCGGGCAGCAGCCTGGGATTGTCCATGGGATTTGGTTATGCCCTTTCCTATCAGGCTTCCCTGAACATGAGCACCCAGTTATCTTATTCTTTTGGGAGTAAATACACCCTCAACGATACGCAAACTTACAAATCGGGAAGCAGCCTTTCCGGAACGTTCAACGTCGGAACGGGCTGGCGGGTTACGCAGTCAAGGTCCATATATGTCTCTCTGGGTATCGGACTGACCAATAATGACGCTGATTTCAGTTTGGGTTTCAGGGTACCTTTTGAATTTTAATACTTTTACATAAAAATCATAGGGAGCGGGATAAAATGACCAGAATTTCAAAAACCAGAAGGTTGATTACGCGTCTGTCATTATTTGTATTTTCCGGGTTGGAAAGGGAAAAAATTAAAACCGGGAAATCATATCATCTGCGTACGACTCTGAGTCTGACATTTCTGGTAGTAACCGTATGCCTGTTTTTCCACCTGCCGCAGGCCCGGGCTGCTTTCAACGAAAATATGCTCATTGATGCGAAAGGTGTCGGGCTGGCCAATAATGTTATTTCCGATACGACCGGCATCATGTCTATTTACTGGAATCCCGGCGGGCTTTCCCTGATGGGCGAGGGTACTTATTTAACCTTGGGATTTTCAACCGGTTATATGACCATCGGAGGAAAGTTTGAAAGAGATCCCAACTTTGAACCCTATCGTGATGCTCAGGGCAATGACCGGAAAGATCCCGTCTGGGGTAAAACATCGGAAACCAGCACCGGCCAAATGTATGTTCCTGTTCTGGACACGACGCTTCCCGCACTGGGAGGGCCGATCCCTTTCGGCATATCACACCGCAGCCCCGGATCGAAGTGGACATTCGGTTACAGTATGTATATGCCGTTTGTCGGCGGTTGGCAGTTTGAAGACGATGATCCGGCCTGGTATAATAACGGGTCAACCGTGTTGTCGCACCTGAATTACGCGGCACCGTCGGTCAGTTACAGAGTAAATGACAAGCTCTCCGTGGGCGCCACTTTCGCGGCGGGACAGTCGGTCATGATTCTGGAAACGACCCCCCGGGCTCCCAACGAATTAACCAATATCACAAAAATTCTCGGAGAAGCCACCCAGGGCATGTCCAATCCTGTCTTCGATCTGACGATACCCCTGCCTCTCTTCGGTGGAGGCTTTGGCCCTTATGATGCCATAGGAACCCTGGAGATCAACGTACGCGATGATTTTTCGCCTTCCTATACACTGGGCGCCCTGTATGATCCTTTCGACTGGATAACCTTCGGCCTGACTTATCATAGCCCCGTCAAATCAAAAATGACGGGAGATTTCAGTTTTCAATACAGCAAAGACTGGCAGAACATGGTTGCCTGGTGCGGCAGTACCGCTATCATGCAAATTGTTTCCATGATTTTTGATCTGCCTTATGAAACGACTCCGGAACAAAAAGGTTCCGTTTCGTTGGAATTGAATTACCCCCAGATGGTCGATTTCGGCATTACACTCAAGCCGTTGAAAAGATTTGCCCTGACCGGCACACTGCACTGGGCGGACTGGTCTTCTGTTTCGAAAAATGAAATCAAGTTTGATCAGAAACTCCAGCTTTTGCAACTCGCCAAATACATGGGCTACACCGGTGGAGATCGTACTTTAAACGTGGATAGAAAATTTGAGGACACCCTGAACTGGGGTGTGGGCGGAACCTTTCAGGCTCTGGACTGGCTGCAGCTACGCGTCGGCTATGAACTTAGAAAAAGTTCCGCGGTCCAACGATACGCCGACTTGCAGTTGACCCTTCCCACACTTTATTACGTCGGTGCCGGAATGGGCATCAAGGGGGCGGGAACCGGAATCAAAATGATCAAGGATGTGGATATCGACATCGGTCTGGGTTATATGTGGAATAAAAAACAAAAACTGCCCGCCAATTACAGCGAAAACTTTAACCTGGATCAGTTGGGCGTCGGTTTTAACAAACCCTTTATCGGAAACAGCTATGAACCGAAAATGACCGCTATTATGGCGTCACTGCAGGCCACCATGCCACTCGAAGTGGTTACCGGATTGCTGTCCGACGGTCTGGATTTGCTCAGGCCATCAAAGCGACATACGAAGAAGGAACCAAAAGTCATTAAACTCAAGGGCCCGGTTGATTCATCCGCAGGAATCATTAACAACATGCGCTATAAAGATAAATACTTCTTCATTGAAGACAGTGATTTTATGTAAGATCTTTCAGGTTGCCAACAGCAATCTGTCATTGAGCCGCATGGAAGACTTTTTGCTGCTGCATATCGTTTTCCATCACCCGCAGGTGTTCGGCTTTCGGCTTGTACCAATCGCTGACGTTTTTTCTGTAAATGTCATAAATCACCGGACTGGCCTGCGGATATAAATTCACATACAGGGTGAAAACATTGAGCAGAACCAGGGGGTTCTTCTCATCTTTAAAACGCATCGGCCCCAGATCGATTGATTGAATTTCCGGCGCAAGACCGGAAAGAAGCGATGGATGAACCAAAATGGCCGCGTTTCTTTCAAAATACAACAGTTTCCAACCCGCATTCAGAAAATCAAAAATCACCGGAAGTTGACTGTAATGAAGAATAGCCGTCTTAAAAGGATATTTCTCATTGAAACGCATAATATCCTGAGCGGTTGCCGGCTTGCTGACGAGCGCCCAGTAATCAGGGGCTACCTGTTTATAGTACGGAACGAGTCGCGGATCGATGAAAACCTTGTAATCAGGATAAATTCCCCAAAGCAGATACCCGCCGATTAAATAATCGTTGAAAACAGGACCGGCCGGTTTGTATTTCTTCAAGAAAGCCGTTTCCCTTATCGGGGCACTGTTATCCAGTCCGACGCCGAACCACCTGTTGTCCGCATTGTATCGGAAAGTAAAGTAGAAAATATTGATCGCGAAGATGCTGAACACGATCAAAGACAAGATGCTTGCCTTACTGCTGATGTCCTTCAATTTAAGCCTGTTCAGCAAATAGAAGAATGTGAAAAAAAATAATATCGCAAAAAGATAAGCCGCCCGGACGGCTCTCATGCTTCCCAAGAAGGTAGCCATACCGATGAACAGCAATGTAAAATCAAAAGTTTTCTTTTTGATGAATCCATAGACAAAAAGGCCGGCCAGAAAAAACATCATGATAAAGATGACCCACGCCGTTTGGCTCAATTGGAAAAAGGAAATGCCGGTTTCCCTTAAATGCGGCCATAGGCTCACATAAGCCTGTATGTACCTGCTGTTGATGTCATAATTGCCGGAAAATATGCCCTTGGCGATGCTCAACAGATAATGAATGCCATAGGGATTCAGCAGGATAGCGGCAAACGACAGAACAGCCGCAATACCCAGATGGGTCAATTCTTTTATGGTCAATGATTCTTCGGGAAAGAATTTTCTATTTAAAAGTTCTCCGGTGAAGAAGGTCACCAGCATGGCTAATCCTATGATAAAGGCGCCGTGCAGATTTACCCAGAAAGCAAAAATCAGGGGGTAAAAATAAAAAAAATACTTTTTGTGAGTCAGCTTGACGTAAAACAGTATAAATAACGATGCGCAAAAAAGAAGCGCTGAGAACAATTCAGGTTTGTAGTAACTGCAGGACGGAGCCGAGGCAATGCCGATAGCAGCAATGACCGCAACAACGGTTACATCTATCTTCCGATGGATCAGCCTTAGAAATAAATAAAACAGCAGAAATATGGCCAGAAAAATCAGCCATTGAAATATCCACAGGCCGAACCCGCCCATGAGGTTGTAGAAAAGATAAATAATAATACTTCCCAGACAAGTGTTGTAAACCCAGGTTGGATCCGACGGTGTCCAGGAAAAAATGGAATGATCAATAACGATGGTATGATGGGTCAGATAATATTTCCCGAGCGCCATCTGCCACCACATGTCATAATCAAAACGATTGACAGGATACGTCAGCAGGATCAAAACCGGCAACAGCGCCATGACAACAAACCTGAGCAGATTTGAAGACGCCATTTTTTCTGAAACAGCCCCAAAGGATGAAACGATGGATGGACGATGGATGCTTTGATATCGTTTGTCGCCGGCCGGTTGATCAGCCGGAGTGATTTTTTTTTCATTCATACTCATACCAAAGAACACAAATCCTGATGGCTTTCGCTGACCGCAGAGAAATAAACACCTCTTTGCGAAATCTAATCAAACCACTTGTGGAAGGTGTAGTATCCCCGGGATATTTCGAATCCGGATTTTGTCAACACTTTCTGTACGGCGATATTATTCAGTTGCGTCGATATGACGATTCTCTTCGCCTGCTTGGACAGGCACCACTGTATGGCCCGGCACAGAAAAGAAAGGTAGATGCCCTGCCCCTGGTAATCGGGATGGACTCCGCCCAGGAACAATTCACCTTCCTCGGAACTGTTCATTCTGAAAACGCCAAATGCCACAATTTTACTCCCTATTTCAGCAACAATAAAATTTTCATCATCTCCCCGGGAAGCAAAGGCTTTTCTGGCCCAGTCAATGTAAACCTCATTACAGTGAAGATTATCCAGGCGTGGATCAGCGTGATAGTGTCCAAAATAACCTTCAAATGACGCTTTCGCCACACCGATCACTTCGGCTTCCTCTTCTTGAAGGATCGGCCGGAAATGAGCCACACCACTATCCAACGGAATCGGGTGTCTGGTCAAATCACGGGTATAATAAACAAGCGTGTCCATGAGCTGGAAACCTTTTCTTTCCATAGCCTGAGCGGCGGCCAAATCAGACATGCAACATCGGGCAATCAGCAGCTCCACTTTTTCCCGGGAGCAGAAATCAAGCGCGTCAGATAGCGTACCGGTTGTAATGCCGTGAACCCGGGCTGTTTTAAAACCAAACCTTTCCCGATCAATATCTGAAATAAAAACATCCGTTGCAACAGAATTCATTCACGCTCCATTTTTCAAGACATGGCCCCTTGAATGCCCTGTCCGATATTTTCCATCTCCATGCACGTTCACGGCATTTTTTTACAAATATATTTACAAGCGTTTTTGCTTTACCTGCTTTATCGTTCAGGAGTTAACCATTTATTTTTTTCTTCAAGCTGTTTTTGTTTTTTCTGGATATCCAATTCCATGGCCGTTAAAATGGCCTGCTTGAGCATATAGTAATCACTGATATTCTTTTTAAAGACGTCATGGATATAACGGCCGGCTTCCGGATTTAAATGATTATAAAAATTAAAAACGTTCATCAAAATTTCCGGATTATCAACCTTCGCGAAACGCAGAGGGCTGAGATTAACACTGCCCGCCTCTGTGCTGACAATATTCATTAATGATTTATGAATCAGGATGGCGGCATTCTTCTCAAAATACAAAAGACGCCATTCATCGCCGGCTTTCAAGAAATCAAAAATTAGAGCCATCTGCCGGTAATGCAGTACGGCTATTTTAAAAGGATATTTTTCCCGAAAACGTTTGATGTCCTCGGAGGTGACACTTCTCATCGTAAAATCCATGTAATCGGGGAAAACCTGATTTCTGTATAGGCCGCCACGGGGATCAATAAAGACCTTATAATCGGGATACAGTTTCCACAACAAATATCCGCCGATAACATAATCGTTGAAGATCGGTCCTTCCAGTTTATACTTTTTCAGGAACTCCACTTCTTTCACCGGGACAAAATTATCCAGTCCCTGTCCGAACCATTTGTTATCCGTGGTATAGCGGATATTAAAATAGGATACAAAAACAATGAAGAAAACAAAGACCGACAAAGAAAAGACGATGGCCCGGCTGTTAAACTTCACAAGTTTCAAACGGAAAAAAGTTAAGTAATAAAAGAGGAAGAAAAAGGCAATCGGGAAGAAATACGATGCCCGGCTCGTTTCCATGCCTTTCCAGTAGAAAGCCAGACTGGCGATCAACAGGGTAAAGTCCATCGTTCTTTTTTTGAACAATTCATAAACACAAAGGATTAAAACGGCAACCAGCATAAGGGTCATGAGCCACGCCGTGAAACCCGTAATGAAAATATTCAAATCGATCGTCTTTAAATAAGGCCACAAACTCGCATAGGCCAGGACCATCTTGTCATAGGGGCTGGAATAACCCTGATAACCCATGGCGTTCATGATGGTCGGAAAAAGGCTAATCAGATAGTCTATCCCGTATGGATTGAGCAAAGTGGCGGTGCCTGATAAGACACCCGCAACCGCCAGATGAACCAGCTCGCCGATCGTGAAGGATTCTTCCTTAAAGAAAAACCGGTTGAGCAGTTCACCCGCAAACGCAAGGCCCAGAAAAGCAAGGCCCATGATAAATGCACCGTGAAGATTGACCCACAGGGCAAACAGGACAGGATAAACGTAAAATAGATATTTTTGCCTTTTTATCTTCACATAAAAGAAAAGAAAGATTGTCCAACTGAACAGAAGGGCGGAAAACAATTCCGGCTTGTAGTAACGGCAGGATATGGAAGAGGCGATCGCAATGGCAGCAATGATCGTTGCACTGCTGACGTCAAGACGTTGATTCATCAAGCGGAGAAAAAGATAAAAGGAAAGAAAGACACCGCCAAAGATAAGCCACTGAAAAAGCCACAGACCGAAACCGCCCGCGACATTGTAGAAAAGATAGACAACGATACTGCCCAGACAGGTATTATAAAGCCAGGTGGGATCTGTCGGTGTCCAGGAAAAAACCGACAGGTCCATATTCAATGTATGGTGGGCTAGATAATATTTGCCATGTGCCATCTGCCACCACAAATCATAATCGATTCTATCCACGGGATACCGGAACAAAACCAGCAAAGGAAGCAACCCGATAATCAGCCACCTTAACTTCTCTGAAGATGCAAGTTTTTCTGAGAACGCAATAAAAGGCGACTTTTTTGCCGATGGATTGCTACAGGGATTAACCGTATCGTTATCTTGTGTTAGATGATTTTCTAATTCCGCCATAACTTTGTGACTCTCCTGTGCCCCGTACGTTTATTCCTGTTTATCAACTCTGATCAGCATCGCGTCACCCTGCGCGTGTCCCGAACAGATACCGCAAACACCCCAACCGCCGCCGCGCCGTCTGAGTTCATAACCCAGCGTCATAGCAATTCGGGTTCCGGTCGCTCCAACAGGGTGACCGAAAGCTATCGCCCCGCCGTTAATATTCACTTTCTTATACATCTCATCCCTGGTCATGCCTAACACGGAACAACAGCTCACCAGCGCCACGGCGGCAAAGGCTTCGTTGATTTCGATGATGTCCATCTGCTCAAGCGTCATATCGTTCTGCTCCAGAATTTTTTGAATGGCCAGTCCCGGAACGGTCGCTATATCTTTGGTCGGCTGTGATACTTCAACATAATCAACAATCGTGAAAATCGGTTGAAGACCGAGCTCGTCAGCTTTCTCCCTGCTCATCAAAAGGCAAACATCACCTCCGTCACTGACTCCCGGGGCATTACCGGCCGTAACATTTCCCGGTTCGCCGGTAACTGCGCTCAGATGACCGAATACCGGGGGGAGCTTTGCCAGACCTTCCATCGTTGTCTCCGGTCGAGGGCTTTCATCCCTGTCCATCACCACCACTTTTTTGCCCTGTTTGACTTCCACCGGGAATATCTCTTCGTCTAATTTGCCTTCCTTGATCGCCCGCACAGCGTTCATCTGAGAAACATAAGCCCATTCATCATGCTCCTGCCTGCTAAAACCGAACTCGTCGGCCACCTCCGAACCATGAATGGCCATATGACGATTATAAAACGCGTCCCACAGTCCGTCATAAACCATCGAATCCACCACACGACCATTGGGCAGGGCCATTTTCGCTCCCCAGCGCATATCCGGCAACACAAAGGGGCAATTGCTCATGCTTTCCTGACCACCGGCAATACAGATTTCCGCCCTTCCCAGCAAAATCATCTGAAAGGCCAGGTCTATTGTTTTCAAGCCCGAGGAGCAGACTTTATTGACGGTAATGGAAGGAACGGTATCCGGCACACCCGCCAGAATAGTTGCCTGGCGTCCAGGTATTTGACCACAACCAGCGGTGACGACATGTCCCATAAAAATATAATCCACATCGGACGGTTTGACCTTGCCCTTGGTCCGGCACAAAACTTCTTGAATGGCCAGGGCGCCAAGTTCCACTGCGGAAAAATCCTTCAGTGCTCCGCCAGCACGTCCGTAAGGTGTGCGGCAGGCCTCCACGCAGACCACTTCCCGGAATTTTTTATGAGGATTTTTTATTTTTCTGCCCATGGTCGTAAAATCCGGCTTTCGTTCGCCGAATTTCGCGATGGGCGCGTCTTTATAAATTTCTGACTTTTTTTTCTCCAGTTTCTGCGGAACTTTGGCCATACAATGCCCTCCCCTTTCTAAAGATGGTGATAACCTGACGATGAAATTAAACCCATGAAAAAATTATTGCTTTTTTTACATAGACTATTTTGAAAGTCAACCATTTTGGTTCCTGAAAATTGGCGGAAATTCATTTTCAACCAGTCGGTTTCTTCACATTAAGATTGACGAAAGGAAAATCTTCCGCTAGAAAAAATCAGCGCAGAAGCAACAACGATGCGAATTTAAGGATTTACACCATTCATGGACAAACGATTAGTTTACAGAATCTTATTTTTATTGCTCTGCATCGCTGTATCCGTCTTCGTTGTCATGCACTTTGATCTTCATCTCCTCTTAAAAGACAAACAAAAACTTCTGACGTTCATCCGGTCCAATCCCTATGATCATTTGATTTTTATCGTTGCGCAGATCATTCAGGTCGTCGCGGCGCCGTTTCCGGGAGAAATTACCGGCATCATCGGCGGCGTGCTTTACGGACCCTTTTGGGGAACCGTTTATTCTACCATCGGTCTGACGCTGGGTTCGTGGGCGGCTTTTCTGATCGCCAGATTTTTCGGCGAACCGGTTCTGGAATACGCCGTCCGCCGGGATGTCCTGGAAAAATTCGACCACTTTATGGAAGACAAGGGGTTGCTGGTTTCTTTTCTGCTTTTTCTGATTCCGGGCTTCCCCAAAGATTACCTGTGCTATATCATGGGCGTCAGCCGCATCCCGACGGGAACATTCCTGGCCATTTCCACAGCCGGCCGCGTTTTCGGCACGGCCATGCTGTCCATTACCGGTTCTTTAGCAGGCAACGGACAATACACATTCTTAATATTTATTCTGATTCTGGGCGTCGCCATTTTTGTGACGGCTTATTACTATCACGACCAACTGATCGCGATGCTCAAAAGACTTAAAAAGTAAATGCCGCCTACAGGCCGCCAAGGTTTTTTAAATTTCCCGTTTATCGAGGACCCGTGAAACTTTTCCACCCTGACGCGGGAGGCTGTTGGATTCCACCAGACGGACATCGACGTGAACACCGGTAATCGATGCAATCCGTTTCCTGATGGTTTCCAGAAAGGACCGCTGTTTTTGCAATTCCAGCGTAAAGATTTTATCCGTGACTTCCACAAACAGTTCCAGATGATCCATGGCGCCTTTTCTTTCGACGACAATCTGATACGGCGTTTCACCTCCGGCGACACTAAAGAGTGCTTCCTCAATCTGCGAAGGAAAAACATTCACCCCCCGGACAATCAGCATATCGTCGGAACGCCTCCTGATTCTCTTCATCCGCGCCAGCGTGCGTCCGCACTCGCAGGGCGCATAATCCATGCTGGTAATGTCCCCCGTGCGATAACGGATCATCGGAAAAGCTTCCCGCGTCAGCGTGGTGAGCACCAACTCTCCCTCGGAACCGGCCGGCAACACCGCTCCCGTTTCCGGATCGATGATCTCCGGCAGAAACGCGTCTTCATAGATGTGCATGCCCTTTTTGCAGGAACATTCCCCGGCGACGCCCGGGCCGATGACCTCGGAAATTCCGTAGTTGTCGGTCGCCTTGAGCAGCAGCTTTTGTTCAATTTCCTCGCGCATTTTTTCCGACCACGGTTCTCCGCCGAAAAGCCCGACTTTTAAGGAAAGCGATTTGGGATCGATACCCAACTGCTCCAGACGGTCGGCAAGGGCCAGGGCATAGCTCGACGTACTGACCAGCACCGTGGTTTTATAATCCTGCATAATCATAATCTGCTTATCCGTATTGCCGGTGCCCATCGGAATCACTGAAGCCCCGATGGTTTCCGCCCCGTAATGGACGCCGAAAGCTCCGGTAAAAAGGCCGTAACGGAAGGTGATCTGCACGACATCGTCATGCGTCACGCCAGCCGCCGTCATGAAACGGGCCGCCAGATTGGACCAGATCTTGATGTCATTTTTCGTGTAGCCCATGACGATCGGTTTGCTGGTCGTACCGGAGGATGAGTGAATGCGCACAACTTCCCTCAGCGGCACGGCAAAAAGTCCATAAGGATAATTCACCCGCAGGTCGTCGCGGGTCGTAAACGGCAGTCTGGTCAAATCGGACAGCGATCGGATATCCTCCGCGATGATTCCTGAAGCATTGAATGTTTTCCGGTAATGCGTAACATTTTTATAAACTCTGTTAACGACGGCCTGAAGCCTTTCCAACTGCAGTTGTTCCAGCTCATCGCGTGACATGCACTCATGCTCTTTATCCCAGATATTCATAAAACCCTCCCTCTGACTTACCGTTCCCAGATCTCTTTTTTATCTTTGCCCAAATACGCTCTTTGCACCTCTTTGTTGTCCAGCAGTTCGGCGGCCGTGCCTTCCAAAATCATGCGTCCAGTTTCCAGAACATAACCGCGGCCGGCCAGTTTCAGTGCCGCCTTCGCGTTTTGCTCCACCAGCAGTACGGTTGTTTTCTGCTCCCGGGAAAGATTTTCAATGACCCGGAAAATTTCCTGGGACACCATCGGCGCCAGCCCCATCGAAGGTTCGTCCAGCAGCATCAACTTCGGTCTGGCCATAAACGCCCGGCCGATGGCCAGCATCTGCTGTTCGCCTCCGGACAGTGTGCCCGCCAGTTGTTTTCTTCGTTCCCTCAGGATGGGAAACAGGTCATAAACCATTTCCTTGTTCTTTTTCACTTCATCACTGCCGCCCAGAATCTTATGGTGCAGGTAAGCGCCCAGATCCAGGTTATCTTCCACGGAAACCGGTTTGAAAACCTGCCGGCCCTCCGGAACCTGGGAAATGCCCAGACGGACAATCTGATGCACGGGCAGATGACTGATCGGCGCATTATTAAAAAGAATCTGACCGTCGCGGGGCGGCACAATACCGGACAGAGAATTAAGCAGCGTGGTCTTGCCCGCGCCGTTGGCGCCCAGCAGCGTAACGATCTCGCCTTCCGATAAATGCAGAGAAACATTTTTCAGCGCCTGCGCTTCTCCGTAATACGTGTTGATGTTTTTAATCTTCAGCATAAATATACAAAATTATCCGTCACCTAAGTAGGCGGCGATCACGTCCGGGTTTTCCTGAATCTCGCGCGGCGTCCCCTGGGCAAGTTTTTTACCCAGATTCAAAACCACAATCGATTGACAGACATCCATCACCAGATCCATGTCGTGCTCCACCAAAACGACGGTAACGCCGGACTCGCTGATTTTACGAATGAGGGAAGCCAACTGGGCTGTTTCTCGGCTGTTCAGACCTGCCGCCGGTTCATCCATTAAAATAATTTTGGGTTTCGCGGCCAGCGCGCGGGAAATTTCCAGCAACCGGCCCTTGCCGAACGGCAGACTGCCGGCGGTCAGATCCGCCAGATCCGCCAGACCGGTAAATTCCAGCCACTCCCGGCTCTTTTCCTGAATGTTTTTCTCTTCTTTCTTCTGGCCGGGTAACCGGAAGGCGCTGGACAAAATCCCGCTTTTGCTTTTGGTGTGCAGGCCGACCATGACATTTTCCAGCACCGTCATCTGCCGGAACAGTTCCACGTTCTGAAACGTGCGGACCAGGCCCAGCGCGGCCAGTCTTTCGGTCTCCAGAAAAGAAATGTCCTGCCCGTCCAGAAT
>CAYZLL010000059.1:0-14644 GCA_964479225.1 uncultured Smithella sp.
TGTTATCAATTATGATATGCCCTCGACCGCCGATGCCTACACGCATCGCATCGGCCGGACAGGACGCGCCGCCAAAACCGGCGACGCCTTTACTTTTGTGACGGGAGAAGACCTTGGTCTTGCCAATTCTTTGAAAAGAATACTCGGAGAAAAGCTGGAATACCAAAGTGTTGACGGTTTAACGATGAGTATGCCGGTGTACGATAACGCTCCTTCGCGAAGAACGAGCAGAGGCAAATCTACTAGACCCAACAATGGCAGAAAGAATTTTTCTCCCAAAGCGCGGACGAGTAGCAGACCCAAGCAGCGTTCTTTTGATGCTTCCAACCGCAGTCAGTGGGCACATTAATTTAAAAGATTAATCCCGCTCACGGAGCCGTAAACATCAAAATAACGGGAATTCGCGCCCCAGTTCATGAAACGGGTGTAGCCGGCTTTTTCCAGGCGCTTGATGACCATCTGCGCCCGGCCGCCCGTTTCGCAAGTCAGGATGAGATACTGAGTCTTCGGCAGTTCGCCGAGGCGTTCCATAATCTCGCTCGACGGGAAATTTTTCGCTGTGGGAATATGGGCCTTTTTAAAGGCATCCGCAGGGCGAACATCGATGATCCAGATCTCTGCCTTTGGTTTGTCCACAAGTTCCTTCAAGCGGGCCGGCTCAAGGTACTGCTTCAAACTTTCCCCCTCGGTGCCCACATACCCTTCATAGCAACCGGCGATACAGGCCACAGCAATCAGCAGGCAGATGGCCAAAAAATACTTTTGTTTTTTCATCTTGTCGTTCCTCCTCGTATCATGAATGGATTGTTGATGTGCGCGTTTCCTTTTTTTGCGATTATACAAGTGCTGTGTGCTGTGTCAAGGTGGATTCGTTAACAGAGCAATTGATAAATTTATAAGGAAGACATACATGGCACGGGTGCGTCAAGACGGCCCTTTATACCATCCATCAGCGCGATGACCGCCAACTCTTTTGCCTTGGCCTCCACATCAACCGTCATCTTCCGTCCCGACCAGCATGGCGGGAAATCAGCATGATCGATATAGTCGGCATGTGGTTTCGGATTGCCCCCTTGCCAACCACTGCGGGGCGAAGAGATATGACCGTAGAGTTCCTTCCCGGCATCCTTCCAGATGGCTTCCGCCAGCGTTGTCACCTGTTCGACAGACAGGCTGTCCGGATTGCAGCGGTGATGGTGAACATCATAGACAAACGGAATCGAAAAACGCTCGCAGAAGGGTAACAAATCCCCTGGCGTGTAGCTGACATCATCATTTTCAAGCGAAAGCCTTTTTCTGACGGCCGCCGACAGACGGGGCAGCACAGCTTGTAACCGTTGCAGGGTTTGAGATTTATCCCCATACGCGCCGCCGGCATGAATGTTGATCACGTCCGCCCCTACGGCATCGGCCAGCATCCCTTGATATTCGAGTTCACGAATGGAATTTGCGACCACCTGCGCATGGGGCGATGAAAGGACGACAAACTGGTCGGGGTGGAAACTCAGACGGATATCATGTTTGCGGGCAAAGATCCTGGTATCCTCAAGTTTTTGCCGAATACTATTTCCTTGAGGGAGATCTTCCAGCCGATAGCCGACAGCCGGATGCGTCATGCGCGGGAAAAGCGGCGACATGATCCGGAAAGCCCCGATTCCCAAACGATCGACAGTTTCAAGCGCCAGATACAGGTTACTTGCGTTGTGAAAGCAGATTTCCGAGAGTTTCTCCAGTTGCCGATCCCGCGCAAGTGCAAGCAGGCTTTTCGCCGTCGTGGTTCGAAACGATACAGGTTCTTTTTTAAACAGGCAGCACAGGCCAAAGCGCATCAGACATCTCCTTACAGGTGGGCATTGCTGTCATGATCAGCTAGCAAGGGATGTTTTCCCTGGAAACAGCCTAATGTCGGATGGAAAAATAACGGTTTACAGACGATCGGCCTTGAACGTATCACAGGAATTGAAGTTGCCCTGTTCCAGCCCGCGCTTAAACCAGCTCACGCGCTGCGCCGAGCTGCCGTGCGTGAATCCGTCCGGCACAACATAGCCCTGGGTCTGTTTCTGAATACGGTCGTCACCGACGGCGCTGGCAGCATTCAAACCTTCCTCAATATCGCCTTCCTCAACCAGTCTGTTCTTTTCCGTATGATTAGCCCAGATGCCCGCAAGACAATCCGCCTGTAATTCCAGCATCACATTTAATTTATTTTTTTCAGACGTACCCATTCGCGATTGGAGTTCATGAACTTTCGGGATAATTCCTAACTGATTCTGAACGTGGTGACCGACTTCGTGAGCGATGACATAGGCCTGGGCAAAATCTCCGGACGCGCCAAATCGCGATTGGAGTTCTTCAAAAAAAGCAAGGTCAAGATAAACCTTATGATCCCCGGGGCAATAAAACGGACCCGTCGCCGATCCGGCCATTCCGCACGCCGATTCCACGGCGCCGGAAAACAGAACCAGTTTCGGCTCTTCATAAGTTTTCCCGGCTTGCTGAAAAATATTTTTCCAGACATCTTCCGTTTGTGCCAGGACGACCTTGACAAAATCACGCTTGTCATCATTGACCGGCGCATTGGCTTCCTGCTCCTGCGAGACGGAAGCCGTTTGCGTGTTTTGCCCGACAACCTGCAATAAGGCCGACGGGTCAACACCTATAAACATACTGATGACGACAATAGCCACCAGACCGAGACCGCCGATGCCGCCGGCTTTCGCGCCGCGGGAAATCGACATTCCTCTGCGGTCTTCCACATTGTCACTTTGTCTTTCGCCTCTCCAGCGCATAACGGTTCTCCTTTCCTATAGGACATCAAAGATAATAATGTGATGACGGCTCAATCGGCCGGACTCAAACATTACATTTGCCATGTTAGTATAGAAACAAGGTTTTTGACTGTCAAGATAATTCATTTTGTTTGTTCATTCATTTTGCTTTATTTCACTGGAAAAATTTTCGCAAATCAAAAGGAGAAACTGATTGATCGATCAGTCCCTCCTTTGTTCGACTTGACAGGTAAAAGTTTTATCTATTTACTTTGGCAACACCGTTTGGATAGGTGACTTTCCATGCTCTCTTTATCGAACGTGACGCGGCAAGGCTCCTCCAGTTGGATATGTATCCAGAATTGTCCACTGCAAGCTTTACGTGCAAACCGCGGAAATACAACGGCGATCTGCACGCAGCCTTTGTTTTATTTTAGTCTTTCCTCAGACAGGGACAGGTGATCCGTTTCGATGTCGACCAATGATTCAAAGAGCTGTCTGATCCTTGGATGATCCGATTCAGCAGCTGACTTTCTGTAGAAATCAATGGCCCTTGTTTCCCTAGCGTGGGACTCTTTCAGATTTTCAATATTCTCCATGTTGCAGGTCTCGCTTCCCGGCGGAACAGATTCGAGTTTGAGTATTTTTCTCCATATGGATGCGTGCTCCGCTTCGATTTTGCCCAGGGCTTTGAATAAAATCTTTCCTTCCGGATTATTTGTTTTATTCGCCGCGCAAGCATAAAAGGTCGCGTTGCTTATTTCCACCTGAAGCGCGTGCTCGGCATTAGCCCGATCCTTCGCGCTAAGAGGCACATCAAAGTTTACGACCGCCTCTTTGGCCTCCACAATATACTCTACGTGGGCACCGCAGAACGGACAGTTTGCCGGGGGATTGGCGCCGATATACGCGTCGCCGCATATCGTGCATCGGTATAGTTTGACCATGTGATCTCCTTTAAAGTTATAGATCAGTTTTACTTACACTTTCCACAGGCCATGAAGATTGCAGTATTCCCGTGCCGTGATCGTGGCTGCCTCGACGGGGACAAAAGCTTCAGGGGCTTGGCCCGGTGCTAAAAACTGGCGGCAGGATTTGCCGTCTGCAATCACTTCGATCCATTCGATGTAATGCTTTTCTTCCATGGGGTGAGCGACGCTGCCGATTTTTACCTTGATGCCGCCCGAAACTTTTTCAATTACCGGAACATGCTTTTCTTTTGCGGCGTCCGTTGTGTTTTCCGTCAGCTTTTTCATCGGCTGATTGCAGCAGACGAGTTCGCCTTTGCCGTCCTGGAGCACGGCCACAATATGGCCGCATACGTCGCATTTAAAGATTTCGTTTCTTTGTGCCATCATGAACCTCCTTGTTTAGTATAATTAATCCACTTTTTTAAACATTTTGCCTTTTGCGCTGCAGACGGGACAGGTTTCGGGCGCTTCTTTTTCCACGGTGTAGCCGCAACCCGGAATAATTTTGCCGTCTGGGTAAATCCTTCCTGATCGGCCTTGGCCGCAAACGCCAGATATTTCCGGTTGGCCTGTGATTCTCCGGCAAACACTTCCTTTAATGCTTCTTCTGTTTTCGATATAAGTTCTCCTCTAATTTATTTTATTTAAAATCACGCCGGATCGAAACGGTCCAGATTCATGACCTTGCTCCAGGCCGCCACAAAGTCCCGCAGAAATTTTTCCTGCGAATCTGCACAGGCATAAACTTCCGCCACAGCCCGAAGCTGCGAGTTCGACCCGAAAATCAGATCGACGCGGGTGCCGGTCCATTTGAGCTCGCCGGTCTTGCGGTCCAGCCCTTCGTACACGTCCGCGTCTTGTGACGACGGCTTCCACTCGGTGCGCATATCCAGCAGGTTCACAAAGAAGTCGTTGGTGAGCGTCTCCGGCCGCGTAGTGAAAACACCATGAGGAGAGCCGCCAAAATTGGTGCCCATTACGCGCAGGCCGCCGACGAGCACAGTCATCTCCGGCGCCGTCAGCGTTAAGAGCTGCGCCTTGTCCACCAGCATCTCTTCAGCCGGTACGGTGTATTTGGCCTTCTGGTAGTTGCGGAAGCCGTCGGCTTTCGGTTCGAGTACGCCAAACGAAGCCGCATCGGTCTGCTTCTGTGAAGCGTCCGTGCGACCCGGCGTGAAGGGAACCGTAATTTTGTAATCGGCATTTTTTGCCGCGTGTTCGATGCCCGCGCAACCGCCCAGAATAATCAGATCAGCCAGCGATATCTTCTTGTCGCCTGCCTGCTCTTTGTTGAAGGCCTTCTGGATGCGCTCCAGGGCTTTGAGCACTTTCGTCAGACGTTCCGGTTCGTTGACTTCCCAGTCCTTCTGAGGCGCCAGACGAATGCGGGCGCCGTTAGCCCCGCCGCGCTTGTCGGAACCGCGGAACGTGGAAGCCGACGCCCAGGCCGTTGAAATCAGTTCCGATATGGACAGACCTGAAGCGAGAATCTTGCTCTTCAAAGAATTGGCGTCCGATTTGTTGATCAGCTTATGGTTGACGGCGGGAATGGGGTCCTGCCAGATCAGCACTTCTTTCGGAACCTCCGGACCGAGATAACGCGAACGCGGACCCATATCGCGATGGGTCAACTTGAACCAGGCCCGGGCGAATGCGTCGGCAAATTCCTTAGGGTTGGCCAGGTAGCGCCGTGCGATCGGTTCATAAATCGGGTCGTAACGTAGCGATAGATCCGCTGTCGTCATCATCGGGCGGCGCTTCTTGGACGGGTCATGTGCGTCCAAGACCATGTCCTCTGCTTCCACATCCTTCGCCAGCCACTGATTGGCACCGGCCGGGCTTTTGACCAGTTCCCACTCATATTTGAAAAGCACTTTCAAATAGCCCATATCCCAAGTTGTCGGATTCGGTTTCCAGGCGCCCTCAATGCCACTCGAAATCGTGTCGGGGCCTTTGCCGCTTTTGTAATTGCTTTTCCAGCCGAGGCCCATCTGTTCAATAGGGGCTGCTTCCGGCTCCGGGCCTACATGGATTGCGGGACCTGCGCCATGGCACTTGCCGAAGGTATGACCGCCTGCAACCAGCGCGACGGTTTCTTCGTCGTTCATAGCCATACGCGCGAAGGTTTCGCGCACGTCGCGGCCGGAGGCCACCGGGTCGGGATTACCATCCGGTCCTTCAGGATTGACGTAGATCAGTCCCATCTGGACGGCCGCCAGGGGATTTTCGAGATCGCGATCTCCTGAATATCGACTCTTGGGTTTATCGCTCGTCGCCAGCCATTCCTCTTCGCTGCCCCAGTAAATATCTTCTTCCGGTTCCCAGACGTCCACGCGTCCGCCGGCAAAACCGAATGTTTTGAAGCCCATCGATTCCAAAGCGCAGTTTCCTGCGAGAATCATCAGGTCGGCCCAGGAGATTTTTTTGCCGTATTTCTGCTTGATGGGCCACAACAGACGGCGAGCCTTGTCAAGGCTCACATTATCAGGCCAGCTGTTCAGCGGCGCCAAACGTTGGGAACCGGAACCAGCTCCCCCGCGACCGTCGCCCATACGGTAGGTGCCGGCGCTGTGCCACGCCATCCGGATGAAAAGTCCACCGTAGTGGCCCCAGTCGGCAGGCCACCAGTCCTGCGAGTCGGTCATCAGCGCGTACAGATCTTTTTTAACGGCCGCAAGATCGAGTTTCTTGAATTCTTTGGCGTAGTCAAACGCTTCGCCCATCGGATTGCTTTTCTGCGTATGCTGGTGAAGAATTTTCAGGTTCAATTGATTCGGCCACCAGTCGCGGTTTGAGGAGCCGCCGCCGGAAACGGATTTTTTCATCCTGCCCGTAACCGGGCATTTGCTTTCTTCGGTCATCTGATTTCCTCCTTTCCTTCAGTGATTGGTTAAAAAAGCTTATCCCTTGTGTCTGCATCCCTAATCATTAATCTGGAATGGTGCTGGTTTAAATTAAAAACCGATCATCGTACTTCTTTCACAATTTGTTTAATATGCCGCGGGACAGCGCAATAAGAAAATTCAGTCGGGGCGCTTCAGGCAATTCCGGCAATACCCATGAAACTCCAGTCGGGTGTCGGTTACGACAAAACCCGACTTCCGGGCAATGTCCCTGGGTTCAAGCGATGCGGGAATGGCGTAGTCAATAATTTTCCCACAGCGGTTGCAGGTGAGATTCACATGGTTTAAAAGGTCCACATCATAGCGGCTCTCTAGACGGTCGAATTCCAGTTGTCGGATCAGATCGCTTTCAGAAAACTCTTTAAGTGTTGCATAAACTGAGGACAACCTGACACGCCGTGCTTTCTTACTCCCTGCCTCATAAATCAGAGTTGCGCCGGGATGAGTCTCGCAATTCTCCACCAGCGCATCAATCATTGCCAGACGCTGGGAGGCGTATCTTGGGTCCTTTTTTCTTTGACGGACCGATAAGGTCTTTATTTAACCCATCTATTCTGGAATCATTCCTGTTTGCGAGAAAAGTATCCTTGCCTGCAAAATATGTCAAGCACTATTTTAAATCTGTCAATTATCATGAATAAAATTTGTTATTTTCGTTTTTTAGAGTTAAGCTTACGTAAGCTTAACGGGATCATCCTGCGGAATGACCCATCAGCCATGCCGGGGATTGCTAATGAAGTACAAAATTCCGGGTATTTCTGGTTCGCCGGTAAACAAGGGCAATGTTGAACCTCTGCTCAACAGGGCACTGGAAAACCTGCCCGTAAAAAATATGGAATATGACATTGTCCGTCTTTCCGGCCTGAAAATGAATGACTGCATTCACTGTAGTTTCTGCCGGAAGAAACAAAAGCCGGGCAAATATTGTTCGATGAAAGATGACGCACGGGACATTTTTGAAAAAGCTGAAAAAGCGGATCGTATGGTTCTGGCCAGCCCGGTATATTTTATGCGCAGCTCCGCACGAATGCTGGTACTGATTGATAGATTCCGGGTATTTGTTTTCGGCAATCTGACCGCAGGACGCATGAAAAACAAAATCGGCATGAGTATGGCGGCCGCATGGCTTAGGAACGGTGGCCTCAAAACAACACATTTGAACCATATCCTGGCCTTGCTGACTTTAGGGATGATTCCCGCGAGCAGTCATCAAGGAATCAGTCCGCTGGGCGCGTCGATTTTGACAAGTACCAGCAGTCCGGAAAACTCGAAACCGTCATATTCAATGGGAATGGAAGATGACGGACAGGGTTTGCTTTCCGCGCAGCTGATTTTGAAAAGGGCTGTGGATCTGGTAAAATTAACTGGAAAATGACCTGATCGCATTCATACATTGAAAGAGGTTTTTATGCCTGTTTATTTACAAATCATCCTGCTCACCGCCACCTTTATTGCCATTGTGATCCTTTTCCTGTACATGGGCGGCGTGGCTGTGCGCAAGACTTGTTTTAAGATCATCGCCGAAATGGAAGAGGCCAGGGCATTTAAAGAGGGAAGAGCGGTGGAAATTCAGGATGAACGGAAAAACTTTTTCCGCGTGGGCGTCAAAAATATTCGTCCCAGGGCGCTGAACCTGCTGATTGCCGATGGCCTGGTTATTAAAACGAACAACGGCAAATATTATCTGGATAAGGAAAAACTCGCCCAGGCAAAAGCCCAGCTAGAAAGCGGAAAATGAGTAAATGACTGGCGCTATGCTTTCCGTTTATCATCCTGAGCGTATTTCTTCGCGATCTCAACGCCTGCAGCATCAGGCAACCGCTGAAACATTTCGATTGATTGTTGCGCACCTTTAAAGTAAAATTTTAAAAAAATAAAAGGACAAAAAATGAATTTGGGGAAGCTGACGGGCTTGATGAAAAAAACAGTTTTCGCGTTCTGCGTCTGTTTTGCTTTGGTAAATATAGCGCAGTCGGCGGAATTTCAGAAGTGCATGGATCAGGACGGACACACCTTTCTGACCAACAATCCCCCGCCCGGCGCAAAGTGTAAGTCCACGGGGATAGAAATCATCAAATCCAGACCTGCTGAACAGGAGCAGGCAATAGAAAAATCCAGGGAAGGGATGCAGGGAAACGAGATCACACAAGAGAAACTTTCCGATACCGGAGAAAAGAACGAGCAACGAATAAAAAACTGCGTTGCCTGCTGCAGCGGCAAAAAGCAGATTTTTTTAAATATGAGTCTGGATTCAAGATTGGGAGATGCTTTGTTGGAAGAATGCAATGCCACGTGCCAATCAGAGGGGAAAACTGCCTCGGAGTGGCGTGATTGTTGGCTCCAGTCCGACAAATAACATAACATTCTTACATGAAATGGAATGGAATAAAATCAAATGAAATCCGTTTACGTGCTGTGCGCTGATGGCATAGTCATCGACAGAAGAACGAATAATGTTTCTTTATTTAACATGATGGAAGAATTAAATTCTGTGGGATTTCCACTTCTCATCAATAAGTTATATGCCATATGCCTGATGAATCGCGAAGTTCATGATGAGGATACAACCGAAGCCCATTTTGAATTCAAGCTGGACAACAAGGTGATCCTGAAGGCAAACACAAGCATCAATTTTCAGCAAAAACAAAGGACGCGGGTCGTGCTGGAAGTATCAGGCCTTATCCTTCCGGCACCGGGAACATTGAGAGTCAGTCTTCTCCGGGAGGGTGAAGTGATTGCCTGCAATGAAATTGAAATTAATAAAATAGAGAAAACGTCAACCGTTTCCAAGACCATTAATTAAAGGTCATTTCCGATGAGAAGCTTCCGCTTCCCCTGAGGTCATCAATTCTTTTTCATAATTTCATCAAAGGAGAATTTACAATGAAAAAGATCTTTTTTATGCTTTGCCTGTTTTTATCTACGATCCCTGTCGCGATGTCGGCAGAACTATACCGGTGTGTGGACAAGGACGGAAACACCTTCATTACCGATAATCCGCCGCAGGATGTAAAATGCCAATCCAATGAAGAGGTCAACGAAGATGCCGGCCAGCAACCCCAAAGTGGCGAGGCTCAACCAGCAGGGTCCGGGGATTTAAATAAATCCCAAAAAGGAGAGCTTAAACGGTTAATCTCCATACCTCGCCCGGGTTATTGATGGTTTATGGAGCCTGGTTAAACGGAGAGGGAATGCTTTTTTACTGCCATATTGCAGACAAAAAAATATATTTTACGGGATTATGCAGAGAGAACAAAAGATTCGATCATCTTGCTTTCATTGTAACCAAGATTGACGAACTCAATCCCCGCCGATTTTTCATTTGCCCTGACGACCTGGACCAGGACTTCAATCCATCGTTCGCCAATCCTGACTTTGAAGGGGTAAGTACTGCCAACGTAAAGATTCAACGCATCGCCTTCAAAATAAGCGCCTGTTGGAGAGATGTTTTTTATTTCAACTGGGATATTGCTTTTCAATAACAGAATGCCCGGCAGAGAACAGCCTTTCCGTTGTGTGGCCCGGGTATTAAAGACTATTTGATGTCTGGCTCCGCATCGGCAGGTTACATTCAGAACCCTGTGCTGCGATTCCTGACTGGGCGTGGCATGGTTCCGGCCGCCACATTCAGGGCAGATAATAACACCCCAACCCTGGGGGCTTATGGCTACTTCTTGAATCATATCATGACCTACCATGATTATTTTTACCACAAATTAAGATAAAGTGCAGCTATTTTAGATTTATTTTTCTATAACAGGTATTACAAACCGGCCTCATTTTTTTGCCTTGCCCGGTTTGACAACCACCTTTATCCGGATAGCATTTACAAGGCTACATCGGTGATGTGGTTTCGTCATAAGATGAATCGTAGAAATCCAGAAAGACCGTCAGTGTTTCGTCCCAGGCTTTTTGCTGTGCTTCCCGGAAATACGTCATCATTTCGGCTTCACGTTCTTCGAGGAATGATGGAAGCTGGCCGGTTGTTTCCAGCTCGGAATACATGAACGGTGCTTTATTCTGGAGGGTTTCCCGTATCATTTCTATTCGTTCCTGTTTTTTACCTTCTTCTGTCATTTCGATCATCATTCACATCCTCTCATTGTTTAAGGGTCTTTAGGTGGCGTAGAGTCAACAATGTTGCTGCCAGCGAAGGGGCAACCAGCAGCGCAATGCTTGCATACATGAAATTTTGCGTCAAAGCGATATTTGCAAAGTAAAGCATGATCATCAGCAATGCGGAAATAAAACTGCTGATGATCAGCCACTTTCCGAAGCAGGCATTGGCCTCATACCAGACAAAGTCATCTTCCAGCGTTGCTTTAACGCGAAAACCGTAAATCACATTTCTGGGTACTTTGCGCAGAACAAGCGGCACGGCAATCACTGCAAAAACAAAATCGCAGATCAGAATGGTCACCAAAGCTTTAAACATCATGAGGCATTCCCTGTCCCCGACCATAGCCAATTATGAAAATCGCTTTATTTTTTAAAACACATCAGTTAAATTATCAAGCGGTAAAAAAATGGCGCAAGCTCGTCGTGCAATAACGATCCTTTTCATGAGGTGCCTTTTGCAAGAAAAGAAAAATTCACCGGCGCAATCCTTTGCACTGCATACCCGTCCCCGAGGAATATTACGCTGGTTTCCGATCATCCGGACACTGAAAGATTACAAAAGCGAGTGGTTCCTGCATGATATGATTGCCGGGCTGGTGCTGACGGCGATACTGGTTCCGGTCGGTATGGCTTATGCTTCTGTCTCGGGTCTGCCCCCCATCTACGGTCTTTACGCCACGATTATTCCGCTGATTGCTTATGCCATTTTCGGACCCAGCCGCATTCTGGTTCTGGGACCCGACTCGGCGTTGGCTGCACTCATCGCGGCAGCGATTATGCCACTGGCCGGGGGCAATGCCGGCAAAGCCATCGCACTGGCCGGAATGCTGGCCGTCCTCACCGGCGCATTGTGTATCCTGGCCGGTCTGGCGAAATTCGGTTTTATTACCAATCTTCTTTCCAAGCCAATCCGCATCGGTTATCTCAACGGCATTGCCCTGACAGTTTTAATCGGCCAATTGCCAAAAATTTTCGGTTTTTCTGCCAACGGCAATAATTTTTTGCAGGAAACAAATAGCCTGATGCAGGGTGTCTTTAGCGAGCAAATCAACGGGACTTCTTTTATAATCGGCTTTTTGTGTCTGGTGTTGATTTTGGGTTGCCGGCAGTGGGCTTCCCGGATTCCGGGCGTGCTGATTGCCGTTGCCGGCGCAACCGTTATTTCTTCTGTGCTGAACTTATCCACAAATTATGGAATAGCCGTCGTCGGTTCACTACCGCAGGGTTTGCCGCAATTTCAAATTCCCCCGGTTTCTTTGGACGAAATCGGCACATTATTCGCCGCCGCAGTGGCCATAACGCTGGTTTCCTTTGCCGATATGAGCACACTGTCCCGCACCTTTGCCCTGCGCGCCGGTCAGGAAGTGGACAGCAATCAGGAAATTATCGCGCTGGGCGCCGCCAATATAGCCGCCGGATTTTTTCAGGGATTTCCCGTTACCAGCAGCGCTTCCCGGACGCCTGTGGCTGAATCGGCGGGAGCAAAAACGCAACTCACCGGCCTGGTCGGCGCGCTTTGCATCGCGCTGCTCCTGATTTTTGCACCGAACCTGTTGAAAAATCTGCCCCAGGCCGTGCTGGGCGCTGTGGTCATCTGCGCCTGCATCAGTATTGTCGAAGTCCGCGCCGTCGTCCGTTTATATAAACTGAGGCGGGAAGAATTTGTTTTATCCATCGTCTGTTTTCTGGGCGTGATTTCACTGGGCGTCATCCAGGGAATCTTTATCGCGATCAGTCTGGCGCTGCTGGCTTTCATCTGGCGGGCCTGGCACCCGTACGATGCCGTGCTCGGTCACGTGGAAGGCCTCAACAGCTATCACGACATTTCCCGACATCCCGAGGCCAGACAGATTCCCGGATTGGTCCTCTTTCGCTGGGACGCGCCGCTGTTTTTTGCCAATGCGGAAGCTTTCCGTGAAAACGTACTGCACGCCATCGCCGAAGCCCCGACACCGACCCGATGGGTGGTCGTGACGGCCGAACCGATTACCGACGTGGATACAACAGCCGCCGACATTCTGACTGCACTGGACAATCAACTGCACGAGGCCGGAATGGATTTGTTTTTTGCTGAAATGAAAGGTCCGGTAAAGGATCTGCTCAAGCGCTATGGCCTGTTCAACAGGCTGGGCGTGGACAATTTCTTCCCGACGATAGAACAGGCCGTCGAGAAATATCTGGCCGTGCACAAAATCGACTGGCCGGATTTGAAATAAACAGAATAATTTTACTTGAGTTGTTTTTGGGCGAGCTGACTGAATTCCTTTGCGGGTTCAATCGACAGACGATTGAACCCGCTGGATTATATTCAATACACAAATTATTCTTTAATTCCGGCGATGGCTTTGGCCAGTTTCTTTTTCTGCTCCAGGTTGCCCTGGCGGGAAATCATGATGCGCTGAGCCTGCGGTGATCCGGCACCGTGCATGGATTCCGTGCGATAGCCGACGGCCGCTGTTCCCAGAGTGATATTTTCCACCAGTCTCAAAACACGGCAACGGTTTTCGGTGGGAACTCCGCTGATGCCTTTGAAATATTTTTCAACAATCTTCCCGATTTCGGGATGACGCAAATCCTTTTCCGAGGCCATGGTGACCATCAATCCTCCGGCGATATCTTCGGCCAACCGGGCAATCTCATACGGAAATCTGGTGACGTTCTGCTTGCAGACGTTGGCCAGAAGCAAATCAATCAGATAAGTGCCGGAAGCGGTTTTGTGTCCCTGCGCCGAGCAGGCAATGCCGCAGGAGAAAAGTGTTTCGTTCAGATGAATCATTTCAATCAGTTTGTCTTTGACGTGTGATGCTTTGGCCGCGCCGTTGTAATCGGCTGCCAGCGCCGCCGCACCGATAAGCACATCGCCCACGCCGACCTTGCAACCGCCATAGCTCTGTCGATGATAACCGGCAAAGCGTTCCACCAGCAGGCCGCTGAAATCGTATTCACCGCACATGAAAACATTTTCCCAAGGGACGAATACATTATCAAAAACCATCAAAGCCTCGTGGCCGCCGAACTGATAATTGCCGACATCGATCTGGCCGCCTTCGAGTTTGCGCGTGTCGCAGGACTGTCTTCCGTAAATATAGGAAATGCCTTCCGCGTCGGCGGGCGCGGCAAAGGATATCGCGTAATCGGCATCGTCTTTGGTCATGGCGATGGTCGGCATCACCAGAATCCAGTGTGAGTTGACGGCCCCTGTCTGATGCGCTTTGGCCCCGCGCACGACAATGCCGTCTTTTCTTTTTTCCACAACCCGGGTGTATAAATCAGGGTCTTCCTGTTTGCTCGGCGGAAGACTGCGGTCACCCTTGGGATCAGTCATGGCGCCATCCACAACCAGATCCTGTTCCTGCATCATTTTTAGGAATTTAGTAAACCGTTGATGATATTCGGTGCCCAGTTTTTTATCCATTTCAAACGTGACGCTGTCCACGGCATTAATCGCATCCATCCCGACACAGCGCTGAAAACACGAAGCAGTTTTTTGCCCCAGCAGCCTTTGCATCTTCACTTTTTTAACCAAATCTTCCGTGCTTTGATGCAGGTGGCAAAAGCGGTTTATTTTCTCTCCAGTCAAATGAGATGTTGCTGTCATCAGGTCTTCGTGTTCGGGATTTTGAGCCAGCGCGTATGTCATCTTAACGGAATTCATGGAAGGTCTGATGATGGGATCATCCACCGGATTTTTCACCAGCTCCCCCAGCAGATATACTTTTAAATTCATTTTGCGCAGACTTTCTTCGTATTGCTCAGCGGTTTTTAATGCCATGGCGAAGAGCCTCCTTGTTTCTTTGTCATTTTTTTATTATGGAAAAATCATCTTATGTTTAAGTAAACTAATACTTTGTCCGGCAAATTTCAAGGTCATTCGACGGTGATT
>CAYZLL010000060.1:0-14584 GCA_964479225.1 uncultured Smithella sp.
GGCGTCAGTGGTTTTCCTGGGTTCATGCGCACGATCTGGTCGAAGCCTTTATCTTTCTCCTGCAGAAAAAAGATATATCCGGCGCTTTCAATCTTTGTTCGCCGCAGCCGGTTCGCAACAAAGAACTGGGCCATGCCATCGGTAGAGTCCTGCATCGTCCTGCGTTCATGCCGGCGCCCGGTTTCATGATCAAGCTGATTCTCGGCGAATTCGGGTCTGTTCTGCTGGAAGGTCAGCGGGTGATTCCCAAAAAGCTTACAGAAGCCGGCTATAAATTCAAGTATCCGGGCATTGATGAAGCCCTGAAAAATATTGTCTTAAACTAAGTGCCAACAGCACATGAGGCGGCGAGTCCCCATAAATAGAATCTGTTTTGAGAAGAGGATATTTTTCCCATGAAATTTCTGCCGGCGGTCATCACTACAATTTTGTCCAGTAAAATCACGAAAGAGAATATTGCGCTGATTCTCAAATATCTTCTCCTGATTATTGCTTTAATTACGTTTTACAGTATTGTTTTTCACTACATCATGGATGCGGAAGGTCAGAAACATTCATGGATCACGGGATTTTACTGGACAATTGTCACCATGTCCACGCTGGGATTCGGCGATATTACTTTTACGTCTGATGTCGGCCGCGCTTTTTCCATTCTGGTGCTTTTGTCGGGAGTCATTTTACTGCTGATCCTGCTTCCGTTCATCTTTATTAAATTTTTCTTTGCACCCTGGATGGAAGCTCAGGCAAGAAATCGCACACCCCGTGAATTACCCCCGGACACCCGTCATCATGTCATTATCACGAATTTCGATCCGGTCACAGAATCCCTTATCGAAAAACTTGTCAGTCACAAAAAAGATTATGTTGTGATTGTTGAAGAATATCAAAAAGCGCAGGAACTATATGACCGGAACATCCGGGTGGCTGTCGGCAAAATTGATGATCCGGAAACCTATTCAAGACTTCGCGCGCAGAATGCTGAGCTGGTTATTGCGACAAATTCCGATCAGATGAATACCAATATCACGCTCACGCTGCGCGAAGATTTCGAACAACTTCCCATTATCACGACGGCTGATTCTCCTCATTCCGTGGACATTCTGCAACTGGCCGGCAGTTCACTGGTTTTACAACTTCATGAGTTAATGGGAAAATCATTGGCGGCCTGGACAATCGCTGGAGACTGTAAATCCAATATTATAGGCGCGTACGGGGAGCTGATCATTGCCCAATCTCCCGTCATCGGGACGCCGTTAATCGGAAAAACCATTGCCCAAAGTCAAATTCGTGAAACGTTTGGCCTGACCGTGGTGGGCATCTGGGAGCGCGGGAAATTTGTGATTCCCAAACCGGAAACGGTTATAGAACGTACCAGCGTTTTAGTTTTAGCCGGCAATGAATCCGCTTTGTCAAAATATGACGAAGTTTATTCATTCTATCAAATATGTAAGGTGGCCGGTGATGCGGTCATTATCGTTGGCGGCGGTCGTGTCGGTCATGCCGTTGCCGCAAAATTCGAGGCAGCCGATGTGCCCTACATGATTATAGAGAAAAACAAGCGTCGCAATCAGGAAGACAGCCATTTTGTTTTTGGAGACGCCGCGGATATTCAGACGCTGGAAAAGGCCTGGTTTGAAAAAGCGCCAGCTGCGATTATCACTTCCCACGATGACGCCACCAATATTTATCTGACCAAATACCTGCGCAGCCTGAGGCCGGATATGCAGATATTGAGTCGTGCCAGTGAAGATCGCAATATTACCACGTTGCACCGTGCGGGTGCTGATTTTGTTATGTCCTACGCGTCACTGGGCGCAAACACGGTCTTTAATTTCCTGATGAATGAAGAAACGATTCTGCTTGCCGAAGGCCTGAATATCTTCCATTTGCATGCACCCGTTTCTCTTGTGGGCAAAAAACTGGCTCAATCCGGCATCAGAGAAAAAACAGGATGCCGGGTTGTGGCTATTGTTCATGAAGGCGTTACATCTATCAATCCTGAACCGTCCATTCATATTGGCAAGGATGATGAACTGATTTTGATTGGAACTCACGAAACAGAAAAATCATTTCTCAAAGAATTTTCGGATTGAGGCAAATGATTTCTGCCCTAACGTGAAAGCACAGGACGTGTATTTTTATATTCCGGAAGTTTGCGGTAACGTATTAATTTAAATAATAACAATCTGTTGAACAAATCTTTCTTTTTTGCTTGCCCGCGATATTTTTTTGCTCTATAATCCTTTCAAATAAAAACACTCCACAATTTACATATTGTGTGTTCACAAAATAAAAGAGGTATTTTGTGGGGATTCCAAAAGGAGGAAAAGATGAAGAAATTAATTATTGCTGTTATGCTTGTTTTATCACTGGGTGTATTCGCGGGTTATGCAGCTCCGTTGCAAGTCGGTGACAAACTGGGCGATTTCAAATTGAATGACGCGCTGGATAATAAGGTCTATAGTCTCAGTTCTCCGGAATTCGCAGGCAAGGTTGTGTATATGGTTTATGCCAGCACGAGTTCATCCGATGATAATGATCATGTAACGGCCGCACTGAAAGCCAACAAAGATCTCGAAAATCTGAAAAGCGCCAAGAAGTATGTTGGATTGGGAATCGGAAACCAAAAAGACAGCCCCGTGCCCAATTTCGTTATTAAACAGGTCGCCAAGAAAAAACAGAAGAGCAGTTCTTCCATCATCCTGCTGGATCCTGAGTTTACCATAGGCAAGGTTCTGGGCCTGTCCGCTCCGCACAAAGGCGCCGTATCGGTTCTGGTTGATAAGAACCGAGTTATTCGTTACATTTATTCAGGCAAAACCCCGGCTGAAAATATTCCCAAAATTACTGAATTAATAAAAAAATATGCGGCGGAATAAAAATCAATTGATTTTTATTTAGATCAATTCCCCCTCAAATTTCTGAAACAGGATTTGAGGGGGAATGCTTTATGTTTAACATCATTGATCGGACGTGGAGTCGATTATGGCCACTATTATTGACGGCAATAAAATAGCGCAGGACATTCGCAATGAAGTGCGACAGAGAGCGCTGGAACTCAAAGAGCAGCAGGACATTATACCAGGACTCGCGGTTGTGTTGGTCGGAGAAGACCCGGCTTCGCAGGTGTATGTGGGGAGAAAAGCCAAAGCGTGCGCGGAAGTCGGATTTGTTTCCCGTGAATACAAGCTTCCGGCAGCGACCGATGAAGAAAAACTGCTCAAGATCATTCATAAGCTCAATAAAGATAAATCCATCCACGGGATTCTGGTCCAACTTCCCCTGCCCAAACATATTTCCACAGAAAATGTCATTGCCGCCATTGATCCTCATAAAGATGTGGACGGTTTTCATCCTTATAATGTTGGCGGTTTAGTCACCGGCATGCCGCTGTTTGTTCCCTGCACGCCTCGCGGGATTATGGAATTGCTGGCCCGCAGCGGAATTGATCTGACCGGAAAAGAAGCCGTGGTTGTCGGACGCAGTAACATCGTCGGCAAGCCTATGGCATTTTTGCTTCTGGCGCAAAACTCCACCGTCACGATCTGTCATTCCAGAACAAAGGATTTGCCGGCGGTAACCGGAAGAGCGGATGTCCTGATTGCTGCGATCGGCAAGCCTCACTTTATTAAAGCCGATATGGTGAAAGAAGGCGCGGTGGTGATTGATGTCGGCGTGAATCGTCTGGAAAACGGCAAACTGGCCGGTGATGTCGCGTTTGATGAGGTAGCCGCAAAAGCGTCCTATATTACGCCGGTTCCCGGTGGCGTGGGACCGATGACGATTGCCATCCTGATGAAAAACACCCTCGATGCTGCGTTGGCCACTGTATAATTCTGTTCATTCACGGTTGAAATAATCCATGATGTCGTAGAGAGTAACCCGGTGGGGATTTTCTCTTTTTTTCTTTTCGTCGCGCCATCGGTGCAACTTTTGAAATAATCGTCGGTTGACACTTCTGTCCAGCAAATCAATCACGTCATGATTCCCGTAATGTTTTTTGAATAAGGCGTACAGGGAATTTCTTTCTTCGGGCTTCAAGTCTTCACTCATGGAAATGAGGAGTTTTGATACTTCGCGGCAGGCGCTTTCTATCGGAGTTTCCCAAGGGCGGCCCATCTCGAAATCCACATGGTAAATTTGATTTTGTACCCAAAGAATATTTTGGGTATTCGAGTCGATATGAAAAAGCGCATTATCTTTCATCTTCAGAGCAAGTTGATGCCGTTTTGAAATATCTTCAAAGAAATGTGGAAGAGTTTCTTTGGAAGAAGACAATCCTCCGCGAAGAATTACTCTCAAGGTAATGCCTTCCACAAAAGTTGTGGTGAGATGGGGGATGTCTTCATATTCCGGGAAGGGCGAGGCAAGCACATCCGGTACGCTAAAACCATTCTTGAGCCAGTGCTTCAGGTAGTGTTCTTCAAAGGCTTTCCGCTTAAGAGGGGACAAATATTCGACGGGTTGACGAATGCCGATGAGGTTCAGCGTTTTACGGATTTCATATGAGAGACGCGGTTTCTTCGGCCCATAAACTTTCACAAAGACGAAATGATCGTTGCAGGGAACGCGATAAGCTTGATTACTGTGGATGGATTTCAGGGCGTAGGGCGCCAGTCGGCTCAGAAAATCACTTTCCCGATTTCTGGAATACATAAATGAGGTCCTGACTGAATACCGTCGGCCAAAATTTAGCCCGGATCGTTTTTTTAGGCGTTGTTAATTGTCTGAGGTTAAATCCCTGTGCAACGACCATTTTTTCAAAGGTTGGGCCGGTTTGGAAATTAACATGGGCGCCGGAGATTGGCGGAAACTGTCCGAAAAGAAATTTAAGCCGGTGATGATAATAACAGATATTCGGAATTACACCGATAAACCATCCGTTTGTCTTTAAGTTTTTTTGGATATGTCCCAGAAACCCGATGGGATCGTCAAGATGGTGGATGATTCTACTGGCGATGATCAGATCCAGTGGAGGATCGAAGACGGGTAGGCCATGATTCAGGTTCCAGATCTTTATACGGGATGTATCAAAGTCATAAAGACTGAAAACTTTTTCTGAAATCTCCAGTCCGAATGCTTCGTAAAGTTTTGAAAGTTCCTTATAAACATGGCCGGGACCAACACCGCAATCCAGAACCCTTGCCTTGCTTTCTCCCAGTACTCCTTTGACCACTTCAACAATTTTTCGGTGAACATCCGTATATTGAAAATGCTGCTTTGCAATTCGATCGTCCCAGTATTCATTATAATCGGTAATACCCGGTTTTCCCATTTCTACTCCTGTTAATTTTCTGAAATCCAGTCAAATATTTTTTTGATCTGTTGTTTGTAGGTATAGTGCGTCAAAACCTTTTTTTGGCCTTCCAGCGCAATTTGCGCTCTTTTGTCTTCATTTTGAAGATAAAACTTTATTTTTTCAAGCAATTCTTCATCTGATTCAAAAACATCAACTTCTTTTCCGATTTCAAAGGCAGCTTCAATTCCCGGGGTCTTTCTCCCGAGATAGAAACCGCCGCAACCGGTAACGGCAAAGATCCGGTTGCTGAGATAAAGACCCGATACGGGAATGTCCGCATCCTGTCCTATGAAAATCTTGACGTTTCTTATCACATCGGCAAAGTCTTTCATATAGACTTCTTTGCCGGCCCATGAGCGATGCACCCCTCCAAGAAAAAAAGGAATATTTTTGATTTGTCGTGCAAGACGCGGTCCCCACCATTTGATGTCCACGTCATTGTTTCTCAACAGCGTTACCAGTTCACAACGTTTTTTATAGATCGGATAGCCCATGGAACCGATCATGGCGGTTTGGGCATAACACGAATTTTTCTTGCCAGATTCCTGACCGGTGACGCCAAAAAAATCAGGAGCAAAGCCCTGGGTAATCCATTTGATTTTTTTTACGCCATATTTGGAAAACAGTGTCTGCATATCCTCTGTATTGGTAACGACGTAATCATTGGCCCTGGCAAATGACGGCATCCAGTCTTCCAGGACGCTGGTGGTCAACCAGAGAATGGTTTTGCAACCCGTTTGCTTGAAATCTGCCATGAGCTCAGGAGAAAGTTTTTCTCCTTTTAATGTAAATACATAATCAGGCTTTCTGTTTCTGACGAGCTCCCTTAAATCTTTTTCATAGTTGTTATGAGAACGGTAATCGTAACCGATGACCTCAAATCCGAGTTGCTGCATACCGGAGATCATGTACCGTCCCGAGTTGAGCGGTTGATCGATGGGGCCACAAAAAAGAACTGTTTGACGATCCGTTATGTTACCGGTCATTGTAAAATACCTTTCAGTTTTCTTAAAGATCCAGAATCAAGTATGCTGCCATAGAGAAACGTAAAAATTTTTTTACGAATGAGACTGAAATATAAAGTGGACCAGTCCTTAGTCCTTTTTTTCTAAAACGAAAAAACGATGGTAATTGTTTTCGGGAGATGATTTGTTTATTAGAATTTTAAATCCGGACTTTTCAATATCTTTGATAATTCTATTCAGAGGGAATCCATGGATTCCAATTTCCCATAAATGTTCGCGACTGGAAGGTTTCAAAGGGTTAGGATAACGGGGGAAATCCTTAAATATCCTTAAATATTTATTTGTCCCCATCCAGGGTATATGACTTTTAAAAGAAAAAAACTTCCTTATTTGAGGTAGCGACAGGATGACATGTTTTCTGGTTATGTGATGCAGTGACTTTAATATATCAACAAAATATTCATACCCGATATGTTCGAGTATTTGAAAACAAACAACCATATCGAATGATTCTTTTTCAAAAGGTAAAGATCGGATGTCAGCAACATAATCCGGTTTGACAGTTTCTGAAATATCACAAGTTTTTACATCATATCCGAGCTTCTTGATAGTGTCGGCAACAATTTTATCACCAACACCTATTTCCAGAATACTTTCAGGGCTAAAATTCGCAATAAAAAATAATTGCCAAAAATAGCTATTCCATCGCTGATAGGAAATTGTTCTGTAATAATTGTCTTTCCCTTGTGCGGTAACAATTTTGAGATTGTCGGCATCATTTAGATTAAGTGTTTTGTCTTGATGAGTTTTTGACATTTATTCCTTATCCTAAGATCATTTGACTTTGCGCCGATAGTCATGGCATTGACCAGAACAGCCTTTTTGTGCAACGGAGTATAAGAGACGAGGTCATGTGTGTCAAGGAAATCATGACACACAAAAACGCATATATGTCACAGACGATTTTCCATATCTTCATTGTGTGCATTATTGGAACTCCAATATTCTCTTGACATGGACAAGAGCGTTTCCTATACTTCCACTCGCTGAAAAAGCGCTCTTATCAAGAGGTTAAGCAATTCTATAAAAAAATAGAGAAAAGATTCAGGTAATAAAATCATGGCTCATAAAAATTCTTCACAAGGGCTGTCTGTTGTTATCATTACCCACAATGAAGAAGATAATATCAAAGAATGTCTGGAAAGCGTTCAATGGGCTGCTGATGTTGTTGTTGTCGATTCCGACAGCACGGATAAAACGGAAGAGATATGCAGGGCTTTCGAGGTTCATTTTATCAAAGAACCATGGAAAGGGTTTGCCCTGCAGAAAAACAGCGCTATCGAGAAGGCGACTCAAAACTGGATTTTGAGTCTCGACGCCGATGAAAGGGTTACCCCTGAATTAAAAAAAGAAATTATCTCTGTTCTAGAAAGCGCTAATCCGAAGGACGGTTATTTCATCGCCAGAAAAAATTTCTTTCTGGGGCGATGGATTAAACGCTGCGGATGGTACCCCGATTATAACTTGCGACTTTTTCAAAAAGGGAAAGGACTGTTTGGCATAAGAGAAGTTCACGAAGCGGTGAAGCTTGATGGTGTTGCCGGTCATCTTGAATTTCCAATGGAGCATCATACGTATAAATCGCTGGAAGATTTTATGAAGCGGCTCGATCGTTATTCAACACTTGCGGCACAGGAAATGTTGAAGGAGAAGAAGACCTACAGCATCCTGCACATCGTGTTCCGTCCTATATTTACATTTATCAGCATGTACTTTTTACGCCTCGGTTTTTTGGAAGGATATTATGGATTTATTCTTTCCGTACTCTATGCGTTCTACACCTTTTTAAAATACATCAAGCTCCGCGAAATGCAAGGCGCTGAATTATGAAAATCGCAGTCTTCAGGCAGAGGTACACCGATTTCGGAGGTGCGGAGCGTTATACGGCGGCTCTTGTTGAGCATCTTTTGAAATTGGGCCACGAAGTACACGTCTTTGCCAATGAATGGAAGATGAAAGATGGTGGATCAAAAGACAAAAGAATCACCTTTCATCGCGTCCCCATGCTGAAGGGGTTCTCCGTTCTTCAAGTAATGTCTTTTGCAGTCAATGCACGTCGTCTGCTGAAACGACAGCAGTTTGACATCATCCACAGTTTTGAACGCACACTACATCAGGATATTTACAGGGCCGGTGATGGCTGCCACAAAGAATGGCTGAAACAGCGCCGGAAGATTGATCCGCCTGGAAAAAGTATGCTGCATCAGATCAACCCTTTGCATATTGCCCTGCTCTGGATAGAAAAGCAGATTTTTAAAGAAGGCAACTATAAAGCCATTATGGCCAATTCCCAAAGGGGGAAAAAAGAAATTGTGGATCTGTATGGAATCCCGGAGAATAAGATTCATGTCATCTACTCCCCTGTAGATTCAACGCGCTTCACCGGTGATCGAAGGCAGGAAACGAAGGAAAAATTGTGCAAACAATTGGGTATCAATCCGGACAAACCACTGCTGCTTTTCGTCGGGTCCGGTTTCCAACGCAAGGGACTACCGGCGACCTTGAAGGCTCTGGCTCTTTTACCCTTCCAGGCACACCTGATTGTGGTGGGGAAAGAACGCTTGTCCCCCTATCAACGTTTGGCAAAAAAACTGGGTGTCGATTCATCCGTTACCTTCGCAGGTCCGATCCCCGATGTGGTTCCGTTCTATACGGGGGCTGACCTCTTTGTGTTTCCGACGATTTATGAACCGTTCAGCAATGTTTGCCTGGAAGCGATGGCGGCAGGCCTGCCGGTTGTTACCTCCCGGATCAACGGCGCTTCGGAAGTGCTTATCGAAGGTAAAAATGGCTGCGTGGTCGAAGATCCTCTCAATCCGGCAGAAATTGCAGATAAGATTCAACAGGGACTTGCCATTTCCAAATCCCGGATTGCTGAAACCAACGGCAATATTCTGCAGAAACTAACCTGGGGAAATCATATTCGGCAAGTCTTGGAACTGTACGAAACCGTCCGAAAGATGAAGCAGGGAGAACACCAACAATGATTTCAGGCTCACCGCGCATTCTCGTCATTAAGTTACGATACCTGGGAGATGTTCTGCTGACCACTTCGGTATTTGACGCCCTGCGGTTCAATTATCCGGAAGCATTCATTGCCGCTTGCGTCAATAAAGGGACGGAGGAGATGTTAATGGGTCATCCGGCCATCAATAAAATCTATACTCTGGAAAAGGATAACCGTCTTTTCTCAACTTTGTCGAAACAAATGAAGCTATTCAGGGAAATCAGGAATGAGAAGTTTGATCTTGCGTTGGAACTAACCCGAAACGATCGGGGAGCTTTTCTCGCTTTCATAAGCGGTGCACCGAAAAGATTGGGCTTCGCGTCTCCACAACAAAAGCATTTTGGAAGGCAACTGCTTTATACAGACATTGTCATGCCGAAGATCATCCATATGGCCGAACGTCATCTGCAGATGATTGAGCATCTGGGTTTGGCTATTCCCGTGAAAGCCCCATCCCTTTATTTAGGTTCAGAAGACAAAAAAAGAGCACGGTCCATTCTTTCATCTGCCGGCATAGCGCCCGCTGAACCTTATGCGGTGCTTCATCCTATTTCAAACCATCAATACAAGGCCTGGCATAAAGAAGGATATGCGGCATTATGCGATCATCTCGAAAAAAAATGGCGTCTCAGAATTGTTATCGTTTGTGGACCAGGACAGAAAGAAATTAATTTTTCGAGACAAATTCCACCCCTGTGTCAAACGAGCCGGCCTGTTCTTCTTGCTGGTACATTGGCTCTGAAAGAACTTGCCGCGGTGATTTCCCGGACGGCACTTTATGTCGGCATTGACTCCGGGCCGATGCATATGGCGGCGGCATTGCAAACCCCTCTTGTCGCCATCTTCGGCCCGCAGAACAAGTTGATGTGGGCTCCCTATGGTGAGAATCAGACGATTGTGCAAAAACAGTGGGATTGCGTGCCCTGCGGACTGGCCGGATGCAAAGAAAACGGTGTCTGGAGTAAATGTCTGGATGAATTGACTGTTGAGGAAGTGTTTGCCGCTGTGGATCAAAAAATGGCCCGGACATATCCAGATCGGGGATAATGGGGAATAGAACATCTTTACAAAACATTTTTATGCCGATATGTTTAAACTTCGCACTAAAATAGTAAAATTTTCTCTTTTTAATCATCTGGATATATGGATTTTTACGATAGACCCCGATTATCGGAACATCGTTACCGTCCTGTTTGCCGATAGCAATCTTCTCCAAAAGACGGATTTTCACCAGAAATATTCCGATCTTTCTGTTCTGTCCATGCAGGACAGTGGAGGGCCATTTTTGGCTAAAAAAATAAAACCCCAGAGAATGGCTGATAACATACGCCGCTATCTTGGTCAGTCACAGGCTCGGCGAGAATTTCGGTCGTCACTTCTTTTTAAGCGGTTGAATATTTCCTGTCCCACGCCTATTCTGTACGGAACGAATATTTCGCCGTTTGGAGCCTACGAATCTCTTTTCCTGTGCCGTTATATTCCCCATCATCAAACCGGCACGGAATTTTTGAGTCAGTGTCAGGATCCCACTACCCGGAAAACGCTCTTCCATGCCGTGGCCAAGGATCTGGCCGTCATTCATGGAAACGGTCTGTTCCACAAGGACAGTCACTTTGGCAATATTCTATGCAATCCCCAAAATATCAGCAAGATATATTGGATTGATAACGACGTTAAAAAAACGGGTAATCGCTTCGATGTTTATGAGAAAATTGCTTTGGAGCGTTTTCAAAAAGTCCTGAAGAAAAATTTGATCAGTTCTGCAGAATGGGAATTTTTTGTTGATTGCTATCGAGACCATCTTACGCAATCTTAACGGAGAAAGGTCTTTCTTGTAATGTCTTAGAAAAAAATGTATCAATCAATAAGATAAGGATTTACTCGAAAACCTTGTACGCAAGAATAATTACAAGATGTGATGGATTAAAAAGGAAAGAAGTAAGGCGGATAAATAAATCTGTCCCCTTATTTTGAAAGTGAAGGTTTTATGTCGGAGAAAAAACTTTTAATTAAATGGTCAAAAATATTCCTGTTTATTAACTTTATCATCATAACAATATTATTTGCGCGTTACGCAAAATACATCTGGCCGCCCCAAACCATTTTATCTTTTATCTATTTGATCATGGCCTTACTGAGTCAAGGTTTTTTAATTTCTTTCATAACGTGGCTTGTAATATTAATTCCATTAATTCTCGTTTTACCAAAGCGTTATGTCGTCTTCCCGGTTGGAATCATCGCAGTTACGATCAGCATATTAATCCTTATCATCAATTATGAAGTTTACGCTCAATACAGTTATCATTTGAATCCATTGGTTTTTCAATTGATTATCAACGGAGGGAGTGAAATTTTTGATTTTTCACTGGGAACCTATATCGTTGCCTTTATTGTTCTGGCAACCATTGTCATGATGGAGATAATCATTTCACAAATCATCTGGCGGTATCTGAAAAACAACGGGGAAAGAAAATCTTCGAAAATGATGTTATTTGCTGTTTTGGGCGGTTTGATCGTAACGCTTTTAAGCAACTGCGTATATGCCGTGGCTGACGTAACATCTTACAGACCGATAACCTTAATGGCCAGACATATTCCGTTTTATCAGCCCCTGACCGCAAGGGGTTTCTTACAAAAACATGGGATCGTCAATATCAGCGAAATAGATTCTTTATCGACGGAGGCAAATTTCAACAGCGGGTTTAAATATCCGGCAAAGAGCATGCAATGTGAATCGAACGGAAATAATATGAATATTTTATTCATCGTTATCGACTGTTTGAGATTTGACATGTTGAATAAAGAGGTCACGCCCAATATATATCAATTCGTCAACAGCAGACCCACCACGATTTTCTTAAATCATCTGAGTGGCGGCAATGGAACCCGGATTGGAATTTTCAGTTTGTTCTATGGATTATTTGGGAATTATTGGGATCCCCTGTACAATGAAGGGATAGGGCCTGTACTGGTAAATGAAATGATAAAAAGAAATTATCAGATGGGTATCTTTGCCAGTGCAAAATTATCATCCATTCCTTTCGATAAAACAGTATTTGTAGATGTAAAAAACTTGCGTCTTAAATCGGAAGGGAAATACACCTGGCAACGAGATCAAAACATCACCGATGAATGGCTGAAATGGCTTAATCATGCAGATGAATCCAAACCATTTTTTGGCTTTCTTTTTTATGATTCTCCCCATGCTTATTCTATTCCGCCAGACTACAAAAAGATTTTTGAGCCGATGCTCGAGCGAGTTGATTATCACAAATTAGATGAGGGATTTGATCCCGTCCCCTTTAAAAACGGTTATATGAATTCCATACATTATGCGGACTCTTTAGTTGGAAACGTTTTAAAAGATCTTGAAAGAAAAAAACTGTTGGATAAAACGATCATCGTTATTACAGCCGACCATGGGCAGGAATTTAATGAGAGTAAACATAATTACTGGGGGCACGGATCAAATTTTACAAAATATCAGATTCAAGTCCCTCTCGTGGTATATTGGCCCCGAAAGGATAAAGCAGTCTATACGCATATGACAAGCCATTTAGATGTTGTCCCTACACTGATGGAAAATGTATTTCAATGCAAAAATGCATACGCTGATTATAGCAACGGTAGAAGCTTGTTTGATACAAGCAAACGGAAATGGGCCTATTCCGGAGGATTTCAAAATAGTCTGGCCATTATTGAGCCGGATAGAATTACAGCAACTTATCCGGTCGGCACATACGAAATATATGATCTTTCCTTTACTAAAATCAAAAATGCTAAACTACATTTTGACGTGATCAAGGAAGTGATGGATCAGGCCTCTATTTTTTATTTTGATCGAAAATCGAATGTTAAATGATTATTGATATCTGAGAAAATAAAAGGGGCAGATTTATTGTCCACTATCTCTGTATGTGCAATGCTGACGATTATAATGGGAAAGGTTAGATTGAGAAAAAGCTGCAGTGATTAATCGTGTTGTTTATTTGTAGTACCCTTTGTACCACTCAACAAACTTCTGTAATCCTTCTTCCAGAGGTGTCGACGGGCTAAAACCAATATCTTTTATTAAATCTTCCACGTCGGCATAAGTGATGGGGACATCGCCCTGCTGCATGGGCAGCATATTTTTTTGTGCCTTCTTTCCAAGGTTGTCTTCCAGGATTTCGATAAATTTTATCAATTCTACGGGATTGTGGTTGCCGATGTTGTAGAGTTTGTAGGGCGCATAACTGGAACCGGGATCGGGATTATTTTTGTCCCATTCCGGATTGGACCGGGGAATCTTATCCATAACCCGGACCACACCTTCGATAATATCATCAATATAAGTGAAATCGCGCATCATTTTTCCGAAATTAAAGACATCAATGGGTGCGCCTTCAATAATAGCTTTGGTGAAAGAGAAATAAGCCATATCGGGACGTCCCCAGGGGCCATACACTGTAAAAAATCTCAGGCCGGTACAGGGTAGTCCGTAGAGATGCGCGTAAGTATGCGCCATAAGTTCATTGGCTTTTTTCGTAGCGGCATACAGAGAGACAGGATGATCAACGTTATCGCTGACCGAAAAGGGGATTTTTTCATTCATCCCGTAAATGGAGCTGGATGATGCAAAGACAAGATGTTTGACTTTGTTATGCCGGCAATATTCCAGGATGTTGGTGAATCCAACGATGTTACTTTTAATGTAGGCATGAGGATTTTTTAATGAGTACCGGACACCGGCCTGTGCCGCCAGATTGATAACGGCATCAAAGTTTATTTGATGGGTATCAGCAAAGACTTCTTCGGTTTCTTGAAGATCGGCAATATCTTTTTTGTGAAAAGTGAAGTTGCCGTATTTCTGCAGAATGGCAAGACGGGCGAGCTTTAAATTCACGTCATAATAATCGTTGATATTGTCTATGCCAATGACGTTATGGCTGTCTTCCAGGAGACGCTTACAAAGATGGAAGCCAATGAAACCTGCCGCACCGGTGACTAAAACATTTTTGTTTTTTAAGCTCATAGTGTAAACTTTTATCATATATCAGATTCGAGTTCAATCTTTTGACGATTGCTGTCAAGTTATATCGGCTACAAGGAAAAAGCCAAAGGCTGTTTATTCAATACGCGAGACGGAGGTGTAATCATCTGTTTCGGGTTTAATCTCAATGAAAGTTATTGAAGAGAAACAATATTAATCACGGGTATTAAACCCTCCGCTACGCGGGATTGTTCGGCTTACAAATTTCAATGCACTTCGTT
>CAYZLL010000061.1:0-7019 GCA_964479225.1 uncultured Smithella sp.
CAATGACACCCGCCAGATGAGCGGCCGCTCCGGCGCCGACAATGATTATTTTAACACCTCGTCCTGCAGCGGACGTAGCGAATTTCGTCGTGCGCAGCGGCGTGCGATGTGCCGAAGTCAGGATCAGTTCATGGCCAATGCCGAACTCTTCGAGGACTTTAGTTGCTTCGGTCATGATGGGCAAATCGGAATCGCTGCCCATGACCACGCTGACTATTACATTTACATTTGGGGGGGCGCTTTTTGTTTTCATGCGTTCTCCTTTGTATGTCGTTAGTATTGTTGTTTAATTCGTAGCTATCTAACGTATCAGGTCTGGATTTGCAATATTTATTATAAAATGAACATTTACACCAATTCCAGTTGACATAGGCATTATCTCTACATATACTCCCCCCGCAAAAATAAAGCCCTTGCGCATCATTAAGGAGAGAAGTGAAAATGAAAAAAAACTTATACAAATATCTGGCCGGCAATGAATATCCGGGTCGCGGCATCTGCATTGGAAAAACACCCGGTGGTCATAGCGCGATGATTGCTTATTTCATCATGGGGCGCAGCACCAACAGCCGTAACCGTGTGTTTGATCCCGTTGACGGCGGAATCCGCACCAAGGCAGCCGATCCTTCCAAGATGACCGATCCGCACCTGATTATTTATAATCCCGTGCTAACTTTGGGTAATACGACGATTGTTACCAACGGCGATCAGACCAATACGATTTATGATTTTATTTCCCGTAACGAATTTCCGGGATACGGTTTTGAAGCGGCTCTGGCGACCCGCACCTTTGAAGACGACGGTCCCAACTGGACGCCCCGCATTTCCGGTGTGCTGGATATGCGTTTAGGCGGATATAAACTCAGTATTTTAAAAAGCAATGAAGGTAATGAGCAGAGCGTGCAGCGCTTTACTTTTGATTATCCCCAACCCGTGGCCGGCGAGGGACATTTTATCAGCACCTACAAATGCAACGGCAATCCGATTCCGAGTTTTGTCGGCGATCCGCTACGTGTGGCTATCGATGAGGAAGATCCTGACAAATACGCCGCCAAATTGTGGAAAGCGCTGAATGAGGAAAACAAGGTGAGCCTTTTTGTGCGCGCCATTGATCTGACGACGCAAAAATATAAAGACGTCATCATCAACAAATACAAAGCTCTGGAGGGATAAACCATGAACGAAATACAACTGAAATACGGCTGCAATCCCAATCAGAAACCGGCCCGGATTTTTATGGCGGACGGCGGCAATCTGCCTGTGGAAGTGCTCAACGGCAAGCCCGGCTATATCAACTTTTTGGACGCATTCAACAGCTGGCAGCTCGTCAAGGAACTCAAGGAAAATACCGGCATGGTGGCCGCGGCCTCTTTCAAACATGTTTCTCCCGCCGGCGCGGCATTGGGTTATCCACTGGACAGAGTCCTGCGCAAAATGTATCACATCGACCCTAAAGTGAAGCTGTCTCCGCTGGCCTGTGCCTACGCGCGCGCCCGTGGCGCCGACCGTATGAGCAGTTTCGGTGACTGGATAGCTTTAAGCGACGTATGCGATGTGCCCACGGCAAAAATCATCAAAAATGAAGTTACCGACGGTATTATTGCTCCGGGCTATGAACCGGAAGCCCTGGAGATTTTGAAATCCAAGAAGGGCGGCAATTACAACGTTGTGAAAATCGATGCCGGTTATGTGCCCGTTTCCCTGGAGCACAAGCAGGTTTACGGAATTACCTTCGAGCAGGGACGCAACGAATTGAAGATTGACAATCGCATGCTGGAAAACATTGTGACCGAGAACAAAATGCTGACTGACGCGCAGAAGCGCGACCTGGTGCTGAGCTTGATTACGCTGAAATACACGCAGTCCAACAGCGTGTGCTACGTGCAAGACGGACAGGTCATCGGCGTGGGCGCCGGACAGCAGAGCCGCATCCATTGCACGCGTCTAGCCGGTCAGAAGGCCGATACCTGGCAGTTGCGCCATATGCCCAAAGTTCTGAATCTGCCTTTCCGCGATGATGTTGCCAAACCAAACCGTGACAACGCCATTGATGTTTATCTTGGCGAAACGCCTGAAGACGTCATCGGCGATGATGTCTGGGCTCAAACTTTTACAAAGCAGCCCAAGCCCTTAACCAAGGCTCAAAGGCAAAAATGGCTGAGCAAGGTAAGTGGAGTCTGCCTGGGCAGCGACGCGTTCTTCCCCTTCGGCGACAACATTGAACGCGCACAGCGCAGCGGCGTAACGGCCATTGTCGAGGCCGGTGGTTCCATTCGTGATCAGCAGGTGATTGACACCTGCAACAAATACGGAATTGTCATGGCCTTTTGCGGCCTGCGTTTGTTCCACCATTAAACTGATAAGAAATGATGGAGTTAAATATGGAAAGTCTGAAAGAACTGCAGGAGCGTTATGAATCCCTCAAAGGGCTTGGCTTGAAATTAAACATCGAGCGCGGCCAGCCGGGAGACGAAAATTTTGATTTATCGAATGCTCTTTTCGGCATCGTAACGGAAAAAGACATCAAAACTCAAAGCGGCTTTGACATCCGTAATTACCCCGGCGGCGTCTTAGGATTGCCGGAAGCCCGCGAATTATTTTCCGGAATCTTAGGCGCGAAAGCCGAAGAAACCATGGTCGGCAATAATGCCAGCCTGCTCATGCTCTCCAAAGTTCTGATGTGGGCGTTCTTGCGCGGTCTTGTCGGAAGTCCCGCTCCCTGGTATAAAACCGATAAGCCGAAGATGATCGTCACCGTGCCCGGCTATGACCGGCATTTTCTTCTTTTGTCTGAAATTGGTTTCGAGATGATTCCGGTCAAAATGACGAAAGAAGGGCCGGACATGAATGAGGTCGAAAAAATTGTCGCGGCAGACGCAAACGTCAAGGGAATCCTTTTTGTCCCAACGTATTCCAATCCAACGGGAGACACGGTTTCCGACGACACCGTCAAAAGACTGGCCACCATGAAAACAGCCGCGCCGGACTTTACCATTTTTGCCGATGATGCTTATTGCGTTCACCATCTGGTTGATAATCCCCGAAAGCCGAAAAATCTGCTGCGTGCCTGCGAGGAAGCGGGAAATCCCAACAGAGTCTATAAGTTTAGTTCCACGTCCAAAATTACTTTTTCCGGCGCCGGAATCGGGTTCATGGCAACCAGCACGGCCAACCTCGCTTATATTTCCAAACTCTTCGGAACCACGTTCATCGGACCCAACAAGGTTGAACAGTTACGTCATGTGAAATTCCTCAGCGCTTATCCGGGTGGCGTTACCGGCATCATGAAAGAACACGCCAAACTGCTGAAGCCTAAATTTGACATCACCGATAAAGTCCTTGCCAAAGAACTTGGCGGGACGGGATTGGCGACATGGAGCAAACCGGCAGGTGGTTATTTTATCAGCCTGGATACAACCAAACCGGTTGCCAAACGAGCCGTGGCGCTCTGCAAAGAAGCCGGCGTCGCCATCACACCGGCGGGCGCAACTTTTCCTTTCGGCAAGGATCCCAAGGATGCCAATATCCGGATTTCCCCGACACGTCCGCCCGTTGCCGAACTGGAAAAGGCCATCGAGATTCTGGCGGTGTGCATCAAACTGGCGTCAGCGGAATTCGACAGCGCGAAGCCATAAACAAGTCCAAAAGACTCGTTCGAACAGAGTTATCTGATGAATTTTAATATGCGAGGCTATCAATGTTAACGGACAATATACTCAATCTAATCGGCAATACGCCGCTAATCCAGCTCAAAAATTCGCGCGTCTTCGCTAAGGCAGAATTTTTGAATCCGGGGGGAAGCATCAAAGACCGTGTTGCATTATCGATGCTGGAAGGCGCAGAGCGTGACGGGAAATTACAACCGGACACGATCATTGTTGAACCGACCAGCGGAAACACCGGCATCGGCGTGGCGCTTGTAGGACGCCTGAAAGGATACCGTGTGATCATCGTGATGCCCGAGAACATGAGCGAAGAACGCAAGAAACTCATTGAGGCGCTTGGCGCTGAATTGATTTTGACGCCCGCGGAAGAAAGCATTGGCGGGGCTGTGAAAAAAGTCACAGAACTGGCCGCATCAAATCCGAAAGTGTATGTGCCGCAGCAATTCGAAAATCCGGACAACCCGCGCGTGCATTACGAAGAAACTGCGCGGGAATTATGGCGTCAGATGAACGGGGTGGTTGATTGTTTCGTTGCGGGAGTTGGGAGCGGCGGAACCCTCCAGGGGGTTGGAAAGTTTCTTAAGGAGCATCGGCCCGATGTCCGTATCGTAGCCGTGGAACCCAAAAACGTTTCTGCGTTGCTCGGCCACGAACCGGGTTTGCATCAAATACAGGGGATCGGCGACGGATTCATTCCTGCTGTGCTGGATGTTAAACTGGTGGATGAAGTTATCGAAGTCACCGACGAAGACGCCATCGAAACGACACGTGAGCTGGGGAAAAGCATGGGGCTTTTGGTTGGCATTTCATCCGGAGCGAATGTCTGGGCCGCGCGTCAGTTGGAGAAAAAGTATCCGGGCAATATTGCAACGGTGCTTCCCGACCGCGCCGAACGCTATTTCAGCACAGCGCTATTGTAATCAGGCAAGACAAAGAAGCGGGTGAGTCCATAAAACGCGCCCGAATAATGTGAGTTTAATCAAAATATCAAGATTAGAAAATAACTATTATTGTTTCATAATATCATACACTTGTCCATCGTTTGACATTCGGCAATATTTCTTGTATATAACTCTCCAACAAAAGGTTGATGAACCTTTTATCTTGAATTTTTCGCCGACTCACACCGGCTATCATATAATAACAACGCCGGATTTTTATCTAATAACAGAATAATGCATCGTAATGATGCTCGTACAAGCATAGATGGATTGGTCTATTCATCGAAGGGGATATTTTTGCCATAAACTCAGGAGGATAATTATGAGTATGCAGCGTGTTGACAATTATGAACGTACGGCTTCCGGTACGGTTTTTACCGGAAAATCACCGGAGCAGAGCAGAATGGATCGTAAAAACAAACTGAAATGTTTTCTCTTGAGTCTTATTGAGGAAGAGTTTGAACTCTCCTTCCGTTCACAACATTGTTTGAATAACTCAGGTATAAAATTGATTGGCCAACTGGTGCAGAAATCTGCATCGGAACTTCTGCATCTAAAAAACTTTGGCCGGACATCACTGCGCGATATTGAAGAAGATCTCAAAGCAAACGGTTTAACACTGGATATGGCACTGGACTTTTTTCCATGGAATGGTTCAGGCGAAGGCAATGAATTAATCCGGATTCTTTCCTTACAGAAACCGGGTGGTGGTTTCTTCATAGATGACCAAACTGCCAGGGAGCTTAAAATTGAATTGCAGGAACTAAATCAACCTATCAGCAAAAAGAAACAATCGCTCATCCATACAAGATATTTATTGGATCGCCTGGAATCAAAGTTTGAAAAAGAAGCTCCTTATTTAACGGAGCTGCTTAAACCTCATCGTCAATGGTTGGAAATGGCGTCTAGGTAAAGTCTTTTTTATAGAAATATTTAAAGGAGAAATAAAAAATGGAAGAAATTAGAAATATGCCTAAAAACTTAACGGATGCTGTTGATTTTCTCAAATCGTTTGAGAAAGCAAACAATCATTCAAAAAGAACTCGGTCATTTGAGGACGCTATTGAAAATCTCAACAGCTATTTGGAGGCTAATCCTGATACATCAAACAAAGTGTTTATTAAAAATCTAAAGCTTACTTATACCAGAATACTTCTTGAACAATTGCCATCATTATCTGCTCTTGACATAGAAGATTGGACTAGATATTTAATGCTACTAATGCAGACCGTGGCAAATGAAACAGAGGCTCTTGCGAAAGAGCATTTACAACTTAGGGTAAATAAGGATGCATTCATTGCTATCTGGATAGACGAGATGATAGCTATGCTACAAAAATGTTTATTAATACAAAAATACAACTAATTTTTCGATAAGGCAAAATGGAACATTAAAAAAATAAGTTCTATTATGATATTCACAAAATAGGAGAAAAGTGAAGGTCGGATATTAATTGTTTGTCCCCAAAAATAGGAAATTCCAGGAGGGTATTCATGTCCTACAGAAAAATAGTTTTTAGCACTTTTTTAATTATCTTTTTTCTTTTCTTATTTTCCTGCTCGAAGCTGGATACAGATTGGCATCGTTATCACGGACGACAGCAGGACATTATTGGGAGAAATAAGGTCAAAGTTATTTCAGACGGTTGGAAAATTATTGGAAAGACAGAGGACAAGAAATATTATGAATGGGGATGGGAGGTTATTTTAATTGTTTCAGAAGAAAAAGACTATAATATTATCGAAACGAAAAAAGGGTGGCAACTCATTCCAATTCCGTCAATAAAAGAAATTGAATATATTCTTTATGATAAAGACGGTTTCGAGTTGGTTCGAGATAAAATTGTAGCACAAAGAAATATTACTTTTGAAAAAAATGAAACATTTAGGAAAACAAGCATATTATCAAAGTCGCAAGCAATTAGAGCTGTAAAAAGTGCATATAGAATAGTAACAGACTAATTTATTAGATAACGATGAAGTTTTTTATTTGACATCTCAAATCAATGTGGAATCAGAGAATCTCTTTAACTCTGCCCACAATGCCGCTTTCCAGGCGCACTTTGATGCCGTGTGGATGGGTGGCTGACTTCGTGAGAATGTCTCGCACGACGCCTTCTGTGAGCGCGCCTGTGCGTTGGTCCTGCTTCTGCACAACCTTGACACGTGAACCCACTCTGATATCAGCGCGGTTATTTCCAAACATGGAGTCTGTCCTCTTTTTCGTTTTCGTCGAGTCTCATTGTCAGTTAGTGTCAATCCCACGTCGCTTCGCTTCGGGTAAATTATGATGTGCTCATTATCCCACTCCGCTGCGCTTCGGGGATAGTTCGGCTTACGCTTTAATGAGCCTTGATTTTCCGTGACGTAGTGCCCGGAAAATCATAGAGCGAATTATCCCGCCACCTTCAGGT
>CAYZLL010000061.1:7079-14543 GCA_964479225.1 uncultured Smithella sp.
GGCAGGGACGAGCTTCATTTCATTCGTTTTACCACGGCGCTACGCGCCTGGTATAATTCGACTAACGCTTCGAACTTCGCTATGCTCGTTCTCAGCGAGTCTCATTATCAGCTTGCCTCACTACCATCCTATCAATCTTGGACAAAGGCAATTTCTTTAAATCGCTGGGCGATGCCCATCGCCAATTCTGGCACCCGAGAGATTGAGGAGTGCCTTTCAGCAAGCGGCATTCACAGGCCTGCAGGGTTATGCGGAAATGTGTGTAGGCATGGTTGATAGAGGACAGAAGTTTCGCCGGCCGGATATAAATCCCCAATTCGTCTTTCACGCTGCGCTTCAAACTTTCTTTCAAATCTTGATCTGCTTCAACAAAACCACCGGGCAGTTTCCACAACGAGGCCAGTAATCCCCATGCCGGCCTCTGCACTACCAGCAGCATGCCTTTGGTATTGCGGATGACGGCTGCAGCCGCATGACGATGCGGGATTGCGGGGGCCTTTCTGGTTATCGGTAAAACGTTTTGTAAATCGTGAAGACATGCCTGACAAAGGTCGGCTACAGGACAGTGCAAGCAGTCAGGATTTTTGGCTCTGCAGATCGTTGCTCCCAGATCCATCAGCGCCTGGTTGAAATCGCCGGGATGTTGGGGTGGAACAAGCGATGCGGCAAGATTCTGCAATTGCTTGTGCTGCTTTGCGTCGTCAACAGGTTTGCGAATCGCCAAAAGACGACATAAAATCCGGCGGACATTGCCGTCAACCGCAGGATGTGCCTGCCTATAGGCAATGCTTAAAATTGCGCCTGCTGTGTATTGGCCAATGCCGGGCAGTGATTCTATATCTTCGAAATTATCAGGGATCTGACCGTCGAATTTTTCTACAATCATTCGGGCGGCTGCGTGAAGGTTTCTGGCCCGCGAATAGTAACCCAGATTTTCCCAGACCTTTAGTACGTCCTGCAAAGGGGCGCGAGCCAGCTTGGAAACGGACGGAAATGTTTTCAGAAAACGATGATAGTAAGGAATCACCGTATCAACCTGCGTTTGCTGGAGCATGATTTCCGATATCCAGATACGGTAGGGATCGCTTGTCATGCGCCAGGGAAGCGATCGTTGATTACGCCTGTACCATGACGTTAGTTTACGGCTCAGAAGACTTTTTATTTTATCGGCATCCTGCATCATCGCGGTCTGTATATCTTATATGTTGCCATATCTCAATGATAGAAGATTTGCTATTATCCGCGACCCTTTTTATCTTGACTTATTAAGCCATAATCTTTACCTTTCAAAAAGACTCAAAATTTTAGTGAGACAAAAAAAATTCTTTAAAAAGTCAGCGGATACAAACCTGCATCGTTGTCGTGACATCCGCATATTTTTGATTATGAACAATACGCTGCCATCAAACAAACCACGTGATTACATTATGGATCTGGAAACCGACATCCGGAATTCCATGGAAAAGGGTTTTCCTTTTCTGATCTTCACCCCGAGGCTTGAAAAGCATTTTCTTGCCGACACACTGGATGTGCGCAAGAAGCGATTCTTCATGCTGGGCATCATTGCTATAGTAATGTACAATCTTTTCCTCTTGACGGACAGGGAGATGCTTCCTGATATATATTTGATGGCGTGGAAAATCCGGCTGGGGATTGTTACACCCGCCATGATTGTCATCCTGAGCATGATGCGTTGGCGGGCTTTTGCACGGATGCTTGATTATTTCGTTGATTTTATGATCCTCCTGACCGCCGGCAGCGTTATCTTTTTTCTGGCATTGAGCCATCATCCCAACGTCGTTCACTATCATACGGGAATCATTCTGATCGTCATGTTTGGAAATATTGTTGTCCGGTTCCGTTTCTGGCACGCATTTTGTGTTTCGTGGCTGACGTTTCTCTTTTATCTTCTTACGGTTCCCCGGATCACGCCCATGCTGCCGCCGGTGATGATCAACAGCAGCATCGTCTTGTTTACCGCCATCATCATCAGCCTGATCGCCAATTATCAGATGGAGAACGATGCGCGGTGGAATTATTTGCGCAACCTTTTGAAGGAGATCGAGACGATTCGTCTGGAAAAGGCGAAGGTGGAGCTGGAGCATTTATCCTCGTCTGACGTTTTGACCGGACTTACCAACAGACGGTATTTTGATTCTTTTCTGGACAAGGAATGGCGGATGGGGATCAGGAATCAGACACCGGTGTCACTGCTCTTCCTGGATGTGGACGATTTCAAAGCCTACAATGACAACTATGGGCATCAAGCAGGCGACGTCTGCCTCCAGAAGATCGCTGCCGTTATCCGGCGCAGTGTCCACCGTTCTCGAGATCTTTGTGCCCGTTATGGCGGAGAGGAATTTGTCGTCCTACTGCCTGATACAACACAGGAAAGTGCCTTGCATATCGCGGAAGCTATCAGGGTAGGCATGGAGAGGGAGACAATACCTCATTCATTTTCCCGTGCCGCTTCTCATGTGACAATCAGTATCGGCGTGGCCACCATCATCCCGCAGTCGGAGATTGACCAGAGCTTGCTGGTTGAAATGGCCGACCGGGCTCTTTACAAGGCCAAAGAGTTGGGCAGAAATCAGATCAAGGTGTTTATGCCCGAGAATAATCAGCCCGTATGATGATTTGTTCTTGAACGGAACGCATTGCCCTGATTACGTCCGCATCTTTCTTTTTGCCTTGACTTATTAATCCGTAATATTTACTGTTAATGAGACTCGCTAAGAACGAGCGTAGTGATGTTCGAAGCGTAAGTCGAATTATCCCCGAAGCGTAGTACCCTGAAGGGCATCTACGACGGAGCGGGGGTAGTACCTTATATTTTACAGGAGATTACAATGAATAATTTAAAAGCAGTTATGGAAACCAACAAGGGAACAATTCATTTAAAGTTATTTGCTGAACAAACGCCGGTTACCGTCGGTAATTTTATCAATCTGGCGCGACGCGGTTATTACGATGGCTTAAAATTTCATCGGGTTATTCCCGATTTTATGATTCAGGGCGGATGTCCTGCCGGTGACGGACGCGGCGGCCCCGGCTACAGATTTCAGGATGAATTTGTCAACGAACTTCGCCATAGCAAACCCGGTATTCTTTCCATGGCGAACGCCGGACCGCAGACCAACGGCAGCCAGTTTTTCATCACGCACGTTGAAACACCATGGCTGGACGGCAAGCACACGGTATTCGGCGAAGTTCTCAGTGATGCCGATCAGAAAGTCGTCAATCTTATTGCTCAGGGCGATAAAATTATTTCCGTTAAAATTGAAGGCGAAAGCACGGAGCTGATGGAAAAGATAAAGACGGTGGTTGAAAAATGGAACGCCGTTCTGGATGAAAATTTTCCGAAACTGACAAAAGTTTAAAATAAAAGACATTTATAAGCGGGGATGCGCCGTGCGAAAAGTCGAGAAAACACCTGCGCGGATGGTGGAAAAAGACGGCACAATTAATTATGGAACCTTTCAGACACCTTTTGGCGAGGCGAATATCCTCGATGCGCCGCTTTATTCCACCCATTCCAAAGTTCCCGCTTTCTGGAAAAAATTCCGTCTCAAGGAATGGCAGCATTACGGCATTATCACGCCCACCCATTATTTCGGCATGGTTATTTTTGATGCCAAATTCATGGGCGTCTCTTTTTTCTATGCCTACGACAGAAACGAAAACATACGCTTCGAGCACGGCGCGCAGGCGCCGGGCGGCGCGTCGCTTGTTGCCGCGCAGATGTATGATGACATCTGTGAGTTTAAGCAAAAGGGTTACCTCCTGCGTTTTGAAAACAAACTTCAGGATGGATTTCACAAAATAATCATCGATATCGCAGGCAAAAAAAATCGTCCTGCCGTCAAAGGTGAAATCAAAATTCTTGAAGATCTCCGTAAGATAGAGCCGCTTGTGCAGGTCTCTCCGGTAACGCCTTTCCGGCCTTTTTACACGCACAAGGTGGCTGCGCCGACGGAAGGCGAAATGTTGCTGGGCACGCAGAAGATTGCTCTGAACCGTAACCAGGACGTGGCTTTGATTGACGAACAAAAAACATATTATCCCTATGTCAGTTTCTGGAAATGGGCGACCGCCGCGGGCTATAATGAATACGGCGAGCTGCTGGCCTTTAATCTTTGTCAGAACATGATAGAAGATGATGAAGATTACAATGAGAACTGTATGTGGGTGGATGGAAAAATTTATTGCCTGAAGGCGGCGCGTTTTAAATTCGAAGAAGACAAGATTATGCACCCGTGGGTCGTCAGAACCAATGATGGATACCTGGATCTGTCATTTACGCCCTCGGGTGAAAGAGCTGAAAAAATCAGCATTGGCGTGATCCGCTCCGATTTTCATCAGCCTTTCGGTATGTACAATGGACGATTTAAGGATGAAAACAACAGGATATATCCGATAAATAATTTCTTTGGTCTGGCCGAACATCACATCACGCGTTACTGATTTCTGTTAATTAATTTTTCTCCCAGAGCAATCCCTTGGCGTTCAATGTATCGGTAAGACATCAGCGAGACAGCCATCAGCAAAACAAGCGTCAGCAGAAGCGATGCGACATATCCTAAAATGTCCGCCGGTATAATATTGTACACCCAATGATAAACAGGGATTATAGTAAAAATGAGAAGCGGATGGATAAGATACATGGAGTAACTGGTCCTGCCGAGATAAACGGTTTTGGTGTTGACCAGAAAGCGGAAGGGATTCAATGCCAGTCCCAGCACAAGCAATGAAAAACAGATGCCTTGCAGAATCTTTTTTCCCCAGATGATGTCCTGCATGCTATCAGTCAACAGGATGCCGTAAAATATTACAAACAACAGAAGCAGCATACTTCCATACATCTGTCGGGACTTCTGATTCATTCTGACTAAATAATCAAAGAACAGGTGATAAATCACCATTCCACAAACAAAAACCGGCAAGTGCTGAAGGAAACCGAATCCCCACACAAAGCTGATATCATCCGGCGTTAGATATCCTATCGCCACGCCGTAATTTTTCACAAAGTAAGACCAACCCCAAGCGATCAGGACGGAAGCGACAAATAAAGCCAGCGCTCCATACAGAGAGCGAATGTATTTGTGGATTAAAGGGAAAATCAGATACAGCAGGGCAATGACACCGATGGTCCAGCTTGCCCAGACAAATCCGGTTATGCAGGAAGGCACCAGGTTAAACAGAAGAGATGCATTGATGAGAACTTCTGATGCGGGATGCAATACGTTAAAGACAGCAGCATCGCGAATCCAGTACATCAGCATCATCAGGTAAAACAAAGGAACGATTCGAAAGAATCTCCGCATATAAAAATTGCGGATAATATTTTGTTCGTTTTTGCGGGCGTCCATGGCGTAGCACAAAGAAAAGGCGCTCAAAACAAAAAACAGGCTGACGCCGGCATCACCACCGTTGATGAGAAACGGCGCAATCCATTCGGGAATCAAAAGATTAGGTTGGGGAATCAGTATCAAATGGCTGATGACAACATAGATGATTGCGAAAAAGCGCAAGGCATCCAGAAAATCGAGGCGGGTGAAAGGTTGAATATCAACTTTGTTTGTTTTGTGATTGGACACGATACGCCCCGAATGAACCGTTTACTTGAACGCTGATTGTTTTAGGAACAATCTTACCCTCAGTCTTTGCGTATTTTTTCCATATGATCAATACGTTTCTGGATGAGCGCGTCGGTGCCGATGTCTTCGCGGTAAGCAACGGGACCTTGAATGGCTTTGACGCCTTCCTCGGCTATTTTGCGGGCCTCGGCCAGATTATCGGCGATTCCGACAATCCCGATGGCGCGCGAAGAACTCAGGTAAAGACCATCTTCTTTCTGATCCACCGATGAATAATAAAGCCGCGCTTTGCCGACATTCCCCACTTCGATTTTTGCTTTGGAAGATGCCGCATCGGGATGATCGGCGGGCAGTCCATAGCCTTTCGGTACAACATATTTACAGACTGTCGCTTTCTTGTCGAACTCTATCTTTATTTGATCCAGCGTTTCGGCAATGATGTGACGACAGACTTCCACAAAATCGGTTTTTAAAAGCGGCAGGATGTTCATGGCTTCGGGATCACCGAAGCGCGCGTTGTATTCCAGAAGTTTAACGCCGTCCTTCGTGGCAATGAATCCGCCGTACATGACGCCTTTGTAGGGACTGCCCGTTTCTTTCCAGAGGGCTGCCGCGACCTGGCGGGTGATTTCTAATCCATCCTGTAAATCCTGCGGTTTTAAAAATGGCATGGAATGATCCGCCAGCGAATATGAACCCATGCCGCCGGTGTTGGGGCCCTTGTCGCCATCAAATCTTCTTTTATGATCCTGCACCAGAGGTGTGGCAACAACATTTTTCCCGTCGCACAGGCATTGCAGAGAAAATTCTTCTCCGTCGAACTTTTCCTCGACAACCAGCGAAGAGCCTCCTGTCAGTATTTGTTTGCACAGCTCCAGCGCCTCTTCTTTGTTGGCAAAATGATCTCCCTGAACCTGCACACCCTTGCCGCCGGTCAGTCCGTCCGGCTTCAAAACAATGCTTTCCAGTTGATTGAGAAAATCTTCCACGCCATCAAGCGTTTTAAATATCTTGAACTGCGGATTGCCGGGAATATTGTATTTGCTGACCAGATTTCGTGTGAACGATTTGGACGTTTCCAGCCGGGCCAGACTTTTTGTTGGCCCGACCGAAACGATATTGATTTTTGCCAACGCATCCGCGACACCATTATTCAGCGGATCTTCCGGTCCGATAACGGCAAACTCGACTTTATTTTCCGTGGCGTATTTTGTTATCGCGTCCAGATCGGAATAAGAGCCCAAAACAGTTTTTTCCGAAAGAGAGGCAATCCCCGGATTGTTGGACTTCATAAAAGAAAATAACTTTGGTTTTTGTTCCGAGCGGGTAATGGCTTCAGCCAGCGCGTGTTCACGGGCGCCGTTTCCGATCAGTAATATGTTGGGCATGCGGAAAGCTCCTGTTTAATAAAATTGTTAAAACTATATAGAAAGAATAAGATTTGCTGTCAATGGAATAATCAGAAAACAAGGGAAGGTTTCTTTTTTCTTCATAATCTGTTAAATTGCTCGATCATAACAAAAGAGATGAGGTGTCCAGTCGTTGGCTTGGAATGCTGATATAGTTGTTTTAGTCCTGCTTTTTATATTATCCGGTTTTTTTTCGTCGGCGGAGGCGGCTCTGCTTTCACTCAGAGACCTGCATCTTCATCGGATGAAACAGGACAACTATCCGTTTTTTGACTATGTCGTTAAGTTGCTGGAAAATCAGCGACGATTGCTGATTACAATCGTGACCAGCAACGAGGTGGTCAATGTAAGCATCTCCATTCTGGCGGCTTCTTATTTCATCGGGCTTTTGGGAATGAATGGACAGTGGATTTCCATTGCTTTCACAACCGTTGTTTTGCTTTTTGTCGGCGAGGCTA
>CAYZLL010000062.1:0-14486 GCA_964479225.1 uncultured Smithella sp.
CATCTGCCGCATTTTGAACACGTTTCAAATTAATTGTACCTGTCCGCTTTAGTGACACTATCCTTCTGTCATTCCAGCGAAAGCTGGAATCCAGGAATATTTAAATAGAACCGTCCCCGTTTACACCGAATCTGCGATCAACATTCAGGCCGACGAGAAATTTTAGTTCCTCGCGTTTGGAGGTTAATTCAACGAACCGCTTTTTAAGATCACTTTTTTTACTGTTGGTGATGACATTCGCCATGAGCAAGAGGGGCTCCTTAGTTTATTGCGGAGCACAATACAATTTCTTGAAAATATTTCAAGGGAAAACAGTCAAGTCGTCTGTTTAAACTGCAAACTATTTATGACTTTGTCTCGTTTTCTAATTTCAACTGCCGGATTAAAAAGCTGTCCAGTTGGTTGGCAAAGGCCTGGCGGTCTTTTTTACTGAACTCGGCAGGACCGCCTGTTATCATGCCAGTATCTCTTAGCTCATTGAGCAAATCGCGCATGGCCAGACGGTCTTTGATGTTTTGTTCCGTATAGAGTTGGCCGCGAGGATTAATCGCAAATGCTTTTTGGGAAACGACGCGGTCGGCAAGCGGGATATCGGCGGTTATCACAAGATCGCCCGGCTGTACTAATTGGGCAATTTTATCATCGGCTACATCAGGCCCTTCCGGAACCATGATCAGGGATATGTTTTCCAACTTTTCCAGACGCAGCGGTTTGTTGGCGACAAAGATCAGCGGAACGTTTAATCGTATGGATGCTTTGATTAAGATGTCTTTGATGACATTCGGGAAAGCGTCCGCATCAATAAATATCTGCATAAAACCTCTATTTATTTTCGTGAATAGCAACGTTCATATATCATTTTTTGGGACCATTTCAAAATTAAAGATGATATCGCGGCAGACAGAAAAGATTGAAATTTACCCTTGGAATTTACCCTTTGAAATACGCATATAATTGTTGTATGAATTTTAATATGCTCTTGAATGAGCATAAGGGAGTTTGCGATACAATGAATAAGGAACCAGAAAAAAAACCAATACGTCCGGAACTGGCCGAAATGATCAAAAGGCACTCCTTCGGTCTTGATGAAAACCGCCCCGAAGCGGTGGCAAAACGCCAACAGAAAAATCAAAGAACGGCCCGCACCAATGTCGAAGATTTATGCGATGCCGGAAGCCTTATTGAATACGGTGCGCTGGCGATTGCCGCTCAGCGTGGCCGGCGCTCGGAAGAAGATTTAATCAGCAAGACTCCCGCCGACGGACTGATTGCCGGCATCGGTTCTATCAACGGTTCTTTATTTAAAGAAGAAAAATCACGCTGCATGGTTATGGCTTACGATTACACGGTGGTCGCAGGCACGCAGGGCTTTTTCAATCATAAGAAAATGGACCGAATGCTCAAGCTCGCCCACCAGCAAAGGCTGCCTCTGGTATTATTTGCAGAAGGTGGCGGCGGCAGGCCGGGAGATGTTGACGCCGTCGGTATTATGACAACCGGTCTGGATTTGTCAACCTTTGGCGCATTCGCCAAGTTAAGCGGTAAGGTTCCCGTGGTGGGCATTGTCTCGGGCCCATGTTTTGCTGGCAATGCGGCGCTTTTGGGCTGCTGCGATGTGATTATCGCGACAAAAAATTCCAATATCGGCATGGGCGGCCCGGTGATGATTGAAGGCGGCGGGTTGGGTGTCTTTAAAGCAGAGGAAGTCGGCCCGATTGATGTGCAGAGTACCAACGGCGTGGTGGATATCGAAGTAGCCGATGATGCAGAGGCGGTTGCCGCAGCGAAAAAATATCTTTCCTTCTTTCAGGGAACAACTTCAAAATGGGAAGCTGCCGACCAACTTCGTTTGCGCGATCTGATTCCTGAGAATAAAAAACGTGCCTATAATGTGCGCAATGTCATTAAGGCCCTGACTGACACGGATTCTTTTCTGGAACTGCGCCCGAAGTTCGGTCCCGGCATGATCACCGGATTTGTCCGCATCGAGGGGCAACCGTTTGGCCTAATCGCCAACAACTGCATGCACATGGCCGGCGCCATTGAAGCGGAAGGAGCGGACAAGGCAGCACGCCTCATGCAAATTTGTCAGGCACATGGCCTGCCGATTCTTTCTTTATGCGACACGCCCGGTTTTATGGTGGGACCGGAAATAGAAAAACGGGCGCAGGTGCGTCATGTCTGCCGGATGTTTGTCATCGGCTCACATCTGACCGTTCCTTATTTTACGGTTGTGCTGCGACGCGGTTATGGTTTGGGCGCCATGGCCATGGCGCGAGGTGGTTTTCACGAATCATTTTTCACCGCCGCGTGGCCGACTGGAGAATTCGGCGCCATGGGCATCGAAGGCGCCATCAAGGCCGGTTTCAAAAAGGAACTCGCCGCGGTGGATGATGAAAAAGAGCGTGAAAAACTCTATGAACAACTGGTCGGGGAACTATATAAACGGGGCAAGGCTCTCAATATTGCATCTTATGCGGAAATAGATTCGGTCATTGATCCGGCCGATACCCGCAAATGGATTATGCAGGGCATTCAGTCCGTGCCCGCTGAAAAATTCGCAGAGCGCTGTCGCTCTTTTATTGATCCGTGGTGAAGAGGCCTTTTTGATTATACAGATTCAAGATGTTTTCAACTCATATAAGAACGATCTTCAGCAGGTTGAGAAGTGCATCAACGACCATCTTATTTCCGAAATCAAACTGATTCCGGAAATAGCGCATCATCTGATTGACAGCGGCGGGAAAAGATTCCGCCCGCTGCTTCTGCTGATTTGCGCCCGTCTCTGCGGCTATCACGGAGAAGAACGTTTTCCGATGGCCACCGTCATGGAATACATTCATACCGCCACGCTGCTGCATGATGATGTCATTGATGAAGCGGTGATCAGACGCGGCAAAGATTCCGCTAATAAGGTTTTCGGTAATTCGGTGAGCATTCTCGTGGGTGACTTCCTGTGTTTCAAAGCTTTCATGCTGATGAGCGCGATCCGCAATAACGATATTTTTGAACTTGTTTCCCAAATGGGAAATATCATGTCGGAAGGCGAGGTTTTCCAGCTCACCAAATGCGGGGATGTCAACATGACTGAAGCGGAATATCTCAGCATCATCGAAAAGAAAACGGCTGTGCTGATTTCCGCTGCCTGCGCCGTCGGTGCGATTCTGGGCAATGCAACAAAGGAAAATATCGCGGCGCTTTCCGCCTTCGGAATGAACGCCGGCATGGCTTTTCAGATCACAGACGATGTTCTGGATTATACGGCCAAAGGCAAAGAATTCGGCAAGTCCATCGGCAAGGATCTGGAAGAAGGGAAAATTACCCTGCCTTTGATTTTCGCTCTCCGGGAAAGCAATGAGGAAGAAAGAAACATCATCCGGGAAATCATCAAGCGCAAAAAAAGTTCACAAAAAGCGGCGTGGGAAATTACACGAATCATTCAAAAATATCACACAACAGAATCTTCGCTGGGAGTGGCAACCAAATTCATCAACGAGGCAAAGGATCAATTGAATTTTTTTGACAACAGTTCTGAAAAAGATCAACTGCTCACCGTTGCCGATTACATTCTTACCCGCAATCTATAACGGGCTTTTATCCGGTCGCTTCCGGTATGTCAGAAAAATTTTTTACATATTCCCGGAACATTTCTTTGACCTGCGGATTTTGCTCTGTTTTATAAAGCCTTTCAAATGTCCCCGGTAACCATTGCGTTGAGCGAGCCAGTTCATCATAAAGTTCAAAATAAGCGCTGGCCCCCAGTTGATATCCAACACCGGCAAAAGCGTCCGCAAGGCGGTCTTTGATGCTGTGCGCTCCTTTTGACGAATGAATAGTCCATGCCCTGCGGGAAATATAAAAAGCCAGTTTCAGGGCGTTAAAATAAGAGCCGACTTGTTTCATCGTGTCGTAAAGCATATAAAAGACAACCAGCGGGCTGTTCAACAGAGCATCCGGTATTCTGCGATTACTTTCCGTTAAATCGGCTACGGTCAGAGAGCAAAAATAATCCATGGAACCGGGGTTGCCGTAAATCAACTCATCCGTTTTCATCCCTCTGATAAAATCGAGAGATCCGGGCAGATTGCTCAGACATGTGGGTTGAATGCCTATCTTGTTTTTTGCACAGAATTCAACAATTTTCCGGCCTGAATGATCTTCCAGAGAATGAAAATAATCGAACGGCATACCGAACATGAACGCCCCGTGGATGGAAATTCCATGATCCTGAATTTTTTTAATTCTCGCGGAGTAATATTCATCGACCGTTGTTTTTTCTTTTTTTATTTTTGCGACAATGTTTTTACCGACGAATTCCAGATTTCGAATATCCAGTGATTCCAGTCCGATAAAAAAGTGAGAAGCACCGGACAACCTTAATTTGTCGAGGAGCTTTTCGCTGTCGGCAACATCGATGCTGATTTGCGCCGCATAATTGATCTTCAAAGGACTTTTTATCATGGCATCCAGGACATCGTGAAGTTTCTTTCCGCCAAATAAAAGATTATCCGGTGAAATAAAATAAAATCGGTTTTTTAAATTGGCTCCATTTTTTTGTTTATCCAGCAATTCACCGGTAAAATCTTCCGGCGATCGGGATGTGAATTTCCTTTTTTCTTCAGGAAACGAAGAGATTGAACAAAAGCTGCATGAAAAAGGACACCCCAGAAAAGGAGTCGTCACATTTGTTTCAATGATTCGGGACAGCAGCGGACCAATAACAGGAAATTTCTCGATAAAATGTGGCCTGATTTTGGGCAGCTCAATGACACGCTCACACCCCCAGACACCGTCCTCAATGGGAATCTTGCCGTGATATTCTTTTTTCAAATTTGAATTCTGGACATCCGCAACAATTTCTTTAATGGTGGACAAATCACCCGCACCGATCACCTGGGCAATCATTTCGGGATGCGACAGATAACGGTTCATGTAAATATCGATATCGTGAGGGCTGGTAGAAACGTGAATACCACCGATGACAACCGGAATTTTGACTTTGTTCAAAACAAGCGTTGCCGCACACGCTGTCGGAAAAGTTGCGCTGATCAGGGACATGAAAACGGCTATCGGCTTTTTGCCTTGTTCTGAAATAATCTGTCCGATCGTTTTACGGGTGTCATCCGCTATAATCACCTTCGCTGTCTGATCCGCACGGCAAATCTGATTGGCGATATAATATGCTTTATAAGGCTCGATCGCCATCTGTTCGAGCATACCTTTTCTGAGCAGATGCGTATTGAAGGTCAGAAATTCCGCGAAGTTTTCATCGTTGCATTCGGCCAGTTTCCTGCCGGTTAAATATTCAACAATATCCTCTGTTGTAAACTTATCATCACCAATTTTACCCATTAAATCCACCGTCGTGGGATCATACATGATGTAATATTGATGATGATCAGTTTGCTTCGCCATACTCATGAATCCGGTATTGATGATCGATTTATTTTAGAACTTCTTAACATCTGGCAGACTTCCTGGTCTTGATGAATCCGGTTTATGGAAGCTGGTATTTTTTGTCTCTGAATAATCTGAGACAGGCATCTGCGACGGCGCTGTCATAAATGATACCCTTATTTTTTTCAATTTCTTCCAGAGCAAATTTAACGCCCAGAGACGGGCGATACGGACGGTGGGAAGCGATGGATTCCACAACATCGGAAACCGCCAGAATGCGCGCTTCAATCAGGATTTGTTCGCCTTTAAGTTTTTTCGGATAGCCCGAACCGTCCATTCTTTCGTGATGCTGGTAAACCACTTCCGCCAGCGGCATCGGCGATTCAATATGCTTCAACATTTCATATCCGCTGGTCGCGTGTTCTTTAATCAAAGAAAACTCGAGATTGGACAGCTTGGTGGGCTTGGTCAGAATTTCCGCCGGAATGGATAATTTACCAATGTCATGGATGGAACCGGCCAGACGAATTCCTTCAATTTTGTCCTGTGGAAAGCCCATCTCTTCCGCAATGGCGCAAGCCAGACTCGCCACTCTTAACTGATGCCCGGCGGTATAGGGATCCCTGGCTTCCACCGCGGAAACCATCACTTGAATCGTGGCTCCAATCGACTTTTTCAGACTGTCCAGAGCGGTCTGTAGATTTTCTTTCGCCTTTTCGTGCCCTTGTATTTCATTTTGAAGCGCCACGTTAACTTTTCGATAATCTTCGGTGCGTCTTTTAACCCTTTCTTCAAGTTCTGAATTTATCCTGTTGACATTTTCCTGTTCAATCTCCAGTTGCCGTTTCATGAAGAAGTCACGTCGCGCATAAAACTCCATGGTGTAGCAAGCCATCATGCCCACGATGTTGGCGCTGATAAAGAAAAAGTTATTGCCGATAAAGATATCAAAAGGCGTGGGATTGATCCATACCGCTGCGATCTCGTATAAAGCAACCTGAAACCATCCGGCAAAAGTCGCCCAGGTAAAAAAGAGACGAATGAGTGTGTAACCCCACGTAAAAGTAAGCATCAAACCTGCATAATAGGAATAACTCACCGGCGGCGGAGCGACAACAATCATGGCAACAATACCTCCGCCCGCGAGGATGTAAGCCAACGCCAGTACCGGTTGAATGTATTTTTCAAAGATGTTGGTAAAAGATACCAACAGGACCAGAACAAGCGCCGGCCCGATAACAATCAAACGAATCAACCAGATCATCATCATTTGCCTGGGCATGAGCAGCGCATCCAGCACACCGAAGGCGGCATAAAGAACTCCGCCTAAAATCATAAACATCCGAATATGGAAAAGAGATAATTGATAATAATCCTTTAAAAACGGATCTTCCAGATGAGCGGATTCACCCGTAAACTTGAGCGTCAGCGGGTGCAGATTCATTTTAACGTTAAGAGATTTAAGATCTGAAAAAAAATTGCTAAATCTGGACATAATCAACTACACACATTCGGGATTATAATATTTTGCATTGACGAATCCGTTACGATCGTTTTTTAAAGCCATCGGCAGAAAGTTCATAATATCTTTTGCCGTAATTCCATCAGCACCTTTTTTATCCGCCGCCAGATCTCCGGCATACCCGTGCAGAAAGACACCTTTGCGCGTCGCTTCCAAAGGACTTAATCCCATTCCAAACATGGCGGCAATGCAGCCGGCAAGCACATCTCCCGAACCGGCCGTGGCCATTCCGGCGTTCCCGCTTAAATTAACATAAACATGGCCGTCGCTCGTACCGACAAGCGAATGCGCTCCTTTTAAAACAATGATGGCTTTCAACTTTTTTGCTGCTTCCTGTAAAATCTCTATTTTCCCCGCGTTGATTTGATCTGCTGATTTGCCGGTTAAGCGCGCCATTTCACCCGTGTGCGGTGTCAAAATCGTTGGCGCTTTTCGATTGCACAATATCTCCGGTTTCCGGGCGACCGCGGTCAAGCCATCACCGTCAATGAGCAACGGTTTTTTAACTTCTGCCGCCATTTCCTGGATCAGGCGAACCGTCTCTTCATGCAGGGAAAGTCCCGGCCCGATGACTACCATATCTACTTTCTTTGATAACATCAGCAATTCTTTTTTACTCTTGAAAGCCATGCTGCCGGCGGTTGTTTCGTCCTGCGGCAGATAAACAATTTCCCGGCCACGTTTCGCGATAACAGGAACCACCGACCCCGGCGCGGCCAGACGTGCGTAGCCGCCGCCCGATTTCAAAAAGGATATGGCGGCAAAGTACGGAGCGCCGTAATAATTCGCCGCTCCTGCGATAAAAAGAACATCTCCCATGACGCCTTTATAAGCGTCAGCCGGTCGTTCGGGCAAAGCCAAAAAATCATTGGTCTGAATCAGCATATCACTTTTATCATAAAGAGAAGGAGGAAAAGAAATGTGACTGACCTTTAATTCTCCGCCCTGTTCACAACCGGGATGTAGCATATTGCCGACTTTGGGCAAACCGAAGGTAACGGTGTAATCGGCGCGGACAGCCACGCCCAGTATGCCCCCCGTATTCCCGTTCACGCCGGAAGGAATGTCGAGCGATAAAACTTTCTTTTTACTTTTATTGATCAGGGCAATAATGTCAGCCGCCAATCCGACAACAGGCCGATCCAGACCGGTACCGAAAATGGCGTCAATGATCGCGTCACAATGCGCTAAATCCCTTTTGGCTGAAGCCGCATTCTCCAGTTGGACGACTTCTACCGGCAATCGGGTAATGATTTCGAAATTGGTTTTGGCCGCTCCTTTGAATTTTGTTCTGTCACTGAGCAAAAATACTTTGACGCGGCCGCCCTGAGAATGAATCAATCTGGCCACGACCAATCCATCCCCTCCGTTGTTACCGGAACCGCAAAATACGACGATTTTTTTATTATCCGGGCCAATTTTGTTGTTGAGAACATTGACGGAAGCAATACCCGCATTTTCCATGAGAATTTCTTCGGCAATGCCCAATGTATCGATGGCATAGCGATCCATCCATCGCATTTCATCGACATTGGCTATTTTCATAATAGTCACCACTAAATATAAAGTTATTCCAGGATATTCCTTGCATTAATCTTGCAGATTGCCATTAAAAAATCAACCTATTCTTAAGACTTTGGCGCCGCGGATTCTTCCTTCTTTCAAATCGACCAGAGCACGATTGACGTCTCCGAGTCCATATTCTTCCGTTTCCGGAATGATCGGTATCTGAGCGGCCAGTTGCATAAATTCCTTGATATCCCGACGTGCCACATTAGCAACACTTTTGATTTCTTTTTCCATCCAGAGATGACGGCCATAATCCAAATGCAATAAATAATCCTTATCGACCCCTTCCTTGCGAATCGCATTGATGACCAATCTTCCACCGGGTTCCAGATTCTTCAGCGCCTCCACAACCGGTTTCCAGACAGGTGTTGTATCAATCATGGCGTGAAGTTTTTCCGGAGGGTCATCACCGGAATCACCAGCCCACGCCGCGCCAAGTTCCATGGCAAATTTACGTTCATTTTTGCTGCGGGCAAAAACAAATATTTTTGAATGAGGATATTGGTAACGAACCATCTTCAAAACAAGATGGGCGGAAGCACCGAATCCGGTCAGTCCCAAACGCTGTCCGTCAACCAAATTGGTCAATCGCAGTGAACGATAACCGATCGCTCCGGCGCACAAAAGCGGCGCGGCCTGAACGTCAGAAAATAATTGAGGAATGGGAAAGGCAAAATCTTCCGCCACAGATAAATATTGTGCGTAACCGCCGGGAACGTCTCTGCCGGTGGCCTGGAAATCGGGACACAGATTGTCATAACCGGAAAGGCATAAAGCGCAGTGGCCGCACGAGGAGTTGATCCAACCGACACCGACCCTGTCGCCCACGTTCAACTTTTGCGTTGATTTTCCAACGTCAATAACAACACCGACAGCCTGATGCCCCAAAATAGCCGGCAACACCGGCGGAGGCGTGCGGCCTTCAATTTCGTCGAGTTCGGTATGGCAAACGCCGCAGGCCGCTACCTTGAGCAGAATTTCGCCCTCATCAATTTCCGGTTCGGGCATCTCGATTATTCTTAACGGCTTTTTGTTCTCCTTTAAACTGGTTATCTGCTCTAATAGGGCCGCTTTCATTTCAGGGAAGCAGGAATGGCCAATGGCACATCAATCGACTTAATGTATTTCTTGACCAGATCGTGTGTGTTGTTCATCTTCAGTTTTTCAAACAAAAATGAAAGTTGCTTTTCCAGCTCAGCACCGATTTTTTCGCGGACATCAACCGGCAGATCCCACATCTGCTGTTTGAAAGGACCAAATCCTTTTTTGCGGGTCTTGTAAATGAACTGCTCTTCCGTATCTTTTTCTTTCCATTCGTCCTTGCACGCGGTTTTGAGATGCTCGTAAATTCTGCTTTTCAAATCCTTTGGAAACTCAGTACTGTCGTAAACAATGTTCTGAAAACCGGTGGCCAGATGAATTTCGGCTGTCGCCACAGCCGGGAATCTGTCAAAAGCTTCGTCGGGAAGCGTGGACGCGCCGTGCTGCACCGCTCCGGCCAAGCCATATTTGGAGCGGGACAGTGCTGATAATTTCTCCAGCACATCGAAATCAATTTTTACCGCGGCCACACTGCCGTCCGCCAGCGGAACGCCGCCGTGCGTTGTGCCCGTCTGCACACTGATTTTACTGATCCCTTTGAGCGACTCTCCGTGTTTCTTGAGTTCTTCCAGATATCCGTCCATGTAGGCTTGAAGCTCTTCCACCGTGCTGTTTTTTCCGCCGACTTCTCCAATCTCACCGCCTACCGATATGGTGATGCCTTCCGGCTCCAGATCACGGATCATTGTGGTCAGTTCCGCCGCGAGGCTGTAATTGGTCCTCTGCTGTTCCTTGACGGTGGGCTGGGATAAATCCACCAGCGTGGAGGTATCGATATCAATATTGTAAAATCCCGCTTCAATCGCTTCCCAGATCAGGTTTTTAACCGCCTGCGTTTCCTTGGCGGCATCGGCGGTAAATTTTTTGGCGCTTACCTGAAAATGATCGCCCTGCAGGAAAACCGGTCCGCGATAACCGGTTTTAATCGCCGCGGCAATGACCGCGCACGTGTATTCAACCGGTCGCTGCTTGGTATAATCAATTTCCGATCGGGCTATTTCAAAAATAACCGGACCGACCTTGCCCTTATTGATCGCACGGAAAACAGCCTGAGCTGTATCATACGTTATCCCGCGGATGTTGATGGCCGGAACCGTGAATCCCTTCGCCTCTTCACGTCCCATGGCTTCATAAAGCGTTTGAATCGAAGAAGAAATGATGCCTAAAGCCGCGCCCGCGCGCCGGATCAGCCAACGGGTGGCCTCCTGAGTTGCCTCATCGGCGCTGAAGACCGCCGTGGAAATTAAATCATCAATAAGTTCCCCGGCCAGTTTTCCTTCATTTAAAATGACAACGTCATTGCCGTCGATTTCGATAATCTTGGAATACCGCTGCTGCAATTCTTTTTTGTCTTTGTAAATCATACTCGCTCCTTATCATTCCCTATAATCCAATTTATTTTGATAACATTTGTTTGGCCAACTGTACTTCATAAGGGCTACCGATATAAACCGGTGACAGTTGATTGATGGATTTGACCTTGACCGCAAGAATGTCCTGCTGTCCGTCGGTGGCCATACCGCCGGCTTGTTCCGTAATAAAAGCCATCGGCTGCAATTCAAAAAGCAGTCGTAGCTTGCCTTCGGGTGACTTTTTTAGTGCCGGGTAAGTGAACAGGCCTCCTTTTTTAATTAAAACCTGATTGATATCGGGAACAAAGCCACCGCTGTAACGTAATTTATAGCCGTCGTTTTCCAGTTTTTCGACAAATTGACGGTGCTCAGGAGTCCAGTCACGGCGCAGGCCACCCGGCGAAAAGATCGAACCTTTCTCTTTCAGTTTGATATTTTCTTCAGACATAACATATTCGCCCTCGCGATTGAGAACAAATTCATGAGAACCTTTTCCTGCCGAGTAAATCATCGTAATTAAAGGTCCGTAGGTAATATAGAGAGCCGCCACCATGGTGTTCCGTCCGCAATCCAGAACGGAATCTTTATGAATCCCGATAATGGTCCCGATGGCCAGGTTGCTATCGACCAGAGATGAACCATCAAGCGGATCAGCGGTCACGACATATTTTTCCTCACCGGTCCCGATTTTAACGATATCTTCCAGTTCTTCAGAGGCATATTCACGGACAAAACCGGAAAATTCCAATTGGCTTTTCAGAATTTCATCGGAAGCGCGATCCAGCGCCATTTGATCATCACCGTAAACATTTTTCAAGCCGGCAAACTTTCTGTTGGACTCATGAATTTTAGCGGAAATGTATTTACCGACAACGGCAATCTGCCAGATGAGGCGCCTCAATTCCACTTCCACGCCGGCCATCCACATATGCCTTCTCAAATCAACTATGTTTTTTGTATAATCGCCGATTCCTTCTCCCATGTTCACCTCCAGAAAACTCCTGCCGCTTCCGGCGGGTTTTGTCATTCTCTTTTACCGATGGTATTAATTAACATTCTTTGCGCATACTTGCAAATACTTTAGGCGCGTCTTTCGAGTGCTTTTGGCATTGACTTCAGAAGTTCATTACGCTATGGATTTTATTTAAATAGAAATTATTTCTATTAACTCTCAACACAGGAGGTTAATGTGAGTTCATCAAAATCGTATAAAATCGCTGTGGTTCCCGGCGACGGGACAGGACCGGAAGTCCTTGCCGAGGGACTGAAAGTTCTCAAAGCCGTTGCAGCGTCCGAATCCATAAAATATGATCTCGTCCACTATGATCTGGGCGGAGAGCTGTATAAAAGAAGCGGCGAAATTCTTCCCGATTCCGTTCTCGAGGAATTCAAGAAATTTGACGCTATTTATCTCGGGGCCATCGGTCATCCGGATGTCAAACCGGGCATTCTGGAAAAAGGCATCCTCCTGCGAATGCGTTTCGAACTTGATCAATATATTAATCTGAGACCGGTAAAACTGTATCCGAATGTTGCCTGTCCACTCAAAGACAAGGGACCGCAGGATATTGATTTTGTCGTCGTTCGGGAAAACACGGAAGGGCTTTACACCGGCGGCGGCGGGTTTCTAAAAAAAGGAACTCCCGATGAAGTGGCCATTCAGGAATCCATCAATACAAGAAAAGGTGTTGAGCGCTGTCTGCGTTATGCTTTTCAATATACGGAAAAAAGAAACAAGGCCAATAAATTAACGCTTTGCGGCAAAACCAATGTTTTAACCTACGCGTTCGATCTGTGGGAAAGGACTTTCAATGAACTGGCCAAGGAACATCCCAAAATAAAAACGGACTACGTCAATGTGGACGCCACTTGCATGTGGATGGTCAAAAATCCCGAATGGTTTGACGTCATCGTAACCGATAATATGTTCGGCGATATCATCACCGATTTGGGCGCGATGGTGCAGGGGGGCATGGGCATTGCGGCCGGCGGCAATATTAATCCTGAAGGCGTATCCATGTTTGAACCCATCGGCGGCTCCGCCCCGAAATACACCGGCAAAAACGTTATTAATCCTCTGGCAGCAATCTGCGCAGGCGGCATGATGCTGGAAACACTCGGAGAAGACAAAGCCGCTCAGAGAGTCGAAAAAGCCGTGATTAAACTGTTGGAAAGCGGAAAGATCAAAAGTCTGGATGCCGGCAAAATGGGTCTCACCACGAGTGAGATCGGGGACTGGCTGGCATCAAACGTTTAATTTGTTTGTAGTGGTATGAACCGTTATTACATTTTCATTTTTGTTCTCGTACTGTGCGTGGCGATCATCTCCAGCATTATCTACGCGATATGGCGCTGGCGCGGTCACAAAGACGATCAGAAGCTGATCAGCATTATTCATGGCTCACCGATTCCGGCTTTCGTGATCTCCAGGGAGCATAAAGTGATGTACTGGAACAGGGCTCTGCAGGAATTAAGCAAAATCAAGCCCGGCGAGGTGCTGAACACGAATCAGCAATGGCGTGCTTTTTATGCTTCAGCCCGTCCCTGTCTGGCCGATCTCATTCTGGATGGCCGGACAAGCGAGTTTGAAAAGTTCTATGCAAACAGATGGAGTAAATCGAAATTTTTGGAAGACGCTTATGAAGTGACACAATTTTTCGAAGATATGGGGGAGCGGGGAAAATGGATCCGCATTACCGCAGCCGGCCTGAGAGATTCCAGCGGGCACCTGTTCGGCGCAATGGAAACACTCGAAGACATTACCGAGCAGAAAATGGCGCAGGACGAACTTCTCCAACGGACAAAACTGGAATCACTGGGAACATTCGCCGACGGTGTGGCCAAAGATTTTGACAGTCTTCTGACCGCCATTCTCCGCAATGTTTTTCTGGCAAAAATTTCCGCCAGCGACGAAGACAAAATGCTTGAGGATGGTCTGGCCGTCGCCGAAAGAGCAGGTTTACAGGCCAAGGCGCTGGCACACCGGCTGAGTACATTCTCACAGGGCGGTTTTTCAGTGCGCAAACTGGAAAATATCGGACCTATCTGGCGGGAAGCCGCTGAAAAAATCTTCCAGAATTCCAATATTACATGTAATTTCTCCATTCAGGAAGATCTCTGGGCATGTGAGGTGGATGCCGCGCAGATCAAACAGGTAGCCGAAAATATTTTAGTGAATGCCAAGGAGGCCATGCCCGATGGAGGCATTGTGGAGATCACTGCAGACAATACCACAACCAGCACGAACATCAGATCACTGGGCGTGGGTCATTATGCCCGAATGATCATCAAGGATAACGGTATCGGCATTCCCCGAAAAAATCTTTCCCGGATATTTGATCCTTACTTTACAACCAAGAAGACGAAAGAACACGGTGGGATAGGTCTGGGATTATCCGTCAGTGACTCTATTATTAAAAATCATAACGGTTTGATCACTGTGGAATCTGTCGTGAACGTCGGCACCTCGTTTTCCATCTATCTGCCTGCAAAAACGACCGGCGGGACATAATCAATCCACCCCCTTGCGTCGAACATGAAAAAAA
>CAYZLL010000063.1:0-14281 GCA_964479225.1 uncultured Smithella sp.
TTTCCTGGGCTTCCCGCAGAATGGTGATCGGCACCGGCGCTCCGCCAATGATCATCCGTTCCCACGCGGAGGTATCATAGTGGCCGGCTTCCGGATAGTTCAGCAGCGAGGTGACCATTGCCGGGACCATGGCTCCGATCGTTACTTTTTCCTTCTGGATAGCCGCCAGCACAGGCTCCGGACGGAAATCCCTGACAATCACATGGGTGGCGCCGGAGCCGGTGATGCCGTGGGGAGATCCCCAGCCATTCACGTGAAACAGCGGAACACTGTGCAATTGTGTGTCGGCGTCGGTCACACTGAGCATATGAATATAATTGATGGCATTCGCGTAGATATTGCGATGCGTCATCATAACGCCCTTGGGTCTGGATGTTGTGCCGCTTGTATAGAACAGTTCGGCCACATCGTTCTCATCCATCTGAGGACGCAGAGGCCTTTCTATAGAGGCCTCGTTTAACAGCGTATCATAATCAGGCCAGTCGATGCCGTCGGGACGATGGCCGTCAGTAAACAACATAAAGTGCGTAACCGTCTCCAGTTTGTCGATAACCGGAGCAACCAGATTCGCATACTCCCAGTCCACGCAGACCACTTTGGCGCCGGCATGATTCAAAATGAACGCAATCTCTTCCGGACTCAAACGGATGTTGATACAAAGGAGGATGGCGCCGATTTGCGTGATGCCGTAATAGGACTCGAGAATGCGGTGTCCGTTCGGGCCGATATAGGCAACCCGGTCGCCCTGCCGGACTCCTTCAGCTATCAGGGCATTGGAAAGCCGGTTTACCCTTTCGTTGAACTGGTTGTAGGTAAATCGCTTTTCTCCATCGACGATACAGGTTTTGGGGCCGTACAGTTTAACGCCCCGATCCAGAAAGTGTGTAACCAGCATAGGTACTTGCATTATTGTTGTCTCCCGTGTTTATTAAATTACCGCTTTTCAACCGAATGCGCGTATCTGATTTGCCGGCCTTGACGCCGGAACGCATTGCAGATGCCGGACGCAAGACGCGCGCCCGTGAAAACCATCTGTTCGATACTATAGAATGTCGGTCTAGGGTATCAGCGTCAGTCCGAATTAGATGTAGGACAAATTCCGATACCCTTTTGTTTTTGCGATGCTCACGGTAACGTCAGCGCCATGGAAACCATGTTCTCTTCTTTAGACTCCAACACAAAATCGTAGTGACGGAAAATCCTCAACATGGAGTAATTTTCCTGAAGCGTTTCGGCGCGAATCGTTTTGTAACCTTCTTTTTTGGCCAGTTCGATGCATTGTTCGGACAGTGTATGCCCCAGAGATTTGTGCTGCCAGAGATCCGAAATGATCACGGCGTATTCCGCTTCGCCTTCACAGCGCTTGTTTTTGATTAAACGCGCGATGCCGAGGAACTTATACTTATCGCCATCCTTCATCTCCGCGACAACCGCAATTTCCTGCTCCGGATCGAGATTGCAAAAACGCTGAGCCCGCTCCGGTGTTGCGGAAAAAGGCGATAAGAACCGGAGCCACAGGGACTTCTTCGAACAACCGTTCACGAAATCCGTCCATAGACCGATATCCCGGGGATTGATCAGACGCAGGCGCACGGGCCGGTCATCGACAAAGAGCGAATCTTTGGTAAGGTGACGGGTGATCGAATCGGCAATGGCGCTCTGGCGTCTTACGCCGTAATGATACATTTTGCTGAGCACTTCCGCCGCCATCTCCGCCGTGGAATAAACGGGAATTCCCGCCTGCTCCATCCTGACCACATCATCGATCATGAATTCCTTGCAGGCCACGCAGCACACAACGGGCTTTTCTTTATAATCTATATTTTTCATGACATCCACGAAGGAGCTCAGCATCTCGCCCTGAATAATCACGATGAAGCTGTGAACGTCATTGCTTTCCACACCGATTTCCATCAGATCTTTCACCTGCCGGGGAGTCATGGAAAAGGAGCAGTCCACGGGATTGCCGAACCGGGCATAATCGGGCAGAATGTTTTCCAGACGTTTTTGAAAATACGGCTCCAGTTCAGACAAACGCATGCCGGAGAGATACAGCATATCCGTTGCGGCGACGCCCAGTGAACCGGTATAAGTGATAACCATCACACCGTTCCCTTTCGGAACAGGCTGTTTGGAAAAAGCGCGCGTCAGAGCAAATAAATGTTCGTTATCCCGGGCGCGGATAATGCCGCTTTGCTTAAAGGCCGCGCTGTTGATTTCGTCATTGCCGGCGAGCGATGCTGTATGGGAAGATACGGCCTTTTTGCCGGCTTCCGTCCGTCCCGATTTTAAAACAATAACGGGTTTGCGAACCGCCGCACGGCTGGCCACGTCCACAAAGCGCTTGCCGCTGCTGATGTCTTCCATATACATGGCGATCACGGAAATATGATCATCTTCGCTTAAGCATTCCAGAATATCCGTTTCATTGATGTCCATCTTGTTGCCGATGGTTGCCACAATGCCGAAATCCAGAACATGGCTCAATCCGGTAAGAATGCCGGCGGCGTAAACGCCGGCCTGTGCAATCAGGCCGACATTGCCTCTGCGCAAATCGGAAAGAAGCCCGATGGACTGCACCATATTGTGATGGGTGTTGATGACGCCCGAACAATTAGGACCTAACAAACGGCAGCCGTGTTCTTGAATGATTTTTTTAATTCTTTCTTGAGCCTGTTTCCCTTCTTCGCCGGTTTCAGCAAATCCTGCCGTCTCGATCACCACATACTTTACCCCTTTCGTGCAGCAATCAGCGATGGCTTCCTGTACCGCACTGGCCGGAACAATAATGACGGCCATATCCACCGGCTCCTGTACATCCAGAATGGATTTGTAGGATTTGACACCCTTGATGGAATCTTTGCCGGGATTAACCGGGTAGAGCCTGCCGGGAAAATCGTGGTTGATCAGATTCCAGAAGACATTATAGCCCAGTTTCCCCCTAGCGCCGGACGCACCGATGACCGCGATGCTTTGCGGATAAAAGAAATCGCGCAGGCTCTCGCGACCCGTCGGCGTGATCTTTTCTCCGGGCGACGGCTCACGAACAAACATCCGGGCATCAACAGCCACATAACCGTCCGGATACAAAAACAGCGGATTGATGTCCAGTTCTTGAATTTCAGGATTTTCAATTACCAGTCGGGATATTTTCAAAAGCAGTTGACCGAGCGATTCCAGATCAACAGCGGGCCCCCGGTATCCTTCCAAAATAGCGGCGCCCCGGATTTCCGCGATCATCTCCGCGGCATCTTTTTCCGTGATCGGCAAAATCCGGAAGGAAACGTCGCGCAACACTTCCACAAATACACCGCCCAGCCCGAACATGATGAGTGGGCCAAAACTGGGATCACGCGTCACACCGATAATGGCTTCAATGCCCGGTTTGGCCATATTCTGAATGGTGACGCCTTCGATATGCTGGTATTTGAATGTTTCGATGATTTCACGGTATGCCCTGCGCACATCTTCGGTAGAATTCAGATTAAGCTTTACACCGCCGGCATCCGTTTTATGAATGACATCGGGTGAAACAATTTTCATAACAGCAGGAAACCCGATTTTTTCACTCAAAGCCATCGCCTCGTCTTCAGAACGAGCGATTAAAAAACCGGTCGTCTTGATACCAATGCCTTCCAGGATTTCTTTGGTTTCGTGCTCCATCAGGTAGCTGCGGTTATCTTTTACCGCCTGATGGATTATGTCGATTAACTCATCCGGCAGGAGTGCGACTCGCGGGGAGGACGATTCATCAAGGGTATGATTTGTTGCCTTTCTCGAATTCCGTGATTCTGAAACCGTCTGGTCCATGTTGCCCCCTGCGATTGAGATATCCGTGTCCTTTTTCCTGCCGCATCAGAACAATGCGGCAATTGAACACGATAACGGGGTAACACAGATATTTAAAAGAAAATATCGGCGAGATTCCTATTTATTTGTCGGAGCAATTCCGGACCTTTGCCCATCTTTGTCTGACAAACATATGATGGCGATGAAATATCCTGCGGAAGGCTGCGCGGCTCAATAGCAGATTTTCCTGCGTTTAGTTGGTTTGGACATCAGGGACAGCGCAAATAATATGAAGCAAAGCGCGTATCGGGAAAGCTTCAAACTTTCCGCATAAAGAGCGTAAGCGTACAGGCTGGCTATTCCGAAGAAAACACTTAAAACGTCCTTTCTTTCCGCTATCCAGGCAACCGATTCCACTCTCAGGGGATGAAGAGCGAACAGCGCGGCGACAAAAGCACTGCGCCAGAGGGTGCCGGTCATTCGATTGAAAAGCAAGAAAAGCAGTAACGTGCTCAGCACATGAAGAATAAGGTTGGTCTGATGGTAACCGCCGGCTTTCAGGCCATGGATCTGATAATCAAACATCAGAGAAAGCCATGTGACCGGATGCCAGAATTCCGCGTAAAGGGTGCTGAATGCCCAGCGCAATCCTTCCAGCGTTATTCCCGACTGAATATAACTGTTTTCTGTAACATAAACTTCATCATCAAATTTAAGGAAGTCGAACTGTTGCGTCTGTCCGTAAACGGCGAGTGTCACAACGGCTAACACGATGCAAATAATGAATTTCTGTCTGCCTGGCCAGATATTTACTTTCTTAAGCACGGATCCGTTGGGATTCTCCTCATGGTCTTAAACATATTTCATTCCTATACTTTCTCAAAATATATTTTTTATGAGGTGTTAAATCAATTTTTATAGAATCAATTAGTTTGATCAGTTTGTCCTCTTTTTTCAGGTTGTTCTTTTTTATTGTTTCTTCTAATAGCTCCTGCAAGCTTCCATCGCCTAAGTAGAAATTTTTCAGTTTTCTTTTCTCCTGTTCAATAAATAATATACGCTGGTCATATGTTTCTTCTATGTATAGCTGATACACTTTGATGTCATCTGCTGCTACTTTCTTCTTTCTCGTTTTAATATTTGAATTTCTGTACACCCTGCCGTTTCTTTGATCAATAACTGCCGGATTAAAATTATTATCATAATGAATTACCCGGTTGCAAAAACTGTCTAAATCCAGACCTTCATTTCCGACACGTGATGCCAACAAAATTATCTTTTTCTTTGTGTCTTTATTATATTCATCAATTTCATTGAGCTTTTCTTTTCTTTCATCTGTAGAGATATTCCCCGTAAGTTTACAGGTTGTATATTTTCTTTGTTTTTTAAATCGTTCTTCTAATTGTTCTACAGTATCAATCCAGCTTACAAAGACTGTTATTACCTTTTTCCCCTTTGAAACCTTGATTTTTTCTATTGTTTCAACCAGCTTGTTATATTTTGCTTCAAACACCTGATTGTTATCAAATAATTTATTGATATTACGATATGAGATACTGTTAATTCTTCTCTTTGAGAAGCTATCATCGCTTGATACCATCTGTGCCAGTTTTGTGCTGAACATCTGCGATTCTTCTTCACTAATTTTTATCAAATCACGGTACAATAGATATTGAAGCTTTGATTTTTCATCCAATGTGGCAGTAGCTGGAATGATCTTGAGAGGTTCTTTTGTATTCCTGATCATTATATCCCTTAAAAAATCATCCAGCCCGTTTTGGGCACCATTAATATGCAATTCTTTGGGCCGTTCAATTTTTTCATTTCCTTCCAATGCTAAAAGGGAATTAATATCATGATTAAAATTTTTCTTTAAAGTCTTAACTTTTTCTACGGAGATCTCCTCTGTTATAAGATTTTTAAATTCTTTTTCAAATGCATCGATTCCTTTTGATATCAAACCGGTTATTGACTCATTATCATTTTTCTTATCAACATCCTCCAACAGGCTTAACAGGTGTTGCAGCTCACTTTTGTTATTCTGAAATGGTGTTGCTGTTAATAACAAAACTTTAACATCGTTACATGCATTAAGTACGGCATAAATTTTTCTAACAGCCGAATTATCTAAACGGATCGATTCATCAATGTCTTTATTGCCGCTTTTAAGCGAGTGCGCTTCGTCTACTATTACCCAGTCAAAAAAGTTGTTTGGAAAAACCTTCTTTTTTCTGCCGTCCTGCTTGAAACAGGAATTAATATTTGCACGTTTTGTCGGAGGAAGACCCTGGAAGCTCGTAAGCCAAATACCCTGTCGAGGTTTGTTGAATTCGAGCCAATCTTTCTTTTTCATTTTTCCCTGGGTAGAGAAAAAATGGAATAATTTTCTTTTTGAAGGGATGTCGAGATCAGTCTGCTTTATGAATTTTCCGAGGTCACATTTGGATTTGTATCTTTCTTCGATGAAAGTATCAAAATTTATATCGTCTTTCTCGCACCACTCCCATTTGCTTCTTATCGATGGATTTGCAATGATTAATACTCTAAATCGATCACGCTTGCTTGATTTTTCAGTATTAGAAAGGAATGCTTTGCTGATTATCGCAATAGTCTCAAAGGTTTTACCGCCTCCTACTTCATCTGCCAGCATTACTCCTCTCAGTTTATTGTAAATCGCCCATTGATTTGATTGATTCCGTCTTGGATAATCATTCAGTATCTGCCAGGCCATACATGAGGCTAAGCGCTGAGATTCAATGGTATAATTATTTTTCAGTATTTTATTTGTAATTAATTTTTTGAAATAAGCCATTCTTTTATAAAAGTGTCCATTTTACTTTTATCAATATTCAGTTCATGGGAAAGCTCTTCTATTCTGGTACGCAACAAATTACATAAATTGCTGTAATTGCAATCAGATTTATCATGAAACAATTTCAGCATTTGTAGTATTAAATACATGGTTCTACCATCGTTTGATTGACATATTTCCCTCTGTATTTCTTCTTCATTATAACGAGACAAATATTTTTTGTGCTTTAATTGCTGAATAAGATTCTTTACATTATAATAGTATTGTTCCAACTTCGGCGGTTCAGTTATTTTAATACTGGTTGTTTCAGAAACGGATATCTTAGTTTGGCTTATTGCCTCATCAAGTTCTTTGGGATTAATTGAATCAATGCCTTTAAAAGAATCAAAAATACTTTCTCCTTTTTCGTTAACGGTATCGTTGTAGTTTTGTAAATCAAATATGGAAATAGTAACTTTTTCATCTCCCCAAGAAAAACTTATTGTATTGTCTTGATCAGCAAGGTCATTCGTTTTAAAGAAATATCCTTTCTCAATCGGATACAGTTTTATTTTTTTACCGTCATTTACTTTTCTTATAGGCTTTTTATCGGGATTATAAAAGTAAGTCGTTATTTCATCTTTGTTCCGTTCTGCCCATGCGTAGAACTTCACGTTATCTTCCATCCACGCTGTCGAATTATCCCCATCATCATTATATTTCGTCAATGCCTCTTTAGATAACTTTTCCCAAATACTATCAGAAAACCATGCATTCATTTCTTCTTTCGGCACTTTTAAGATAATGCCGCATTCTAAGTTAGCAGCGTTATCATTATTTCGAGAAGACCTATGATCTTTAGGTCCATCTGCTTTTCTAAAGAAACCCTGCTCGGTAAAATTTGCCGAACCGATATATAAAATGGATTCGTTGCGATATTCAAAAAGAATCAACTTGGCATGAAACCTTTCCAACTTTTTGCCTTTGGGCCTATAAATTTTGAAGTTTAATTGATGAAATGGATCTCTCTTTGCACCTTTCCGGAGATAAATTGAAACATTAGTGGAAATATCTAATAGTGATTGAATCTCACTATAGTTTTTTGAAACAAATGGGGTTGCGATTTTAATGCTATTCGGTTTTTTTTCTCCCTTCTTATTTTCAAGATACGTTTTGATCCCTTCAAATATTGATTTATCACGAGAATTTTCAATAAATTCTATGTCGGATTTTTCAGGAAGGATATTATCTATATACATCCTTTTCAATGTGTGGCTTAAAATATCCGTTTTCAACAACAGCATGAATCTATTAAGAGTTTCCAGATAATCTAATATCTTTTTATATAAATAAACATCATGCGGATTATCAAATGATAATTCCAATTCAAAGGCGATCTCCTTTTCAGAACTGAAACTGGCTGTTGAAAGATTAGCGCTTCCTAATATCAGTTTAGCGCCCGACTCGGATTTCAGCAGGGCAAGCTTTGAATGAAAACAGTTTTTTTCATGAGAGTCCGGAACCTTCACAGGCAGACACACAATACGGCTATTGCAGTTATCATCAAGATTTTTACCCTGGGTAAAATCATGCAGAATTAATATGGTTCCTGATGAATACTCTGTAAGTTTATCAATTACGGCAGTGTCAAGAGTATATGTGAGGAATATTCCAATATTATGCCGATATTCTCCGATTGATTCAAAAAAATCTTTAGATGATCGCCTCATTATTCCAATTCTCTTAATATTCGCAGAAATGCCGCATGTCGGTAATTAAAAAAATATCGATCTCCTTTTACTTCACCCTGCCTTTTAACATAGGCAGTCCATAATTTTTTTATCCTTTTCTTTTCTGAATCATTTGCGGGTTCAAGACAATATTTACCATTTTTAAATTTTATCCATTTTATCGGTTTTTGTCTTTTCTCCAAGTTTATATTTGCTTTTTCAATTGAACGGAATTTTTCGTTAATAGATTCAAACGAGGCATCGGCTATATCCCAAAGCTTTTTCCTATCACTTTTATCGTAAATATCAGCATCAACTGCATCAGCAAAATTACCGAACCATTTATTTAAGGGATAAAAGGGAAGGTTTTTATTTTCTAAGAAGCGGACAAAGAAAGCATCGTCATCAATTCTTTTTTTATTCCAAATAATATCTATGTCCTTCAAATATTCACTTTCATTATTCTTCAGAATATAATTAATTTTTTTACGTAGTTCCTTTTTGAAAATTTGTTTAAGACTAGTTTCAAGTCTGTGGTTATAAAAGAGTGAATTTTTATTTTTCAATTTTCTTATTATTTCATTCAGATAATCTTTTTTTGCTTTAGGTTGTTTGTATTGTGTAGCTAAAAAATCTTTCAAGAGAGGTATCTGCTTTTCCCCGATTTTCTTGAGATATCTATCTAAGGTTATCGGCACAAAATTGTTGTCAGTATATATTTTGAAACAATTTTGCTTTACCCATCCTTTGGCTGAGAAGGGATCTATGTCGTTAATATCATAACTGTTGCCGATAATATTTGAACCCCTTAAGCTTTCTTTGGCACTATTTTTTTTCCAGCTATACACTAATAGTTTTTCCAGTCTTATTTTGAACTCATTTTTTTCTTTAAGATTTTTATATTTTATATGACCTGCTTTAAAAAGGTAATTCACATATGCAACAAAAAGAAAATAGGACGGTTTAGAAACACTTCCCGAAAAAGGCAGGTATTCCGCCCCCAGCTTTTCCGCAAAGTCGTCGAATCCAAAGGGATCTCTCTCCCCTTCCTCAAAAACAACCGGCTTTACTGAAAAGATATTATATTGTGAATTCATTACCTGCCCTGCTGACTAACTATTCTTTGTTTTGTTCCTTGATTTTGATCGTCATTTTTTCAGACGTCTTTCCCAGCGCTCAACCTCTTTTGGGCCACCGAGCTGCTTAACCTCTTTTAATATTCTATCAAAAAACTCCGGATGAATCTCCAATGGTAACAACTTAAACCATGGGTATTTGTTAAGTGCGAGGAAACCGTCTTCAATAGTTTGCAAAGATTTTGTTTTCGATATGGGTTTGAATCCCTCTCTTTCTTCTTCAGGCAAAAGATCAAGAGCTGCGGTTTCGTTCCTCTCCATAAAAAACTTCCATTGCCCATCTGGAAGCTTACTGCCAAACAAAGTAAGTGTCCCTCCTGCTGCACCGACCTTAAGAATAATTTCACTCTTTTTTCTATTCATAATAATCTCCTTCTATAAAATGAGTATGACAGGAACCTATCGACTGCTTTGTCAATCAAGTTCAGCCAGATTCTTTTGCAGTATTCTTCTGACTAGAACATGCCTTCCAGCTCCGTTCCGCAGTGTGAACATTTTTGATCTTTTAGATTCATGCTGACTACCTGAAAACCATAGCGTTCGATCAGCAGTTTGCCGCAGTGAAAACAGCGCGTATTCTCGCCGTCATCACCGGGAACATTGCCGCTGTAAACATATTTTAAACCGCTTTCCCTGCCGATTTGCGCGGCCCGGTGCAGGGAATCAAGAGGTGTTACCGGTATGTTCCGCATTTTGTACTGCGGATGAAAACGGCTGATGTGCCAGGGCGTTTCCCTGCCCAGGCCGGCAATAAATCGGGCGATGTCTTTGAGCTCTTCATCACTGTCGTTCAATCCGGGAATCAGCAGCGTGGTTATTTCCACCCAGATTCCCTTTTCTTTCATTTTCCGCAAACTCTCCAGAACAGGATTGAGCCGGGCGCCGCAATGTTTTTTGTAAAACTCATCACGAAAAGATTTCAAATCCACATTGGCGGCGGCGAGATACGGAGCGATCATCGCGATTGTTTCCACGGTCATAAAGCCATTAGTGACAAATACATTTTTCAAACCGTTTTCGATGGCGATCTTTGCCGTATCCAAAGCCAGTTCAAAATAGACGGTCGGCTCGGTGTAGGTATAGGCAATGGTCGTGGCTTTGTTTTTCTTCGCTTTGTTGACAATTTCTTCCGGGAGAAAATCTTCGCCGGCGATCATGCGTGTTGCTGCGGGCATTTGCGAAATATCGTGGTTCTGGCAGAAATCACATCGGAAATTACAGCCCACCGTGGCAATGGAATAGGACCGGGAAGCGGGATAAACATGAAAGAATGGTTTTTTTTCGATGGGATCAAGGTTTTCAGCAATCAGCGTTCCGTAAACCAGAGAATACAAAACGCTCCCCCTGTTTTCCCGGACACCGCAGATACCGCTTCTGCCGGGATTAATCCTGCATCGGTGCGCACACAGATTGCAGCGCACCTGTCCATTATCCAGTTTCTCGTACAGTGTCGCTTCCTTCATCATGGTTGAGCCTGCTTTAACATATCACTCACGACTTCCGGTGTCGCTTTGCGGACATTGGCATTATTCAACTGAAAAGCGTTGAGAATCGGACTTTGTGCTGTGCGGATGGTGTATTTGACGGGGAAGGTCATTCCGACAAACGCGCCAAAAGGATTTTTCTGCATAGGAAATATTTCTTCGAGTTCCTCAAAAAAATCGTACACGATCGAGGGAAAATAAATGACACTGCCCCACTTCATCATCGTCTCGCCCGCCATATCCTCCACCACTCTTTTGATTTCGGGATAACTGAAAAAACGCAGGGGAGTGGAAAGAGGAAAGCCAAAGTGATCTTTTAAGCCCTGCCTTGTTCCAAAAAAAGAATAGTTGTTCAAGAAGCCGATAAAGATTCGGCCGCGACAAACTCTGATGGCTTCCTCAATAACCTTGCGCGGATTATCGGCAACTTCCAGAAAGTTGATGATGGTTACAATATCAAATTCATTATCAGAGAAGGGAATGTCTCCGGATTGGGCCAGGACAAACTCGGCATGATCACCGTATCGTTGCCGGGCGATTTCCAGTTTCTCTCTGGAAGAATCAACGCCTGTTAACGAACACCATTTTCCGTTGAAGATTTGCAGATGATTGCCGGTGCCGCAACCGATATCCAGCAGCCTTTCCCCCGGCAGCGGCGTTACCAAATCTAAAACGAGTTCTTTCTGCCGCGCAAAGATGTAATCCCGGCGAGGTATCCCGCCATGTCTGCCCGCAAATCGCGCTGATGAATGATCAGGAAACATTTGATCAGCTCCTGCTAGATTTTCACAACCTTATCATGACCATGTTACGGAAAGTTCGCATGGAAGGCTGAAACCCGCCATGATTCTTTTAAAACAACGTATACGGACTTATACATTATTTTTGTAAAAAAGTATCGTTTTGAATATTTTAACCGCCGATTTCCGACATATTCCGCGTGCATTTTTTCAGGGTGTTGTCCGTGCAAACGACGTCGTGCTTCCGGGGTTTTAATAACACGGCATCCCAGATGAGCTTTTCCAGTTCCGCATCGGAGCAATTTTCCCTCAACGCTTCTTTTAAATCCACTTCCGATTCATTGAGCAGGCAGGCTCTGAGTTTGCCATCCGATGTCAAACGAAGACGATTGCAGGTTGAACAGAAATGATCGCTGACTGGATTGATAAAACCGATTTCACCGAACCCGTTTTTTATCTTGTAGATTCTGGCCGGACCGTCCGATTTGTTTTTCTTGCCCTTTAAAGGCTCCAAGGGGTATCGCTGATGAATGGTTTCGATCAACTCCGACGCCGGCATATAGTCTTCGCCATAATCCAGTTTTGTTTTACCCATCGGCATCAGCTCGATAAAGCGAACCTGGAAGGGCATCTCCGCCGCCAGTCGGGCAAAATCCAGCGCTTCGTCATCATTAAAACCTTTGATCAGAACGGTGTTGATTTTTATCGGCGCAAAGCCGACTTCTTTGGCATGGAGAATGCCGCGCAAAACAGCATCAAGATTTCCGCCATTGGTAATTTTAAAGTATTTATCTTTATCCAGGGAATCCAGGCTGATATTGATGCGACGGACACCGGCTTCAAAAATTTTTCCGGCAAATTCTTCCAGAAGAAGGCCGTTGGTCGTTAAGCTGATGTCTTTCAGACCGTCTATTTTTTTCAGGGCGGAAAGAAATTCAGCACAACCCCGACGCACCAGGGGTTCTCCTCCCGTAACGCGCACCTTGATCAATCCCATTTTAACGGCCAGACCGACAACGCGGATAATTTCCTCATAACGCAAAATATCCTCATGGCCCTGCAGGGAAATGCCTTCTTTGGGACGGCAATAGACGCAGTTCAAATTGCACCGGTCGGTGATGGAAACACGCAGGTAATTTATTTCTCGACTGTATTTATCCAGCATAACTTTTGAGGCTCTTCTTCATTGTGTCTTAAATAGCACAATTGAATGATTCAGGCTATTAAATGTTTCTTGACAGACCAATTATTCTCTAATAAACAAAATCACCCTATGTATCCTGCCCTTTGTTTATGCAAATCACGTCAGGAATAGAAAAATAATCCGGAGTTATCATGGAAAAAGCGCCTATTACTAAAGCTGGTTTTGAAAAATTGAAAAAAGATCTGGACACGATTAAAAATGTCTCCATCCCGGAAAATGTTCGTGATATTGAAGTCGCGCGCGCCCACGGTGATATTTCTGAAAATGCCGAATACTCCGCCGCCAAAGAAAGACAATCTTTTCTGTACGGTAAAATGCAGGAACTGGAACATCAACTGGCGACGTCCAACATTATCGATTTAAAAGGCCTGAGCACGGACAAAATTGTTTTCGGCTGTCATGTCAGTCTGGCCGATAGCGACAGCGGCGAGGAAATAAAATATCAACTGCTCGGTCCTTATGAATCGGATATCAATCAGAATACGATTTCCGTGACCTCGCCCATCGGCAGAGCGCTGATCGGCAAAAAGGTCGGCAGTGAAATAATTGTCAAAACACCCGGCGGAACACGTAATTTGGAAATTATTGATATCACCACCGAAGAATAATCATTATTTAGCGTTGTTCGCCGGCTGATGCCATGGCCTGTTTGATTTCATCCTTCACCATGCTCTCGCTTGTTTCATAAAATTGCTTTAATGCTGCGATAGCGTCTTCGTTGCCGATTTTTCCCAGTGCCCAGGCGATCATGGCTCTGACGCGCTCATCAGAATCTTCCCTGAATGCCCGGACAAGGTCGGCAACATAAGCAGGATTGTGGCTGTTGCCCATCGCGCGGGCCACATTCATCCTCCAGCGCCAGAGATCGTCGGCGGACATATAAAACATGTGCGGCCATACTTTCTGAAGAAAGTAAGATTTATCCATATGCAGCAGGTTTGCCAGCTCAAAATCAACAGCTTTTTTTAATACCCTGGGATTCTCATTTCTTTCCCTGCTGATCCAGTTGATATTGCGGGGACAGACATTCTGACAGCGATCACATCCGTAAACATAAAGTCCCATCGGTTCACGCAACTCCATCGGCGTGAGTCCGGATCCATAATAGGTTAAAAATGAAATGCAACGGCGGGGATCAATCTTTCCATCGCCCTTAAGAGCACGGGTGGGACATGCCGCCACGCAGGCATTACGGCACCAGTCAGGACAGCCGATGGCCACGGTAGGCTTATCAGCGGGAAATTCGTGGTCAATGACCAGAGCAATCGGAAAAACAAAAGAACTTTCACCGGCGACACGCCGCGCGTAAAAAAGACAATTCTTGCCGAAAGTTCCCAATCCGGCGCGGGCGGCGGATAACCGGTGCGGCAGGTTAAACGGAATTTTGGAATCAATGCCGTTTTTTCT
>CAYZLL010000064.1:0-14197 GCA_964479225.1 uncultured Smithella sp.
AATACGGCCCCGCCGAAGAACTATTCAATGCCCCGAAAGATGAACGGACACGGGCCTATTTGTCAGGAGAAATCAGCTGATGTCCTCATACAGTATGCCGTATCTGAAACAGCTCGAATCTGAATCCATCCATATTTTGCGGGAGGTCGCGGCGGAATTTAAGAACCCCGTTTTGCTGTATTCCGTGGGAAAAGATTCCAGCGTACTGGTGCGCCTGGCCCTGAAGGCTTTTTATCCGGGCCCGATTCCTTTTCCTTTGATGCATGTGGATACCGGTTTCAAGTTTCCGGAAATGTACGCGTTCCGGGATGCCTTCTGCAAAACGATAGATGTCCGGCTGATTGTGGAACGCAACGAAGAATGGATCGGCCGGGGATGTCATCCTCTGAAAACCGGTGTTGATAAATGTTGCAGTCATCTCAAAACCGGGGCACTGCTCACCGCCATCAAAAAACACGGCTTTGACGCGGCCATCGGCGGAGCCAGAAGGGAAGAGGAAAAGTCACGGGCCAAGGAGCGCGTCTTTTCTCTTCGGGATTCCTTTGGTCAGTGGGATCCGAAGAATCAGCGGCCGGAAGTCTGGGATCTTTACAATACGCATATTAATGAAGGGGAGACCGTGAGGGTTTTCCCGCTCAGCAACTGGACGGAAAAAGATATCTGGCAGTATATTAAAATAGAAAATATTCCGGTGGTGCCGATCTATTTTGCCATGGAACGGAAGGTTGTCCGGCGCAACGGCATTCTGATTCCAATGTCGTCGGCATCTGTCGTTGACGCGGAGAAGGCCGGCCCGACGGAAACAGAAAAGGAAATCGTTGAGATCGTGCGATGCCGTTTCCGGAGTCTGGGATGCATTCCCTGCACCGGCGCGGTTGCGTCAACGGCGGTCAGCATTGATGAGATTATAACCGAAGTGATTGTGGCTAAAAAATCGGAACGGGAAAACCGGGTCATCGATTTGACCGGTGATGCTTCCATGGAGAAGAAGAAAAAAGAGGGATACTTTTGACAACCAGCAAAGAACATACCCTGCTGCGGTTTTCGACAACAGGCAGCGTGGACGACGGCAAATCGACGTTGATCGGACGGCTGCTGTACGAAACGAAGGCCATTTTTGAAGATCAGTATGCCGCTATCGAAAAAACCTCCCGCAAGCGGGGAATGGCGGAAGTCGATCTGGCGCTCCTTTTGGACGGATTATCCGCGGAACGGGAACAGGGCATTACCATTGATGTCGCGCATCGCTATTTCGAGACAGCCAACAGAAAGTTTATTATCACGGACAGTCCCGGTCACGAGCAATACACCCGGAACATGATTACCGGGGCATCAACCGCCGACTGCGCCATCATTCTGATCGACGCCCGCAATGGCGTACTGACGCAATCCAAACGCCACGGATTTCTCGTATCCCTGCTGCGGATTCCTCATTTGGTGGTCGCCATCAACAAGATGGACCTGGTGGATTATTCTGAAGATGTTTATAACAGCATCGTTGAGCAATATACCGAATTTTCCGAAAAACTGGACATCCATGATCTTGTCTTCATCCCTGTTTCCGCTCTCAAGGGCGACAACGTGGTGGAAAAAAGCCCGAATATGCCCTGGTACGAGGGCGCTTCATTGCTCCATTATCTGGAGACCGTGCATGTTTCGGCCGACAGGAATCTCGTGGACTTTCGTTTTCCGGTTCAGTATGTCATCCGGCCGCATCAGGATTTCAGGGGCTTTGCCGGCAGGATTGTTTCCGGTACGCTGAGTCCGGGAGAAGAGATGGTTATTCTTCCTTCGGGTAAAACGACACGCGTCCGATCGATCGTCACGTATGACGGAGAACTCACGGAAGCTTTCGCTCCGCAGTCTGTCGTTCTGACCCTTGAAGACGAGATCGACGTCAGCCGGGGTGATATGATCGTCAGGAAGAATAATCTCCCTTATGTCGGATCGAATTTTGAAGGCATGATCTGCTGGATGGATGATGTGCCCATGTCCCTCAACAAACCGTATCTTTTGCTCCATACGACGCGGACGGTTAAAGCGTTTGTTTCCAGAATTATTTATAAAGTGGATGTCAACAACCTGCATCGTCATCAGGCGGATACCCTGAGCCTGAACGACATCGGTCGGGTCGAGCTTCAGGCGACATCGCCGATCTTTTGCGATCCTTATAAAATGAACCGCAGCACGGGTTGTTTTATCCTGATTGATCCACTCACCCATCATACGGTGGCGGCGGGGATGATCCGGGGATTATCCCGAACGCTTGAAGACATTATTTCAAAAGATGAAACGACCCCGTCCAATCATAACAAATCCCCGGACACGGTTTGGCGGGATTGGAACATTGATCGTCCGACCCGAGAAGCGCGCAGCAATCATAAAGCTGCGGTTATATGGCTTACCGGATTATCTGGAGCGGGAAAATCAACCGTCGCCATAGCCCTGGAAAAGAAACTTTTTGATCTTGGTTGCCAGACCATGCTTCTGGACGGCGACCAACTGCGCCATGGTTTGTGCGCTGACCTCGGCTTTTCCGAAAAAGACCGGCAGGAAAATATAAGAAGAGCGGCTCAGGTGGCGAGGTTGTTTTTTGAATCCGGTCACCTGGTCATTTGCACTTTTATTTCGCCGTTCGCCCGGGATAGAGCCATCGCCCGTTCCTTGATTCCGGAAGGGCGATTTTTTGAAATTCACGTTTCCTGCGATCTGGATGTGTGCAAGCGGCGTGATCCCAACGGGCTGTATCAGAAAGCCATGCGAGGAGAAATTAAAAATTTTACCGGTGTGTCATCGCCGTATGAAGCCCCGGAAAATCCGGAAATTCTGCTGCATACGGATCTGCAAAGCGTGGAAGACAGCGTTGCCAGTATTCTGAATATGCTCAAAGAGAGAGAGATTATCAGACGATGATCATCTGCCGTTTTGTCCTCCGCCGGCTCAGAGGAATCAAGCAATTAGACAAACACTTATGCATGTAAAAGATCAATCCGCCAAACGGTTGGAATAAGCAGAGTACTTCACATGACTAATTTCCCCATAGAAGTCAATCCCCATGCCTCCCATCCCACATCGCCCGTGGCGCTGGTCAGAAACCTGTGGCGTAACCGCCAGCTCATCGTGCAGATGGCCAAGCGCGAAGTGGTGGGCCGCTACAAGGGGTCGTTGATGGGAATGGCCTGGTCGTTTTTCAATCCCCTGCTGATGCTGGTTATTTACACTTTTGTGTTTTCCGTAGTATTCAAGGCACGTTGGGGTATTGCGCCGCAGGAAAGTAAGATGGATTTTGCCATCATGCTTTTCATCGGCATGATTATTCATGGATTATTTGCAGAATGTATTAATCGTGCGCCGGGACTTATTCTTACCAACGTCAACTATGTCAAAAAAGTGGTCTTCCCGTTGGATATACTCCCGTGGGTCGCATTCGGTTCCGCGCTTTTTCACGCGGCCATCAGCCTGGTTGTCCTCATCGTCGCCCAACTTATCTTTATGGGGCATATCCCTTTTACGGCGCTGCTTTTCCCGGTCGTTCTGCTTCCGCTTGTCCTGGCAACCATCGGATTCGCGTGGTTTCTGTCGTCACTGGGCGTATTTATGCGCGATATAGGTCAAATAACCGGTATCATAACGACCGTGCTTTTATTTATATCCGGTGTGTTTTTCCCGATTAGTTCCCTACCGGAGCCCTACCGAACATGGATGGGACTCAATCCCCTGGCCGTAATCATCGAAGAGGGGAGAAACGTATTGATCCTCGGGAACCTACCTGATTCAATGACTTGGGGCATCATGATGATGGTCGGGCTGATCACTGCCTGGGCCGGATTTGCCTGGTTTCAAAAGACGCGAAAAGGATTTGCCGATGTCCTCTGAAGATATTGCCATACGGATTAACAATCTAAGCAAATGCTATCAGATCTACGACCAGCCTAACGATCGGCTCAAACAGTCGCTTTATCCCCGAATTCGACGCCTTATGGGCATGACACCGGGACAATACTATCGCGACTTCTGGGCGCTCCGGGATATTTCGTTCGAGGTGATCAAAGGCAGGACGGTTGGCATCATAGGCCGCAATGGTTCCGGAAAATCGACTCTTTTGCAATTAATCTGCGGCACCATTACGCCAACCACGGGATGTGTGGAAACCCACGGCCGCGTCGCTGCATTACTGGAACTGGGCTCCGGTTTCAATCCTGATTTCACCGGCCGCGAGAATGTTTTGATGAACGGAGCCATTCTCGGTTTATCTCAGGAGGAAATCAAAGCCCGCTTTCCGGAGATTGCTGCTTTTGCGGATATTGGCGATTTCATCGAACAGCCTGTGAAAACATATTCGAGCGGAATGCTGGTGCGGCTTGCGTTCGCGGTTTCCGTTTGCGTGGACCCGGATATTCTCATCATCGACGAGGCGCTGGCGGTCGGTGATGCCGCCTTTCAGTTTAAATGTCTGGACAGATTAAAGATTTTGACGTCCGGCGGCACCACTGTCCTGTTTGTTTCCCATGATTTAAGTATGGTGAAGAACTTTTGTCATCAGGTTTTATATCTTCAGGGAGGGCGGGAGAGGGCTCGGGGCGCTCCGGACGAAATGGCAGAACTTTATTATATGGATATGCGCAATGAGCAGCGCCGTTATGTCGCCACCGGCAAGCACATGACGGCCAAGCCTTTTCTGGGTGAAAAAAACGGCATCGCCTTCGGCACAGAGGAAGGCCGGATTCTATCGGCAAGTTTTACCAATTCACAAAGTTTGTTCTCCAGCTATATAACAGGAGAAGAAATTGAAGTACGTGCCGAAGCTAAATATATGGATTCATTGTCCCGCCCGTATATAAGTTTCATTATCCACGATCGACGCATGATGGATGTGGGAGGAAACTTTTTCCCTCTGAACGGCATACCGGAAGGCGAGGGGTGGAAGGTGGCATCCATCACCGCCAGTTTCAAAGCGAACCTTGCCGCCGGGCGTTATCACATCACGGTCAGACTCGAAGACCGGGCTTCAGAGACCGTCTTTCAGCCCGTTGATAAACAGGCGGGACTGTTGTCATTCGAGGTGATAGAGAGGAGTAAAACTTTTCTTGGTACAGTGGACCTGGGCATGCATACACGATCAAAGATTCGCATCGTTGCCCTGCTCACGGTCAGGAACGAAGCGTTGTATCTGGATCGATGCTTGAGACATTTGCATCAACAAGGCATTGAGATATGTGTGATTGATAATGAATCGACGGATGATTCTCGAAAAATTGCCGAGCAATTTATCGGGCGTGGCGTCATCCGTATCGAGACACAACCCTTTGAAGGTTATTTTGATCTCGTTGGTCAACTGAGTTTGAAAGAAAAATTGTGCAGAGAAATAGACGCCGATTGGTTTCTTCATCACGATGCCGATGAAATACGGGAAGCCCCTGCGCCTTTTAAAACTTTGTATGAAGGGATTCTGAAAGCCGATCAGGAAGGTTACAATGCCATTAATTTTGATGAGTTTGTGTTTCTTCCCACGGCTGATGATGAAAGTTTTGAAGGAACGGACTATGTTGAAACAATGCGATATTATTATTTCTTCGAACCAACACAGGCGCGGCAAGTCAAGGCATGGAAAAATACCGGACAGCCCATGGATTTAGTTGCTTCCGGCGGGCACAGTGCTAATTTTGAAGGCAGAAAGCTTTATCCGGAGAATTTCATTCTGCGCCATTATATTGTGTTGAGTCGTGCTCACGCTATCGCAAAATACGGAAGGGAACGTATTTATTCAAAAGCGGAAGTAGAGCAGCGTGGTTGGCATGGGGCCAGGGCTAATTTTAATCCATTGCAAATTCAGTTCCCGGGTTTCGGGCAATTGAAAATGATTAGCAAGGATATTGTTTGGGACAAATCTGAGCCCTGGAAAACACATACTTTTTTTGGAGCGGGGAAATAGAGATGATGGAATTACCCATGCCGTTCATCGTAGGGGCCGGTCGTTCCGGCACTACCCTTTTAAGATTGATGCTGGATGCGCATCCGGATTTAGCGATTCCGCCGGAGACCCACTTTATTCCAAGTCTTGATGCGCAAATGGAACTGGAAGGTTTTTTTTCAATCGTGACGTCAGCCACAACCTGGGCAGATTTTCACATCGATAAAGATGTCTTTAAAAACGCCCTTCATGAGTTGAATCCTTTTTCTGTGACAGAAGGTCTGCGCAGTTTTTACCGGCTTTATGGGAACAAGCATGGGAAAAAATATGTGGGTGATAAAACCCCTGTTTATTCTCTCAACATGACATCTATACAAAACATATTACCCGAAGCTCGATTTATCCATCTGATTAGAGATGGACGAGACGTCGCTCTTTCCCACAGAGGATTGTGGTTCGGGCCGGGTGATAATATCGAAGATGCTGCTGAGTATTGGGTATCTAGAGTACAGCTTGCCCGCCAGCAGGTGCCTCTTTTGAAACATTATCTGGAAGTCGGATTTGAACAATTGATATTTAATCCTGATAACGTGCTGATGCAAATTTGCAATTTTCTGGAAATGCCCTTTTCCGATAAAATGTTAACTTATCATATGAATGCTGATAGGCGGCTGGATGAACTGAGTGATCGTTATCATACCGATGGTTCTGTACGCGTGAAGAAAGAAGATTTAGTATCTTTGTTTGAGTTGACGAAACAAAGTCCGGATCCCAGCCGTGTTTTTTCCTGGAAAAACCTGATGACCGACGCGGAACAGGTATCCTTTGAGAAAATAGCGGGCAAGTTACTGGCAGACTTAGGCTACGAAACCCGTTTTACTGAAGGTTTATCATGAAAGATCTTCCCATTATCATAGGCGGTTTCTATCGTTCGGGCACCAGTCTGGTGCGCAGGTTGCTGGATTCCCACAGCCGGATTCACTGTGGTCCTGAGGTTAAATTCTTCAAGGATTTTTACGGTGATTATCTTCAGGATGATCTCCATCACGTCCGCTTGTTTCGTACGCTTTCCACGCTCGGGCTTGGCGAAGAAGAAATGCTTTCTATTTTCGGGCGGGCTTTTGTGGAAAGTCATGAATTAGCGGCCCGTAAAGCGGGCAAAGTCCGCTGGGCGGATAAAAACCCTGAAAATGTTCTTTATTTAAAACAGTGGTCGCAACTGCTTCCGGGAGGTTTTGTCTTCATACAGATCGTGAGGAATCCCCTCGATGCCCTGGCTTCTCTGAAAGAAATCGGTTTTCATAAAGCAGTTCCCGCCGCTTTTAGTGATAAGGTCCGCCTTCTGAAAAATTTTCTGGATGCAGGAACGCTCCATACTGAGCAGCATCCCGAAAACAGCCTGACATTATGCTACGAAGATATCGTACGTGAACCCGGAGTTACACTGGAATACTTATTTTCGTGGCTTGGAGAAATCTTTGAGCCGGAAGTGTTGGAGCGGTTTTTTTTGCCTGAAAGGGGAGACGGCATTGAAGATCCTAAAGTTAAAATGACACACGATGTTCATGACCACAGTATCGGAAGGTGGCGTCAGGATCTTACTCCGGAAGAAATTAATGCTGTCCAATCCATTCTTGGTCCCACGGAAGTGAAATTTGCAGCAAAACGTTCTTAAGATCATTGAGATAAGCAGACATGAAAAATCAAACGCTGAATATGCATGATTCATCGCATAAAGACCTGCCTGTTTTGGTCTTAATGACCTTCGTCCTTTTTGCCATCAAGGCAGTATGGGCTGTTCAAATCTCATCCGGTCCGCTTATTAATGATGAACTACTCTACAAATTCAATGCCAGTGCAATATTTGATCTGCAAAAATATTTTACCGCGCATTATCCGCCGGCTTATTCTCTCGTACTTGCCCCCGCGCTCTTTTTCCAAGACTGGTATGAGGGAATGCTTGTATTGAATGCATTCTGGTCAAGCCTTGTCGTTCCCGCTGCCTGGTTGCTCGCGCGAGTGGCCGGTGTGCAACATCCGCTACTGGCTGCGGCTCTTGCAGCATTGCTCCCCATGCAGGTTGTTTACCCGAACATCCTGTATAGCGAAAATCTATTCGTACCTCTTTTTGTTTTAGCGATGGCGCTGGCGTTGCGGGGAGGTCAGCATGGTCATCTTGAAGCGCTGGCCTTCGGCATCGTTTTAGGCATGACCCATCTCACGAAATATCTTTTTCTTCCCGCCGTTCCGCTGCTTTTCGGCGCATGGTTATATTCTCGAAGCAGGACTGTTAAGGATCTCAGATCCGGGAGTCTGCTGCAAAGATATCTTCCGGCCTTTTTGGTATTGGCGAGCTACTGTGTGGTGATCGGCGTTTGGCTGCTTTACGGTCTGAACAGCGGTTTTAACTTAAAAGAACTTTTTGGTTTAGGTATTTCAGGAATTAAATCAAAGGCAGTTACCGGCGGTTCATTCTTCATGTGGGCAGTGGTCTATAGTGCTTACATCATTCTGGCCTGGCTTCCAATCTGGGGAGTCGTCGTAATCTGGTTGTCTCAATTAAGTGATAAATTCTGGCGGATTCGTCCTGAACCGCAACAGGCGCGTTTTCTTATTCTAACGTTAATGCTCTCGGGGTGTTATTGGCTTGTTGCCGTTCAACATTCTTTCGGTGTAGAGTATAACTATCCGGTACCGAAATACATGATTGGGCGTTACCTGATGCACTTAACACCGATCATGCTAGTCGTCGGCGTATGGGTTCTGGAAAGGATTGCTGATAGTCAATCGCCTTTTCGTCCGGTGAAGGCCTTAATCAATGTGGGCGTCCTGTTGGGCCTTGTGATTTTATCATGGTGGATTCTTTTTAATCAGGGGGTTTGGGCCTTTAATGCAGGATTCGCCAATCGGGAACCCGGTACGGTCGATGTCATTGCGCTTGTTCCCCCGCAGATGCTTTTTGTGGCGATTGTCCTGGTGCTCTTGACGCAGGCCATGGTGCGTTTTCGAAAAAACGACATCCGAATCATCACGCTGCCCATGGTTGCATTCATGCTGACATCTTTGGCCGTTGATGCCGGAAGAATTCATGCGCGCCAGAATGGTCTTCACTATCGGCAAATGGCCTATGCTGCGGAGAACCGCCATGACCGGGAAAATGATACCTTGAATATTTTTACCGACAATCAGGATTTGTTACAATTGCTGAGTCAAAATCATCGTGGTAAAGATTGGGCTATGAAAATGAACCAGAAAAGGTTGTCATTCTGGGGTGTGAATCCAAAGCAGATTTTGATACACGATATTTCAAAGCAGGCGGGATTTCAATTCGCTTCTATTCAAACGCCGTCACTTCTTGTTTCCAATACGCTCTTCAATATGAAACCCCTGCGGAAATATACAGTCAACGGTAATACATATTATATCTATCGCCTTGATGGCCTCGACCCCGGGGCATTCAGGACGATGATTCCGACTTCGGGAAAGGATGGGAAATGAAACTCATTATCCAAATACCATGTTATAACGAAGCCGGCATGCTGGCGATCACGCTGGCCGATCTGCCGCGTCAGGTACCGGGCTTCGATACGGTTGAATGGCTGATCATCGATGATGGCAGCACCGACGATACCGTTAACATTGGTCGTAAAAATGGTGTTGATCATGTTGTTGGACACACCCATAATCAAGGTTTGGCGCGCAGCTTTATAACAGGATTGGATGCCTGTTTAAATCTGGGAGCGGATGTCATTGTCAACACCGATGCCGATAATCAGTATAATGCCGCCGACATTCCGGCGCTGACAGCGCCGATTCTTGAACATCGTGCAGACATCGTGGTGGGTGCGAGGCCTATTGAAACCATCGAACACTTTTCACCCGTCAAGAAAGTGCTTCAGAAACTCGGCAGTTGGGTCGTGCGCTTCGCCAGCAAAACCGATATCCCCGATGCGCCCAGTGGCTTCAGGGCCATGAGCCGATCCGCCGCGCAGCGCCTGATCGTGTTCAACGATTACACGTACACGCTCGAAACCATTATCCAGGCGGGTCAGAAGAATATGGCCATCACCTCCGTTCCAATCCGCGTTAATGAGGTGAATCGTCCATCGCGGCTGGTGAAAAGCATCCCTTCGTATATCAAGCGCAGTATTTTCACCATCATCCGCATCTTTGTGATTTATCGTCCGTTCCGTTTTTTCGGTTCTATTGGAGCGATGCTGTTCGGAGCGGGATTTCTGATCGGCATACGGTTTCTCTGGTTTTACATGCAAGGAAATGGTGATGGCCACATCCAGTCGCTGATTCTCGCCAGCATTCTTTTAGGAATGGGATTTCAGGCTTTTCTGATTGCCTTCATGGCCGATCTGCTGGCGGCGAATCGGAAATTGATGGAGGATGTCCGTTATACCCTGAAGCGCCAGTCTGCCGGAACAGACTCCCAACGCAACAAACATGAAAAATCAATTGAATAAACCTTTGAAAATAGCTGAAGGCCTTCGGGAAAATGATATTATTGTAGGCAACGCCTACAATAAATACGGATCCTCCAATCCCGTTGAACGATGGTTGGTGAATGGTTTTGCGTCCGCCCTGACCGAATGGGTGGACAAGCTATCACCTGCTTCCATTTATGAGGTCGGCTGCGGGGAAGGTTACTGGACTTTGCAATGGTTGGAAAAAGGCATTTCGGCACGCGGCAGCGATTTTTCTGAAAAAGTTATTAGTCTGGCGCGGGAAAATGCACAGAACCGGGGCTTCTCTCCTTCTGTCTTTTCGGCACGCAGCATCTACGACATCGAACCGGGTTGTGACAGCGCCGATCTGATCGTCTGTTGTGAAGTGCTTGAACATCTTGAAAATCCTGAGGCAGGTCTGGCTGCCCTGCAACGCGTGGCCATCGATCACGTCATCCTCAGCGTGCCTCGTGAACCCATCTGGAGTACCCTGAATCTGTTGCGTGGAAAATATTGGCGCAACAAGGGAAATACTCCCGGCCATATCCAGCACTGGTCACACAAAGAATTTATCGAACTTGTCGGCCGGTATTTCGAGATTGTCGAAATCAGGACACCGCTGCCCTGGACAATGTTGCTATGCCGGAAAAGGCGCTAGCGTGATGTCCGTGCGTTTTTCCCTCAAATGGTGGCTTCATCTCCTCGGTGGCGGACTGGGTCTGGCCGGGGTGATCTTTGTTGCCTTGCGTCTTTATGCAAATGTCCACCAGATCAACTTTGCTCGATTTGATTTTGTCGTCTGTTTCATCCTTGCCCTGCTTGCTTTTGTCTATAGCGCGGCCAATCTGCTTTTGGCTCGTGCCTGGTGGCATCTGCTGAACTTTCTTGAAGTCAAAACGCGTTGGTCTTGGGCAAACAAAGTTTACGGTCAATCTCAACTTGCCAAGTACATTCCCGGCAACATCTTTCATCTTGCGGGACGCCAGGCGCTGGGCATGGCCGCAGGCTTGCCGGCGCGACCACTGGCCCTGTCTGCCTTGTGGGAATTAGGGTTGCTGGCTGTTGCCGGCGTAATTTTGAGCATTCTCGTTATGCCGCTTTTGTGGCCGACTCTTGCTCTGTGGATGTCCACCGCATTATTCATAGCCGTAATGTTGACGCTTTTTGCCACTGCGTACAGCCTCTATGATGCCGGAGTAACCCGGGCGCTGATGTTGCAGACGGCGTTTCTGGTTCTGTCCGGCTGTGTGTTTATCGGCATTCTGGAGGTTGTCGTTCCTGCGGCCACAGCACTGCCGGCCTTCTTAGCGTTGTGCGGGGCATATGTGCTTGCCTGGCTGGCCGGTTTTGTTACACCAGGGACGCCGGCCGGCGTAGGAGTGCGAGAGATCGTCTTGCTCTTCCTGCTCGGAGGGCACATGGCACAAACGGATTTGCTGCTTGCTGTAGTGCTGGGTCGTGTGGTTACCGTAACAGGAGATTTGCTTTATTTCATCATGACGACATTCATCGATTTAGAAGAAAAGTAAAAAATCTTTTATCTAAATCGGATAACAAGATTAAGGCAGGGTCAGAAATGATCCTGCCTTAATTTATGTGCCTTACGAATCCGTAATCCACAATTCAGAACACTGCTAAATATTATGGATTGGTCGGTGCCGGCAAGAATCCTTCCTCGCGTCGTCAACTTCGACGAAAATACAAGATTTCAATCCGGAAGAAACACAATTCCGCCCCCATGAGAAAAAATCACACAAAACCTTTTTTGCTTGATAAATAATAGAAAGAAGAATATTTATAAACTATATGAAGTTGTACGTTTTCTCCCATTCCTTCTGTACGTTTCTCCATGCAAAGAAACAAAATATTTTTTCGTAAATATTACACCATCAACCCAACCCTCAACTTTCTGGAGTCCATCATGAAAATGATTTATCGGAAGTTGCCAATGTTTATCCTCCATGGGGTCATAAATTCCCTTGAGAAATTTTTTATTTCAATGAATTCAATCCGGCAAGTTAAAGACAGAGAACTATAACCCTTGCCTTTACTGAAATATTGTTAGTGTCACTTCTCTTTGTCGGAGAGGGTGAAACAATATTTGGACTGATGACAAGGATTGCAAAACTATAACATTTAAAAATAAAAGAAGGAGGGAAAAAGATGAAAACTAGAATTCTGATTTGTTGCATTTTTTTTATGCTGATGACTTTTGCCGGGAATGCCTTGGCGGTTATGGATGGTCAAACAGATAATGCGAATACCTTCTATGGCGTGGGAGCCGGTGGCCTCATCATGGCCGACCCCGTTAACAATACCGGTCAGAAGAACACCTTCATTGGAAAGAATGCCGGCTACAACACCACCACCGGTAACTACAACAACTTCATCGGGGATAATGCCGGTTTCAGCAATTCCACGGGTGGTACCAACAACTTCATCGGATATATGGCTGGCTACAAAAACAACGGCAACCAAAACACCTTCAATGGTTATAAGGCCGGCTACGAAAACACAACAGGTTACGACAACACTTTTCTCGGGTATTATGCCGGCATCTACAACTCCACTGGTCACTTCAACATTTTTATCGGTAGTTATGCGGGCCAAGGCGTACATGGCAACACCACCGGTAGTAGCAACACTTTTCTCGGGTATGCTGCAGGCAATCAAAACACCACCGGTTCCGAAAACACCTTCACTGGGTATCAATCAGGCTTCAACACCACCACCGGTACCGGCAACACCTTTTTCGGGATATCCTCCGGCAGCAATAACACTGTTGAGGATTCAAACACCTTAATTGGATACAGCGCAAATATTGACAACGCGGCACCGGGCTCTGTTCAAAACGCGACCGCCATTGGTAGCAGAGCCTACGTTTCCACAGCCAACAGCCTGGTACTGGGCAGCATCGCCGGAGTAAATAGTGCGGCATCCAGCGTGAATGTAGGAATTGGTACGTCTGCCCCAGCCAGGCAGTTACATCTGGTTGGAGACAACGCCGTCTTCCGGATGGACCGGACAAAAAATACGGCCGCTTTCATGATGGTTCGTACCGATGTTTCCGGCAATCCCATGAAAACATTTGTCGTGGGCGCCAATGCTTCTGCTTCTGGAGTCGGTACCTTTGTCATCAACGATTTAGGCGCATCTATTTCAGGTTCTGGGGCAAATCGTATGACGATAAATAATGACGGCAGCGTTACGTTTACAGGTAATGTTTATGCAAACGCATTTGGTCCAAGTTCCATGGCTTACAAGGATAACATCCGTACATACGAAAACGCGCTGGATACAGTCAGCAAATTGAGGGGCGTAAAATTTGACTGGAAGGACAGCGGCAAACCAGCGGTAGGACTGATTGCAGAAGAAGTTGATGGAGTGATTCCTGAGGTCGTGGCCCATAATGGAACCAATGCCACGGGTGTGAATTATGCCAGCCTTGTGGGCGTGCTTGTAGAAGCCGTCAAGGAGCAGCAGGGATTAATCAAAGCATTGCAGGAGAAAAACGAAAAGCTGGAGCAGCGGCTTACTATCATAGAAGAAAAGTAAAAATATTTTTTATCGAATTCGGGATAACAAAATTGAGGCAGGGTCAGCAATGATCCTGCCTTTCTTATGGTATCTCCCGTCCCGTGGCCCGAGATCTTGTTGCTGGAGCCGGGCTTTTTCCTGCTCCGCAATATTGCGGTTCCGGCTCCAAGCCCGAACCAGCAAAAGGAACTTCCCCGGGTTCATACCCGTAATTCAAAAAATAAGGGAAAAAAATAAGGTATGTTAGCAGCAAATAGAAAAGTCCTATTTTGTAGCACATGATATGTCCGCTTTT